>NZ_LT900021.1:307965-615931 GCF_900198835.1 Thermococcus henrietii | reverse complement strand
TTTTAAAAACAACCGCGTGGTCGAGGTCAACGTCGAGACCGAGTATGTTGCAGTGCTCAAGAATCGTGTAAAGGCTGTCAAAGTTGTCGTCTATCACAAAGGGCATTCCCTCCCCCTTAGTATAATCCGCCAGCAACTTTAAGGCAAACTCAGGTACGTAAGAGGTCGTGTACTCAACCAACACGGTTTCACCGGGTGCAATAAGGTTCATCAGTTCCGATACGGTGACCCTCATCACAACCCCCTATGAATTCTGTAATGAAGAAGGTAAAATACTTTTCTGCACTCCAAAGGGAGCTTCAATGGACCCTGAAACTCTCATGGCTGGTACGTGTTTAAATTGAAAAACAAACGTTAATGCTTTTGACAGGAAAGTGCAATCCCCAGACCGGCGTAAACTGGCTCCAGAAATGAAAGGATGAACAAAAGGAAACGTTAAAACGCCTAAGGGGCCGGAGTTTCATCGCATCTCAATGGCCCGAGAGAGCATCTCGAGGAACAGCTCAACGTCTTCCCTCTCGTTGTAGAGATGAGGGGAAACCCTTATCCCGTAGTGGCCGAGAACGCCGCGGTGGCTGATTGAGATTCCCTCGGCAACGAGCCTCTGGTAGAGCGCCTCCTCCGCGCTGTAGTCCAGCCCGGTCTTTATCGTCACTATCGGCGAGTCCGTCGAGAAGACGTCGAGGCCAAGGGCCCTAACCTCATCGGCGACAATCTTTGCGAGCTTGGTGTTGTGGCGCTCTATCCTCTCGATGCCCAGCCCGTTAATCAGCCGGAGCGACGCGAGAAGTGCCGAGGCGATTAGGTACGGAGGTCCTCCGCCGAAGTCGAGCGTTCTGATTCCTTTCGCGGACCTCAGCTCACCCCAGGGGTCCTTCTCCGGCAGTCCCCACCAGCTGCCCCAGTCCCCTGTTGGCGGTTCGTTGTTGAGCAACCCCGCTATCGGCTTGGCCTCCTCAAGGAGTTCGTCTGAGGCGTAGATTAGCCCAGCTCCGGTGTCAGGGCTGATGAGCCACTTCTCCGAGCCGGCGGAGAGGGCATCCACGCCTTCCTTCTCAGGAAAGAGCCTCAGCGAGCCGAGGTGCTGGACTGCATCAACTATCAGCCACGCGCCGTGCTCGTGGGCGATTTTTGAGAGTTCGCTCAAATCAATCCGCTCGCCGATGACCCAGTTCACCGAGCTGAGGACGACCGCGAAGGTGTTGTCGTCTATGGCCTTCTCAATATCTTCAAGGCTGTGGATGCCGTTCCTGTTCTCAACAACGCGGAGCTTGAGGCCGAAGCGCTTGGCATAGCTCTTGAGAAGCGCTGGAATCGTGGGGAACTCAGTGTCGAGGGAAACCAAGTTCTGCCCCCTCTTCGGCTCGAGGGCCAGCAGGATTCTCCTCAGCCCCTCTGTGGTCTGAATCGAGAGGCCGACGTTCTCGGGCCTGACCTTCATTAGTCTTCCAGCTTCCCTCTGGAGGGGCTTTAAGACAAGCTCGTCCATGTAGTCAACGGAGTTCACCTCCCCGTTGAACTCTATCACGTCGCTCAGGAGCTTTGTCGCTTCAAGAAGGGCCGTCGAGGGCATCAATCCGGTGCTCGCGGTGTTGAGGTAGGCTTTGAACTTCTCAAGGGCCGGAAAGAGGTTCCGCATCATGGGCATCGCCGTCTAAGATTCAATGAACAGGATTTAAAGGATTGTCATGTTCGAAACCCTTTTAAGTGCAGAACCCACCTAAGTACTTAGGTGGGTTGTGTGGGAAGAGGTAGAGAGATATTTTTCACGCCCAAACCAAGGGACGATAACCTGTTCGGTAGGAACAAAGAGCTTGAAAAACTTCTCTCCTATCTCCACGATGGTGTGTGGGTCGCGGTTCTTGGCCCGAGAATGGTGGGTAAAACGAGCCTCGCCAAGTCTGCGGTCAGGAGGTATGTACAAGATAAAAACTCAATGGGCATTTACATAAACGTTGCAAGTTGCGGTAGCTTTGGAGAATTTTCTCGCAAGGTGGTGGATAGCATAGAAACCGCGTTTAAGGCCATGAAATCCCAAAGGAGGCTGAAAAGTATTAGTTTGGGCGTTTATATTTCTGACCCTGGAGGCATACTGAAGACCGGAATTCAATTCAACGTGGACTTTGAGCGGGGAAGGAGTGCCGTTAGGAACTTCGTGTCGGCTGTGAACTCACTGCCCCCAGACACCGTTATTATCCTCGATGAGATACAGGAAGTGAGGAACAGAAAAGACATTCTCCTAAGGAGTTTGTGGGAAATCTACAACGAAAGGCCCGATTTGAGGATAATCTTTACGGGTTCATACTCAGGGGTTCTTAAGGCCCTGTTTACAGCAGGGAAGAAAGAGGCGATGTTCGGCAGACCCCCAGAGCAGCTGGTTCTTAGCCCATGGCCCGTTAAAACTGCGGAGGAGTACCTGTTAAAGGGCTTTGAGAAATGCGGGATAGAATACGGGCACTCTGAGATTGCCGACGCGATAATGACACTCGGCACGCTTCCCGGCTGGCTCACCCTCTACGGCTACAAGAGATGCAGGGGAGAACCTCACGAGCGTGCAAAGCGCCTTGTAAGAGATGAAGCGGTCCTAAAGGCAAAGAAGGAGCTAATGAATTACGTTTCAACGAGAACTGAGCCTTACAAGACTATAAAGCTCCTAAAGTCCCTCTCAGAGGGCCCGAAGAGGTGGAGTGAACTGAAGGCCGTTAGCAGACTGTCCGAGCCAGCCCTCTCCGAGGTTCTGGAACAGCTCACTGAGGAACTCGGCGTCCTAAAGAAAAACGAGCTGAATCGAGCCAACGTAACCTACGAGTTCGTTAATGAGCTGTATCGGGAGGCGGCCAAGTACCTGAGTACCGCAGAAATTGAGAAGAGATGAAGTCGGGGCATCAAATAACAGCCGGAACGCCCGGAATCCTCGGGAAGGGCTGGACCTCTGCTATGTGCTCCGCCCCGACGATGTAGCGGATTAACCTCTCGATTCCTATCCCTGCCCCGGCGCTTGGCCTCAGCAGACCGGCTTTTGCCACCTCAAGGTAGGGCCTGAAGGCCTCTTCGCTCAGACCGGCCGAGCGTATCTTGGCCAGTATCTTCTCGTACTCCCACTCCCTCTCCCCACCGCTCGAGACCTCGCCGTAGCCTTCCGGGAGATAGAGGTCGTAGTTCCTCCAGGTTCCGTCAACCTCCCTGTCGTAGAACTCCCTCGGGATTCCAGTTATCCAGAAGGGCTCCTCAAGGGCTCTGCTGGCTTCCTCCTCGCTTCCAAACTCCTCACGGATTTCTTCAATGGTAAAGCGCTTGAAGGGCCTCTTGGGCTTTGGAAGCTCCCTCTCGAAGGACTCCCAGACGACTGGTCTCAACTCGCGGAACAGACCGACGATGAGCTCTTCTATCAGCCCCATAACGTCGTCCATGCTCGCATGGGCAATCTCCATGTCGAGCTGGGTGAACTCGTAGGCGTGCCTTCCGTCGTCCGCCTCTTTACCTTCGAGCCTTATGTTGGGCGAGAGGACGAAGAGCTTATCTATCCCCATCGCAACGGCCATCTGCTTGTGGAGTATCATGCTGTGCGTCAGCCTGAGCCGTGAACCGTAAACCTCGACCTCAGGTGGCCTTAGTGCCTCTTCCGCCGCTGGGTCAGGCCAGAGGGGGTCGGTTATCGAGCTGAGCACTATCGGGAGCAACCAGCGGAAGCCCTTTCTGGACAGCTCACCCGTGAGGTATGCTATAGTTCTCGTCTGAACCTCGGCAATAGGGTCAATTTTCCTGCTTACGATTTGGAGAGCGTTCATATCAATCACCCAATTTTCGTCAGAGTGCCTTCGGGTTTATTGCCTTTGTGCAGAAATTTTGGGACGGAAGTCAAATTTTGACATGAATTTTTGAGATATTTTGGAAATTAGACGAGTTTTCTTGAATTTATTGACAGATTTGTCCACTAACCACCAAAGACGGAGAAAGGCTTAAATTATTATCCTGCCCAAGATTATCCTGGTGAAGATAATGTTTGTCAACCGAAAAGATGAGCTGAAGTTCCTTGACTCACTCTACCGCTCAGGAAAAAAGGAGGTCTTGATTCTCTACGGGCGCAGGCGCGTTGGGAAGACCGAGCTCGTGAAAAGGTTCATTGAAGGGAAAAATGCAGTTTACTTCTTAGCCGACAGGGACGGGCTGGAGTCGAACGCGAGGAGGTTTTACAGGGAAGCCGCCGAGGTTCTTGACCTGCCAAAGGTTGAAGTCAGGGACTTCAGGGAGGCCTTTGAACTCCTGAAGCTCAAGGCTCCCGAAAGGCTCGTCGTCGTTATAGACGAGTTTTCGTACCTTTTGCTTACCAATAAGAACGCCCCAGCGGTTTTCCAGCACGTCATAGACGAAATCCTTGACGAGGGGTTCTTCCTCATTCTGAGCGGGTCGATAATCGGCCTGATGGAGGGACTTATGGAGTACGGCAACCCCCTCTACGGCAGGAGAACGGCACAGCTCAAGCTTAAGCCCCTCAACTTCTTCCACGTCCGCGAGTACTTCAAAAACTCACCGATTGAGACCGTCGTGAAGATATACTCTGTTACCGGCGGCGTTCCCATGTACTTCAGGCTCTTTGAGGGGAGAAACTTCGAGGAGGAGCTCCTCAAGGTGGCCTTTTCGACGACGTCAATCCTCTACGAGGAGCCAGAGTTCATTTTGAGGGAGGAACTCGGCGACGTCCACCGCCACTACCTGATTCTTGAGGCGATTGCCCTCGGGAGGCACAGGGTCAGCGAGATTGCCAGCTTCGCGGGAATCGAGGCCAAGGACATGCCGAAGTACCTGAGAACCCTAATCTCCCTCGAACTCGTGAGGCGCGAGGTTCCCGTTACCGAGCCGGAGAGGAGCAAAAAAGCGCGCTACTACCTCAACGACAACTTCTTCGCCTTCTGGTTCAGGTTTGTTAAGCCGAACAGGGGGAAGATAGAGCTCGGAACCTTTGAGATGGACTGGGACGCCTTCAACACCTACGTGGGGAGAACCTTCGAGGATGTTGCCAGGCAGTTCCTCATCGAGCTGAACAGGGCTGGAAAACTGCCGTTCCGCTTTACAAAAATCGGCCGCTGGTGGCGGAAGGGCGAGGAGATTGATTTAGTTGCTTTGAACGAGAGAGAAAAGCGGACGCTTTTCGTCGAGGTGAAGTGGAAGGATTTGAGTGAGAGGGAAGCAAGGGGAGTTTTGAAGGACCTGGCGAGGAAGGCAGAGTTTGTGGGGCTTGAGGATTGGGAAAGGTTCTATGGGCTGGTTGCTAAGAAGGTTAATGGAAAAGAGGAGCTGACGAAAGAAGGCTGGCTCGTCTGGGACTTGGGAGAGTTTCCATAATTGGAAAATGAAAACTTTTAAGTAGCATAATCGCGATTATATAATCATGATTACACAAAAGTTCGTTGACAGGAAGGAGGAGTTAACGACCCTACGGAAAGCCTTCAAAAAGGGCGCGCTGATTATCGTCTACGGCAGGAGAAGGGTTGGAAAGACGAGACTCCTCGTCGAGGCTTCCAAGGGATTTAACACCCTCTACCACCTCTGCAAGGAGGAAGAAGTTAGTGAGACCCTGAGAACTCTCAACGCAAAGCTTTTCTCACTCACAGGCGATGAATTACTGCTGAGGCATCCAGTACGCTCATTTGATGAGTTCTTCGAGAGACTGCCGGAGGACGTCGTGGTAATCTTTGACGAATTCCAGATTCTGGTCAAAAACCACCCCAGAATCCTCGGCGTCCTTCAGGAGCACCTTGACTTCAGGGGAAGCGGGAGCATCGTCCTCTGCGGTTCGAGCGTTTCGATGATGGAGGAGCTCGTTTCCTACGGCAGTCCAATCTACGGGAGGAGAACTCTCTCACTCAAGGTCGAGCCCCTGAAGTTCTGCCATATCGGCGAGTTCTTTCCGAACTACAGCCTCGAAGACCTTGTCAAGGTCTACGGCATGGTGGATGGAATCCCCGAGTACCTGCTTCGCCTCGACCCGTCACTCTCGCCCGAGGAGAACGCGCGGGAGGAGTTCTTCGGGAGGGGCTTCCTCTACGATGAAGCGGAATACCTGCTCCGATACGAGCTCCGGGACCTGAGCACCTACAACACGATTCTGGAGGCGATAAGCTACGGCCACCGCTCGTTCAACGAGCTGAGAAACATGACGGGGCTCGACGGCTCGAAGCTGACGCGCTACCTCAGCATACTCATGAACCTTGGCATCGTTGGCAGGGAAGCTCCCGTTACGGAAAAGCCGAAGAAACGGGCAAGGAACTCGCGGTATTTCATACGGGACAACTACTTCGCCTTTTACTACACGTTCGTTTACCCGTTCAAGGAGGGGATAGAGATTGGAATACCTAACGAAGCGCTGGAGCACTTTGAGAGGAACTTCAACCGCTACCTCGGGTGGGTCTTTGAGGACATTGCCAGACAGTTCCTCATGGAGCTGAACAGGGCTGGAAAGTTGCCGTTTAAGTTTACGAAAATCGGCAGGTGGTGGCGGAAGGGAGAGGAGATTGATTTGGTCGCTTTGAACGAGAGGGAGAGGAAGGCCCTATTTGTTGAGGTTAAGTGGAAGGATTTGAGTGAGAGGGAAGCAAGGGGAATTTTGAAGGACTTGGAGAGGAAAGCAGAGTTAGTGGGGCTTGAGGGCTGGAGAAAGAGCTACGGGCTGGTGGCTAAGAACGTTGAGGGGAAAGAGGAGCTGAAGAAAGAAGGCTGGCTTGTATGGGATTTGGGAGACTTCGAGAGGCTGAGGGAGATAGGGAAGCTTTAGCCTATCAAAAGATACCGTTATAACCCCCGGCGAGAAATACTTACGGTGAACCGAATGGGCGTCTACATCTTCAAGCCCGAGGATTTGATACGCTACGGCTCGGCAAGGCCAGAGCAGATGGAGCTCCTGAAGGAAGATGTCCTCGGAAAGAAGGACATACTAATCGTTGGAACGAGCAGGAGCGGAAAGACGAAGCTCGTGGAAGCGCTACTCCACTACGTCCCAGACGACTGGACGGTGGCAGTTGTTACTGCCTACGGCGAGTTCAAGCCCTTCAAGCCGAACATCGAGGTCATTGATACCGCCTTCGACCAGCGCTCGACGGAGGAGAGAACCGACGAGGTCATCGAGAAACTCAGAAGGCTCAGCCCGGACTACGTCGTGATAGACACCCTCCACACCGTCAGCGTCCCGAGGATTCTGGACAGGTTAATCGACGACTACGCCTTCATCGTCACCTCGCTGGCAATGAGCGACGACCTGAAGGCCGAAGTCATGCACTGGCTCGGTATAGACGAGAAGACCTTCGACCGCTTCGACGTTCTCGTCGAGCTGAGCAGGGACTGGAGAACCGGGATGAAGAAGATAAACAGGATTTACAGGATTAAGAACGGGGAGCTCGAACCGATAGTTTAGCTACCAGCGGTTTCTCACGTTTCTTCTTCCTCCCCTCAGGAGAAGCTTTCTCTTCCAGAGGGCGAAGAGTATTAGGTTCAGGAGAACCGTAACGACGAGGGAAGCCGTTAGCGAGCCGAAGGTTATGCCCGCGATGCTGTACTTCGTCCGCTTCACCATACCGAGGGCCACGTAGTCCTCTGGAGTCATGTGTCTCATCTCGGGCGAGACCCGAACCGTGCCGTTCTCGGGGAGGAGTGAGAGCATGTGGTTCCACGTGACCACGTAGAGCTTCACGTGAGTCCAGTTGACGGTGCAGTTGGGGACGCTCAGCCCGCGTTCGAGCCACAGGCACGAGCCGTCCGGAAATATTTCCCCGTGAACGGGCGAGTGGTCGTAGGTCTGGAAGTAGAAGGAGCCGTTTTCAGGGTTTATCTCGAAGACCTCTATGTCCTCAGTGGTGCCGTAGATTAGACCCCTCATGACGCGGTAGAGCCTGTCGAGGAGTGGGTTGCTGAAGTACTCGTCGCGCCAGACGATGTAGTAGTACAGCTCACCGTTCCTCCCGACCATGTAGAGGACCTCGGTCGGCTCGTCGCCGGGCTTGGAGTGGAGAACAGGGGAGTAGGCGAAGACCTTGGAGCTCTCCCAGGGGAGATAGCCTTCCAGGGAGTAACCGCTCGCGGTTAAGGCAACTGCCCAGAAGACGAGGACGTTTCCGACGAGCCACAGAACCAGTAGAACCGTTCTCCTCCGCATGGTTAAAAAGAAGGGAGAATCAGGCCTTAAGCTTTTCTATGACCTCCCTGAGGTTGTCGAGCATCTCGCGGATGTCATCGAAGGTCATGTAGCCCATGTTGCCTATGCGGAAAGTCTTCTCCGCCACGCTTCCGTAGCCCTTGGCGAGCTCAAAGCCCCTCTCGCGCATGGCGTTGTAAACGTCAACTCCCTTCATTCCCTCGGGGACGACGACCGCTGTAATAGTCGGGCTCTCGTAGCCGGGCTCAGCCAAAATACCGAGACCCATCTCCTTGACGCCCTCGCGTATCATCTCGCTCCTCTTCCTGTACATGTCGAGCCATTCCTTCTTTCCGCCCATCTTCTCGATTATCCTGAGAACGACGTTGAGGCCGAATATCTGCGGGAGCGGTGGGGTTGACGGCGTTCCCTTCTTCTTCTCGTTGAACTTCTTGTAGAGCGGTAGGTCGAAGTACCAGCCACGCTCGGGCATCTTCTCGGCTATCTCAAAAACGCGCTCGCTCACAGCCGCAACCGCGAGTCCCGGCGGGACGCCGAAGGCCTTCTGACTGCTCGCGAAGACGAGGTCGATGCCCCACTCGTCGAACTTTATTTCAGCTCCGCCCATTGCCGAGACGGCGTCAACGAAGAGGAGCTTGTCGTGCTCGTGGACGACTTTGGCCAGCTCGGGGAGCGGGTTGAGAACACCGGTCGAGGTCTCGTTGTAGGTTATTGTGACCGCGTGGACGTCGGGGTTCTTCCTGAGGGCGTCGTCCAGCTCCTCGGGCTTTATCGCGTAGCCGGGTTCCTTCTCGAGGATTACCGCCTTCCTTCCGTTGGCCTCGACGACGTCCGCGAAGCGCTTTCCGAAGGCGCCGATGATTGTGACGAGGACCTTCCCACCGCGCGGGACGGTGTTTCTGACGGCCGACTCCATGAAGCCGGTTCCCGAGCTCGGGAAGAGAATTATCTCGCCCTTGTCGGCCTCAAGGAACTTCTTGAGCCTCTCGAGGGTGTCAACGTGAACGGCCTTCGCCTCGGCCGAGCGGTGGCTGAACATCTGCACGCTCATTATCGCGAGAACCTCGGGGAAGCAGGCGACCGGTCCGGCGGTAAAGAGCTTGTACTTCGGCTTCACCATCTCGTAGACTTCCCTGTAAGCGTCCTCATACTCCATGTCGAAACGGAGCTCCATTCCAATCACCTCGAAGCGTGTTGATGGAAGACGGTAAAAAGTCTTCGCTCGGCCATTGGCGGAAAAATCTGAAACTAAACGCACCCATCGGTTCGGCTTTCGAAAAACTTTCGGGGGCCAAATCCTTTTAAGTCAAGTGCGTAACGTTCAGAAGGTGGTCTGATGGAGCGCAGAAGACTCGCCGGGATTCTGCTCCTCATCGCCTCGGCCTTCACGGGAACGATTGCATTTCGCCTCGCAACCCCCGCCATAGCCTTCTACACGCGAGACATTCTAAGGGCGAGCATGTTCGCGGTTTCCCTCGTCTCGATGTCCTTTGTGCTTGCGAGGGCCTTCTCGTCCGTCCTCGGCGGTCTCGTCCTTGAGCGGGGCAAGAAACTCGTCTACCTCGGAGCGATAGCGATGATGGGGAACGCGGTAGCCGTCCAGCTCTACCCACTCACGTTGAGCTGGCTTCAGGTCGTTGGAATAAAGCTCCTCAACGGCTTCCTTAACGGGATAAGCTGGCCGATGGCCCAGTTCGTTTTAGCTGTAACGACGCCGAAGGAGATAAGGGCGCGCGTTACCGCGGTTTACTTCTTCTTCGGGAGTACAGCGTCTCTCCTTGGCAACTACGTCTACGCCTACACGGTTGGGCTCGGTTTGGCCGGTCAGATGTGGATTTCCTCAGCGTTCTTCGTCCTGACCGGCCTTATAATGCTCCTCAGCTATTACCTCCTCTTCGACCTGATAACGCCGAGGAAGAAGAAAACGCCGGACGGCGAGAGACCGAGCCTGAACCCGAAGAGGGTTCTAACGATTGCCTCGCTGATGGCGGTTATAGTGGCCTTCACCTCGGGCGAGATAACCTACGTCTACGTCTCGGAGGCTTTGGGACTGAGCAAGGAGAGAACCGCCGTTCTGCTCGGCTGGACCGGGTTCCTCTCGGCGTTGCTCAGCTACTTCGTCTCGTGGCTCGCCGATGTAAGGAGCGAAGCCAAGATGGTGAAGCTCACCGCCCTTCTCGCGGGAATCTCGCCGATTTTAGCTTCGATAAAGACCGCGCCGACAGTTTTCCTTGGGATTTTTCTGGCCCTCTTCGCGTTCCAGAGCTTCAGGCCGATTTCGCGGAAGGTTTTAGCTTCCTACCACCGCTCCTCGCTCGCGATAGGCGGTGTGAACGCGGTTCAAAACCTCTCGACCTTCATCGGCGGAATGCTCTTCGGCTTGGCTTACTCGCTCGGGGAGGTCCACTTTGGACTGACCCTGAACATCGCGCTCCTGACCTTCCTGCCCTTTTCGCTCGGACTGATAATCGAGGGAACGAGGGTGAAAGATGGGTGAAAGTCCAAAACTTTTATAAGGGGCTCAAACGGCTTAAGTTCAGACCGGTTACGCTCATTTGGAGGTGAGATTATGGGACTTAGACCAGCGAAGATTGATAGGGACGTTGACAAGCCCGCTTACACGAGGAGGGAATACATACGCGGTGCCCCCGGACCGAGGATAACGATATTCGACATGGGCAACCTCTCGGCCGAGTTCCAGTACGAGGTTAGCCTTCACGCGGAGCAGGCGATGCAGATAAGGCAGAACGCCCTTGAGGCCATTCGTATTCAGGTCAACAGGTACCTCCAGAAGAACGTCGGTAGGAGCAACTACCACTTCAAGATTCGCGTTTACCCGTTCCAGGTGCTCCGCGAGAACCCGATGGCTACCGGAAGGAAGGCCGACCGTTACGGAAACGGTATGCGCAGGCCCTTTGGAAAGCCCATCGGACTTGCCGCCCGCGTCAGGAAGGACCAGAAGATACTCACCGTCTGGGTCAACGAGAACCACCTCAAGTTCGCACTGGCGGCCATGAGGAGGGCCAAGATGAAGCTCCCCTACAGCGCCTACTACAGGATTTACGACAGGGAAGGCAACGACGTCACCACCAAGGTTCTCTCCACGATGAAGCGCTGACCCTTTCTTTCATTCCAACACGTTTTTACGCACTTCGTCCTAATGTACCATTAGTGATTGCTATGGAGCGAGTCGAAGCGCTCCTCGTTGTGGTAGGACTGCTGGCGCTGTCGGTTCTCGGCTACGCCATGACGTACAACTCCCAGCCCCGGGCTCAACCAATCCCTCCGGGCTTCGGGAACTTCAACGCCAAACTTATTCACCTGAACGCCACCAGCGTTCACCTCAGTGTCGGCCAGTCGCTCACGGTCAAAGGAGAACTCGTGGGTGGACACTACAGAATCAACGGGGAGGAATACCCCTACTACGGCAGGGTCTCGCTGATAGTCTACGAGGGACCTGCCAGGGACAGTCCCCAGTGGATAACCCTTGAACCTCACCTCACCGCGCCGGAGGGGGTAGCCGTCAGCGTCCTGCCCGAGGAGTTCTACCTTCAGCCGAACGGAAGGGAGAACATCAGCGTGAGCATCACCCCGCGGAGAAGCGGGACGTTCCACCTCTACGTCGTCGCGGTCTCTGACCAGGGCTGGCGTGCATGGGTCGAGCTGAACGTCACGGCGGGATGACAACGTTATTTAACCCCAGCGCCCAATGTACTACGGTGAGAGGATGGTCAGCTCGGGGTTTCGAAACCTTCTCCTGAAGCTCGGCCTGCCGGAGGAGAGACTTGAGGTTCTTGAAGGCAAGGGTGGGATAGAGGAGGATACCTTCGAGGGAATCCGCTACGTCCGCTTCCGCGATTCGGCGAGGGGCTTCAGGAGGGGAACGGCCGTTTTTGAGGACGGGACAGTCGTTTTAGGATTTCCGCACATAAAGCGAATCGTCCAGCTCGAGAACGGTGTAAGGAGGATATTCAAGGGCAAACCCTTCTACGTCGAGGAGAAGGTTGACGGCTACAACGTCCGCGTCGTCAAAGTCAAGGACAGGATTTTAGCGCTCACCCGGGGCGGTTTCGTCTGCCCCTTCACGACCGAGAGGATTCTTGACTTCATCAACGAGGAGTTCTTCAGGGATTATCCCAACCTCATTCTCGTCGGCGAGATGGCCGGGCCAGAGAGTCCGTATCTGGTCGAGGGGCCACCCTACGTTAAGGAAGACATACAGTTCTTCCTGTTCGACATCCAGGAGAAGGGAACCGGCAGGAGCATTCCGGCAGAGGAGAGGTATAAACTCGCCGAGGAGTACGGGATTCCGCAGGTTGGGGTCTTCGGCCTCTACGACCGCTCAAGAATCGACGAACTGAGGGAGCTTGTTGATAGGCTCAGCGAGGAGAAGCGGGAAGGCGTCGTCATGAAGACGCCGGACATGAAGAGAATAGCGAAGTACGTGACGCCCTACGCGAACATCAACGACATAAGGATAGGCTCCAGAATCTTCTTCGACTTGCCCGGTGGCTACTTCATGGGAAGAATAAGCCGGCTCGCCTTCTACATAGCCGAGCGGAGGGTTAGGGGCGAGGACTTTGAGAACTACGCGAAGGCCCTCGGCGAGGCCCTCCTAAAGCCCCTCGTTGAGAGCATCGAAGAGGTATCGCAGGGCCACGACGTCGAGGAGACCTTCAGGGTGAGGGTGAAGAACGTGAGCACCGCCCACAGAATGGTGAGCCACTTCGAGAGGCTCGGCCTTAAAATTCACATCGAGGACATAGAGGACTTGGGGAACGGCTACTGGAGGATAACCTTCAAGAGGCTCTACCCCGACGCGACACGCGAGATAAGGGAGCTGTGGAACGGTTTGGCCTTCGTGGACTGAGCTTTTTCCCATTTTCCCACGCTCTGGAGGGGCGTGAAAGACTCGAACCCTTTTGGAGGGGTTCTTAGAGGAATCTATCCCCAAAAGAGAGACTCACAAAGGAATCCACTCAAAAACTGTCCTTCAAAAAAGCATGCTCACTTTGGTGAAACGTTTCCGGGAAAAGGTTCTTTGGCGCCCGGGCCGGGATTTGAACCCGGGTCACGGGAGTGACAGTCCCGTATGATGGGCCGGGCTACACCACCCGGGCGCGTGATAGTGGCCGGCGGCGTTCCCGGTTTCCCGCCCCCTCTCGGAGGGCAGTACACCCGGGAACGCAGGCGGGCTTAACTTCCGGGGTCGAAACGAGACCGGGTGTAACCCCGCCGCTATGGCCGCCGTGCCGATTCATACCTGTCGTGGCGGGTTTATAAATTTTGCGGTCTGAGCACCGCACCCTCGCTGGCCGGCCCCACAATCCTCGCGTACCTCGCGAGGTAGCCCGTTAGGACTTTCTCCTTCGGTCTCCACCTCTTCCTCCTTTCCTCGAGCTCCTCCTCCGGCACGAGGAGGTCTATCCTCTTCGCTTTGACGTCAATCCTTATCCTGTCCCCGTCCTCCACGAGGGCTATCGGGCCGCCGTCGGCCGCCTCCGGACAGACGTGGCCCACCGAGAGGCCCCTCGTGGCGCCGGAGAAGCGGCCGTCCGTGACGAGGGCGACGTCCTTATCGAGCCCCATGCCGGCTATGGCGGACGTTGGGGTCAGCATCTCCCTCATTCCCGGGCCGCCTTTGGGCCCCTCGTAGCGGATTACCACGACGTCGCCCCTCTCTATCCCCCCGGTGAGTATCGCCTTTGTGGCCTCTTCCTCGCTCTCGAAGACCTTCGCGGTGCCCTCGAAGCTCTCCACACCCGAGACGGCCGAGACCTTTAGAACGGCCCCCTCCGGGGCGAGCGTTCCACGGAGTATCATCAGGCCCCCACGCCTGGAGTATGGCTCCTCCACAGGCCTTATCACCTCGGGCCTCGACACGAAGGCATCCTTGAGGAGCTCGCCGACGGTCTTCATCGCCACCGTAAGCCTCTCCTCGTGGATGAGGCCGAGCTCCGAGAGGCGCTTCATGACGCCGAGGACTCCGCCGGCCTCGTAGAGGTCGAGGACGTAGTGGTCTCCGGAGGGGCTCAGCTTGACGAGGTTTGGAGTTACCTCGCTTATCCTGTCGAAGTCGTCGAGGCTCAGGTCAACCCCGGCCTCCCTCGCTATCGCCATGAGGTGGAGCACCGTGTTGGTCGAGCCCCCGAGGGCCATGTCCACCGCTATCGCGTCCTCAAAGGCCTCCTTCGTGAGTATCCTGCTCGGCCTGACGTCGTTCTTCACGAGCTCCATCACCGCCATCCCTGTCCTCTTCGCTATCCTCCGCCTGTGGGCGTAAACTGCCGGAGCCGTCCCGTTCCACGGCAGGGAGACGCCGAGGGCCTCGCTTAGGGCGTTCATGGTGTTGGCCGTGAACATGCCGGCGCAGGAGCCGCAGCCGGGACTCGCGAGCTCCTCGAGAAGGTGAAGCTCGGCCTCGCTCATCTTTCCCGCCTTCACTGCCCCGACGGCCTCGAAGACCGTTTTTATGTCCACGTACTGGCCTTTGTATCTGCCCGGCAGCATCGCACCGCCGGAGACGAAGACTGCCGGAATGTCGAGGCGCGCCATGGCCATGAGCATCCCAGGGATTATCTTGTCGCAGGAGGCAACGAGGACGAGGCCGTCGAAGTTGTAGGCTCTGGCCATCGTCTCAACAGTGTCCGCTATGAGCTCCCTTGAGGGGAGCGAGTACTTCATGCCGGAGTGGTTCATGGCTATGCCGTCGCAGATTCCCATCACGCCGAACTCCAGGGGTGTTCCCCCCGCCATCCTGACGCCGGCCTTCACGGCCTCCGTTATCTCCCTGAGGTGTATGTGTCCAGGGATGACCTCGTTGAAGGAGTTCGCCATGCCTATGAGCGGTCTCTCCAGTTCCTCATCCGTAAGCCCCATGGCCTTGAAGAGGGACCTGTGCGGTGCCCTCTCAACTCCCCGCTTTACCACATCGCTTCTCATTCCCATCACACTCCTTCATAAGCCAGTACTCCATGCCGTCGGTTATCGCCTTCAGGCTCGCCTCGATTATGTTCGTCGAGGCTCCAACCGTTCCCCAGCTCTTCATTCCGTCCCCGGTGCGGATGAGGACGCGGACCTTCGCCGCCGTGCCCTTCTCGCTCCCGAGGACGCGGACCTTGTAGTCAACCAGCTCTATCTCCCTCAGTTCGGGATAGAACTCCGTCAGGGCCCTCCTAAGGGCCAGGTCTAAGGCGTTTACCGGACCGTTGCCCTCGGCAACGGTGTGAACCCTTTCGTCCCCGACCCTCACCACGACGGTTGCCTCGGAGATGGGGCTCCCCCCGGGGAGTATCTCCGTTATAATCCTCGCGCGCTCGAGCTCGAAGAAGGGCCTGTAGTTACCGCGCACCTTCTCTATCAGCAGCTCAAGGGACGCCTCGGCCGCCTCGAAGTGGTACCCCCTGAACTCGAGCTCCTTTATAAGCCTGACAACCTCGGGGAGGGCTGGGTCGTTCTCGTCGAGCTCAATGCCGAGCTCCCTGGCCTTGTAGATGAGGTTGCTCCTCCCGGAGAGCTCCGAAACGACAACCTTCCTCCTGTTGCCGACTAGCTCGGGGTTTATGTGCTCGTACGTCTCGGGGTTCTTAAGCACAGCTGAAACGTGGACGCCGCCCTTGTGGGCGAAGGCGCTCTCCCCGACGTAGGGCTGGTTCCTCGGGATCTCCATGTTCGCCAGCTCGGCGACGAAGTGGGCCAGTTCCTTCAGCCTCCTCAGCCTCTCCTCTCCAACGGCCTCGACGCCGTACTTGAGCTCGAGGGCAGGGATTATCGAGACGAGGTTCGCGTTGCCACAGCGCTCCCCCATGCCGTTTACCGTCCCCTGTATCTGAACGGCCCCGGCCTCGAAGGCGGTGAGCGAGTTCGCGACGGCGAGCTCCGAGTCGTTGTGGGCGTGTATGCCGAGGGGGGCCTTCACCACCTCCTTAACGAGCTCAAAGCCGTGCCTTATCCACGAGGGGAGCGAGCCGCCGTTGGTATCAGCCAGGATGATTCTCTCGGCCCCCGCCTCGTCCGCAGCTTTCACCGTCGCCAGTGCGTACTCCTCGTTGGCCCTGAGGCCGTCGAAGAAGTGCTCCGCGTCGTAGAAAACGCGCATGCCGTGCTCCCGGAGGTACTCGATTGAGTCCGCTATCATCTCGAGGTTGTTCTCGAGGGTCGTCCTCAGGGCGTCCCTGACGTGCAGGTCCCAGCTCTTGCCGAATATCGTCGCAATCTCTGCCCCGGAGTCGACGAGGGCGTTGAGGTTCAGATCGTCCTCTGGCCTGAGCCTCGGCCGCCTCGTGCTTCCAAATGCCGCTATCCTCGCGTTCTCAAGGCTCAAATCTCCAACGGCCCGGAAGTACTCGATGTCCTTCGGGTTCGAGCCGGGCCAGCCGCCCTCTATGTAGTGGATCCCGAACTCGTCGAGCTTCTCCGTTATCCTGAGCTTGTCCTCCAGCGAGAAGCTTATTCCCTCCATCTGAGAGCCGTCCCTCAGCGTCGTGTCGTAGAGCTCAACCCTCATACAACCACCTCGAGGGCCTCCACGACGGCATCACCCACCTGGGAGGTGCTCAGGTTTCCACCGAGGTCCGGCGTTACCCTGTTCTCCGCTATGACTTTCTCAACGGCCTTCTCTACTGCGTTCGCGGCATCCCCCAGGCCGAGGTGCTCGAGCATCAGCGATGCCGTTAGGATCGCCGCGAGCGGGTTGGCTATCCCCTTCCCGGCTATGTCGGGAGCCGAGCCATGAACCGGCTCGAACATTCCCGTCCCCTCTGGGTTGACGTTGGCCGAGGCGGCCAGTCCGAGTCCGCCGACTATCTCCGCACCGAGGTCCGTCAGGATGTCCCCGAACATGTTTGGTGTGACGACTACCTCAAAGACCTCCGGGGAGCGGACCATCTTCATCGCCATGGCATCGACGTAGTAGTGATCGGTCTCGATGTCAGCGTACTCCCTCGAGACCTCCGCAAAGACCCTCTCCCAGAGGTCGTGGGCGTACGTGAGGACGTTGGCCTTGTCCACGAGCGTGACCTTCTTCCGGCCCGTCTTCACCGCGTACTCGAAGGCGAACCTTATCGCCCTCTCGACGCCGTGGCGCGTGTTTATCATCTCCTGCACGGCAACTTCGTTCGGCGTCCCCTTCCTGAGGAAGCCGCCGGAGCCGGCGTAGAGGCCCTCGGTGTTCTCCCTGACGAAGACCATGTCTATCCTCTCCTTCCCCTTCAGCGGCGTCAGCCTCGGGTGGTAGAGCTTCACGGGCCTGAGGTTCACGTAGAGGTCGAGGGAGAAGCGGAGCCTCAGGAGTATTCCGTGCTCGAGGACGCCGGGTTTGACGCGGGGGTCGCCTATCGCGCCGAAGTAGATGGCATCGAACCTGCCGAGCTCCTCGACCGCCCAGTCCGGGAGCGTCTCGCCGGTTTTGAGGTAGTGCTCGGCGCCGAAGGGAAACTCCTCGAAGTCAAACGACACGTTGAACAGCTCCTCGACCTTCCCGAGGACCTTGAGGCCCTCCGCGACAACCTCCTTTCCAATCCCGTCGCCCGGAACGACCGCTATCCTCATTTCGCAAGCCTCCTCTTCGTGTACTCCACGAGGCCGCCCGCGCTTATTATCTCCATCACGAAGTCCGGGAACGGGTTCGCGCGGTAGACCTCGTTCTTCGTCAGGTTCCTTATCTCGCCGGTCGAGAAGTCCACCTCGAGCTCGTCGCCGGTCTCTATCGCATCAACTGCCTCGGGCGCCTCGAGTATCGGCAGGCCGATGTTGATGGCGTTGCGGTAGAAGATGCGCGCGAAGCTCTTCGCTATCACGCAGGAAACACCAGCCGCCTTTATGGCGAGCGGGGCGTGCTCCCTCGAGCTCCCGGAGCCGAAGTTCTCCCCGGCAACTATCATGTCCCCCGGCTTCATCCTGAACCTGAACTCGGGGTCGAGGTCCTCGAGAACGTGCTTCGCCAGCTCGGCCGGCTCGGACGTGTTGAGGTAGCGCGCAGGGATTATGACGTCCGTGTCGACGTGGTCGCCGTACTTCCACGCCCTCCCGCGAACCTTCATTTTACCACCTCCTCGGGAGAGGCTATCCTTCCGAGAACGGCAGAGGCAGCGGCAACGTAGGGGTTGGCCAGGTAAACCTCGCTCTCCGGGTGCCCCATCCTGCCGACGAAGTTCCTGTTGGAGGTCGAGACTGCCCTCTCCCCGCTCGCAAGGATCCCCATGTGGCCGCCGAGGCACGGCCCGCAGGTCGGCGGCCCTATTACAGCCCCGGCCTCGTGGAAGACCTCGAGGAGGCCCTCCTTCATCGCTCTGAGGTAGACGCTCCTCGAGCACGGAATCACGATGAGCCTGACCCACTCGGCCACCCTCTGCCCCTCGAGGACCTCAGCCGCCATCTTCAAATCCTCGTAGCGGCCGTTCGTGCACGAGCCTATGAAGACCTGGTCGATTTTGATGTTCATCTTTGAGGCCCTGCTGACCGGCACGGTGTTCTCGGGCAGGTGGGGAAATGCCGCCAGCGGCTCAAGCTCCGTGACGTCGTACTCTATGACCTTCGCGTACTTCGCGTCCTCGTCGCCCTTCACCGGCTCGAAGTCCCTCTGGGCGCGCTCCTTCACGTAGTCGAGCGTCTTTTTGTCGGGCTCTATCAGGCCGGTCTTCGCCCCGGCCTCAATCGCCATGTTTGCCATCGTCATCCTCCCCTCCACGGAGAGCCCCTCGATGACCTCTCCGCTGAACTCCATGGCCTTGTAGAGCGCCCCGTTCACACCTATGTCTCCTATCGTGTGGAGGATCAGGTCCTTCCCCGTGATCCACCGGCCGGGCTCGCCCGTGTAGACGAACTTAACCGTCTCCGGTACGCGGAACCACGCCTCGCCGGTGGCCATCGCAACCGCCAGATCCGTGCTCCCCACTCCCGTGGCGAAGGCGCCCAGCGCCCCGTAGGTGCAGGTGTGAGAATCGGCGCCGATTATCAGCTCCCCTGGGAGGACGAGGCCGAGCTCCGGCAGGAGGCAGTGCTCGACGCCGACGTTTCCCCCCTCGAAGAACCACTTTATCCCCTGCTCCCTGGCGAACTCACGGGAGAACTTGCACTGCTCCGCGGCCTTTATGTCCTTGTTCGGGGTGAAGTGGTCGAGCACTATCGCTATCCTCTCCGGGTCGAAGACCCTGTCGGAGAGCTCCCTGAACTTCTTTATGGCGAGCGGCGCCGTCACGTCGTTCCCGAGCATGAAGTCGAGCTTCGCCATGACAATTTCCCCGGGCTTTACCTCCTCCCTTCCGGCGTGCTTGGCGAGTATCTTTTCAGCCATAGTCATTCCCATTCGCATCACCTCGTTACGGCGTTGAGGTAAGCCTGAGCGCTCGCCTCGAGGATGTCCGTGCTGAGGCCGCGCCCGACGAGCACCTTTCCGTCCTTCTCGACCCTGACGAGGACCTCCCCGAGCGCATCCCTCCCCGAGCCGACCGAACTAACGCGGTACTCCACGAGCCTGGCATCTATTCCAAGGACGCGGTTTATGGCCGAGAAGAGGGCATCGACAGGCCCGTTGAAGGAGTGTGACACCTCGACCCGCTCCCCGCCGTCGAGAACCTTCACAGCGGCCGTTGAGAGGCCCTTGGTGGCCGTCACGTGCACCATCTCGACGCGGTACGTTGGCTCCTCGAGCTCGTACAGCAGCGCCTCAATGTCGAGCTCGGTTAGGCTCTTCTTCCTGTCGGCTATCTCCTTGAACCTCGCGAAGGCCCGATCAAGCTCCTCCTCGCTCAGCTCGTAGCCGAGCTCCCTCAGCTTCTCCCTGAAGGCGTGTCTGCCGGAGTGCTTGCCCAAAACTATCCTGCTGCCGGAGAAGCCGAGCCTCTTCGGGTCTATTATCTCGTAGGTCGTCCTCTCCTTGAGGACGCCATCCTGATGGATTCCCGACTCGTGGGCGAACGCGTTGGCCCCGACGACCGCCTTGTTCGGAGGCACCTCTATCCCGGTCAGGTGGGCGACGAGCCGGCTCGTCCTCGCTATCTCGGAGAGGTTTATCCCGGTCTCCGCTTTGTAAAAGTCCCTCCTCGTGTCGAGGGCAACCACGACCTCCTCCAGAGCGGCGTTCCCGGCCCTCTCACCTATCCCGTTTACGGTCACCTCCACCTGCTCGGCCCCGGCCCTTACCGCTGAGAGCGAGTTTGCAACCGCTAAACCGAGGTCGTCGTGGCAGTGGACGCTTATCTTGACGCCCCTCAGGCTCAGGTTCTTCTTGAGGTGCTTTATCAGCCCGTAGAACTCCTCGGGGGTGGTGTAGCCGACCGTGTCGGGGACGTTTATCACCGTCGCACCGGCATCTATGACGGCCTCGTAAACCTCCACGAGGAAGTCCGGGTCGCTCCTCGTCGCGTCTTCGGCCGAGAACTCCACCTCGTCGGCGAGCTGGGAGGCCAGCTCCACGGCTTTAACGGCCAGTTTCTTAACCTCCTCCGGGCTCTTGCGGAGCTTGTACTTCATGTGAACCGGGGAGGTCGCTATGAAGGTGTGAATCCTCGAGCGCTCCGCGTTTGAGAGTGCCTCGCCGGCCTTCCGTATGTCGCCCTCAACGGCCCGCGCGAGGGCCGCTATGACGGGGCCTGTGACGGTCTCCGCTATCCTCCTGACGGCCTCGAACTCTCCCGGCGACGCGACCGGAAAGCCGGCCTCGATTACATCGACGTTGAGCCTCGCGAGCTGCTTCGCTATCTCCACCTTCTCCTCAACGGTCAAACTCACGCCCGGCGTCTGCTCGCCGTCCCTGAGCGTCGTGTCGAAAACGTCCACCTTCATTGCCCCACCTCCAAAAAAGGAAGTCAGGGCTCGAGGCCCGACATCTTCCTTATGAACCGTCCGACCCTCTCAATCTCGTGCTCCTCAATCGGCTTCATCAGCTCCGCAAGGACCTCCCGGGCGTTGTCCGCCTTGGCTATCCACTCCCTTGCGAATTCGCCGCTCCTGACCCTCTCGGCGTAGCGCCTCATGTTCTCCTTGACGTGCTCGTCTATCACCTTCGGGCCGACCGTCAGCCCGCCGTACTTCGCCGTGTCGGAGACGGCCCTCAGCATTCCCGTGAAGCCCTTCTCGTAGATGAGATCCATTATGAGCTTCGCCTCGTTGCAGGCCTCGAAGTAGGCCAGCTCCGGCGGGTAGCCGAGCTCCACAAGGACCTCAAAGCCCTTCTTGATGAGCTCGATTAGGCCGCCGACGAGGACGAGCTGCTCCCCGATGAGGTCGCTCTCGGTCTCGTCCTTGAAGGTCGTCTCTATGACGCCCGCCCTAGTCGAGCCTATGGCCTTGGCCATCGCGAGGGCCAGCTCTTTGGCCTTTCCCGTGTAGTCCTGGTAGACCGCTATGAGGGACGGAACGCCGAAGCCCTCCAGGTAGACCTCTCTGACGCGCCTCCCGGGGCTCTTGGGAGCCACCATCACGACGTCAACGTACTCGGGCGGGACTATCTGCTTGAAGTGGATGTTGAAGCCGTGTGAGAACCCGAGGGCCTGTCCCTCCCTGAGGTACGGCTCTATCTGCTTTCTGTAAACTTCGGGCTGAACCAGATCCGGGATGAGAATGTGCACGACGTCGGCCTTCTTGACGGCCTCCTCTATGGGATAGACCTCGAAGCCGTCCTTTTCGGCCCTCTTCCACGAGCTCCCGTTCGGCCTGAGGCCGAGGATCACGTGCACCCCCGAATCCCTCATGTTCTTCGCCTGCGCCTCTCCCTGGTTGCCGTAGCCTATGACGGCAACCGTCTTGTCCTTCAAAACGTCCATGCTTACCTCATCGTCGTAGTACACCTTCACCATTTTCACCACCTCAATACCTCGTTACGACCTTCGTTATGTGCTCCCCCGGCGGAACCATCGGCAGAACGTCGTCCTCCGGGTGGATAGGAACGTCGATCACAGTCGGGACGTCCGAGCTCATGCCCTCCCTCACGGCTTTGATCAGCTCGTCCATCGTCTCGGCGCGGAAGCCGTTGGCCCCGTAGACCCTTGCCAGTTTGTCGAAGTCAGGGTTCCGTATGTACGTCCCGACGTAGCGCCTCCTGAAGAACATCCTCTGCCACTGGGCCACCATGCCGAGGGAGGAGTTGTTGAGGATGAGAACTATCACGGGTATCTTCTCGCTCACGGCCGTGGCCAGTTCCCTCTCGGACATCATGAAGCTCCCGTCGCCGGCTATGTCGATGACCACCCTGTCGGGCTTCGCGACCTTGGCCCCTATAGCCGCCGGGAAGCCGAAGCCCATCGTTCCCAGCCCGCCCGACGTAACGAACGTCCGGGGCTTCAGTATCGGGAAGTAGAGGGCAACCCACATCTGGTTCTGGCCGACCTCGGTTGCAACTATCGCATCAGCTGGCAGGAGCTTCCTGAGCTCCCTCAGTATCTCCGGGGGCCTGAGGTAGTTTCCATCGATCTCCGGGATCTCCTCCCGGTAGCGCTCCTTGAACTCCCTGACCTTCCTAAGCCACGGCCAGTCCTCTCTTTTCTGAACGCGTCTCATTATCTCACGCCTTATTGAAGCCAGAACCCGCTTCGCATCACCGATTATCCCGAGGTCAACCTTGACGTTCTTTCCAACCTCCTTCGGGTCTATGTCGATGTGGATTATCTTGGCCTCGGGCGCAAAGTTCTCGAACTCGCTCACCGTCCTGTCGCTCCAGCGCATTCCAACCGCTATTATGAGATCCGTCTCGGGCAGAAGCTTGTTGGCGGCAACCTTACCGTGCATCCCCAGGTTGCCGACGTAGAGCGGGTGGTTCTCCGGAACAGCACCCTTGCCCATGAACGTCGCCATTATTGGAATAAGCAGGTACTCCGCTATCGCGAGAACCTCATCGCCGGCACCGCTGGCAACGACACCTCCGCCGACTATGAAGACCGGTCTCTCAGCGGAGAGGATCATGTCGACGGCCTTCTTAACCTCCTCAGGACAGGCATCGAGCTTCGGTGGGCGGAAGGGAGTGATGAGCTGCTCAACGTCAACGTCAAAGTCCATCTCCGCCTCACCGGTCTGGGCGTCCTTGGGGAAGTCCAGCAGAACCGGCCCCGTCCTCGGCAGAGTCGCTATCCTGAAGGCCATCTTAACGGCCCTGGGAACCTCATCCGGCTTCCGTATCTGGTAGTTCCACTTGGTTATCGACTTCGTGACGCCTATGATGTCGGTCTCCTGGAAGGCCATCTTGCCCACCATGTACGTCGGCACCTGCCCGGTTATGGCAACTATCGGGGAGGAGTCCATGTAGGCCGTCGCTATTCCGGTCACGAGGTTGGTCGCGCCGGGCCCGGAAGTCGTTATGGCGACACCGGGCCTGCCGGAAACCCTCGCGTAGCCGTCCGCCGCGTGCGCCGCCCCCTGCTCGTGGCGCATCGTTATGTGCCTTAGTCCGCTGTCAAGGAACTCGTCGAAGACTGGCATTATGCTTCCCCCGATTATGCCGAAGGTGTTCCTCACACCCTCCCTTTCCAGAGCCCTCACGAGGGCCTTTGCACCGCGCATAGAGACCACCGCAGAAACACCTCCGTTTCCCGGCTTGGCCGGGTTTTCAGAGAATAATAATCCCAATAATGACGGCTATAGCAGAGACCCCGAGAAGAAGGCAGGAAATCGAAAGGTTGGTACGGCGGGGCGTCATTGAGTCAGTACCTCCCCATCATGTTCCTAAGCACTGGGTCGTTCATCAGGCCGTCGCTCACCATCTCGACCATCGAGAAGAGCTCGCACCGGCCAGTTTCCTCGTCGAGGGGCTCGACCTTCAGCACCTCGTCCCTTCCACCGGAGACCCACTTGACGACGACACTCCTCCTCTTGCCGTGCCTGAAGGTCTCGAACAGGGCGACGCCGTAGCCAAACGCCCACCAGTTGGCCTTGAAGTCCACGCTCCAGCCGTGCCTCCTGAGCTCTTCCTCCACGAAACTCTCAACTTCTCTTGGCCCAACTGGCGTTCTGAGAACAACGGTCAGCCAGCCGGGGGAGTTTTCAAGGGCGTTCCAGACGGACCCATCCCAACCGAAACCACCAAAGGGCTTCATGGAGAACACCTCCAGGACTTTTGCGGGCGACAAAAAAAGAGCCGCCACTTCAGAGAATAATGATGAGAATAATGTCTATGGCAATGAGAAGAAGGGGAAGGGCACCATTGAGACCGAGGCGGGTGGTGGTGCCGCTCATTGTTATCGGAATCCCTTCGTACTATTAACTATAAAAACTTTTCGCTTGCGTACAGTGGTGTTTATACAACTAACCTTGTGCATCATACTTAGATAGAGCATAGTTGGACAATACTGAGTAATAATGGGGAAAAAGGTTATAACAGCAACATCTCAAAGATATTAGAGTGGTTGCAATGGGTGTTATGCTGATTGCAGGCCAGCTCTTGAGCCTCTTTGCAAAGGTTGCCGTGGCGGCGTTCCTCTTAAAAGCGTACCTACATTCAGGGAGACGTTCCCCAATTTACCTCGCCATCGCATGGCTTGTGTCAGCGGTCGTCGTACTCATGGACACCCTCGATATGGAAACGCTCGTCGCGGTTTTCTATGCCCTCTTCTCCGCCGTTCTCTTCTACGGCTCCCTGCTGTTCCTAATCGAAGAGGGCCAGGTCTCACTCAAGCGACCCTGGATTTGGGCCCTCCCTCCAATCGTCGGGACCATCTACAGCCTTTTATTGGGTAGCGGCTGGGAGTCACGAGTTGGCGTGTCCTACGGGATTTCGGCATTCTACGTCTTTCTCGCGGGGGTCACTATAGCCTCAGCTGAGGCCGACTTCCCAACGGCGAGAAGGGCTGGAATCGCCTTGGCGCTCTTTGGGCTCCACGAAATGGACTACCCCGTCCTCAGGGACGTTCAGTGGTTCGCGCCAATAGGTTTTGCACTCGGAGCTTTCCTGACGGTACTATCTGCTTACCTAATGGCCAAGATGGTGCTCTCGGAGAGGTTCATTGGGAGCAAACCTGCCGTTGAAGTCAAACCGGGTGTCCGGTTGCTAACGAGGAGGGACTACGAGAGAGTTGTTACCCACCTTAAGGATTATCCCGTCCTCGCGTTTCTAAGGGAGCCAAACACATTTCCTGCTTGGACCGGATACATGCTAACCGCTGTGACGGGAGATATGAGAATCCACCCCACGAACCTCGCGAGGATGAGCGAAATAGTAAGCAGATACCTGCGCGAGGCCTCTGCCCAGGACGTTACGGGGGTTGTTGTCATTGACGGTGTGGAGTTCCTCGTAACCTATAACGGCCTCCAGCCGGTTCTCAAATTCCTCGCGACGCTCCGAGACATGGCACTTGTAAACAGAGCTCTCCTTCTCGTTTTCATAGAAGAAGGAGCCTGGAATCCAAAGGAACTATCCATGCTGAAGCGGATTTTTGCGGGGGAATGACGGAAGTTTAATAACCAACTTCGACAAGACCTCCGACAGGTGTGAACCATGGGACTGTTGGAGGACAAGGCCCTCGTTGAGGCGGCCCTCTTCGTTTCGGGAAGACCGCTCAGCGTCAAGGAACTTTCAAAGGCCCTCGGGATAAAATCCCTAGACTACCTCGAAAAGCTCATCGAGCTCATAGCGGCTGAGTACGTGGAGAGAAAGAGCGCCATAGAGGTCGTCAAGGTTCTGGGCGATAAGTACGTCATGCAGGTCAAGCAGGAGTACAGTCAGAGGGTTATCCACCTCATGCCGAGACCCGACCTGAGGACCGGCGAGCTGAAGACCCTCGCGCTTATAGCTTACCTCCAGCCGATAGAGCAGAGCAAAATCATAAAGCTCCGCGGAAGTCAGGCCTACGAGCACATAAGGAAGCTGACGGAGATGGGTCTAATCTACGCCGAGCCCTACGAGAGGACGAAGCTCCTCGGGACGACCCAGAAGTTCGCGGAGCTCTACGGCTTCCCCGAGAACGACCCGACAATAATCAAAGAGGCCTTCAAGAAGGTCGTCCACGCGGAGTACAGCGACCTCATAGCGAAGCTCGAGGGCAAGGCCGGGGACGAGAATACTGAACCAGAGAGAGACAGCTCCGAAAGCGATGGAACTTCTTGAGCTCCCAGTTATCCTTTTTCTTCGATAGCACAGAAATAATGCCCCTTCTCGCCAAAAGAAGTTAGGAGGGAAAAGTTTAAATACTCCAAAAACGGATTACCATCAAGGTGAGTGCTATGGTAGGCCTTACAAAGGAGCAGATAATCAATCGAATCATCCGACATCGGGGCCTCTCAAAGGAGGAAATCGAGGAGAGGATTGCCGAGCTGGCTAAAACCCACGGGATTTCCGAGCACGCCGCGGCCGTAATGCTGGCCGAAGAGCTCGGCGTCAAGCTCGAGGAGGGCGAGGAGCTCCTCCACATAGCTGACCTCGTCCCGGGAATGAGCAACGTGAACATCGTCGCGAGGGTTCTCAGGAAGTTCCCTCCGAGGGAGTATCAGAAGAGGGACGGCTCGACCGGAAGGGTGGCGAACGTCATCGTGTACGACTCCACGGGCCAGGCGAGGCTCGTCCTCTGGGACAACTTCGTTAGCAAGTACTACGACGAGCTCAACCCGGGCGACGTCATCAAGGTCATAGACCCCCTCGTCAAGGAGGGAATGCGCGGGATAGAGCTCCACGCCAATTACCGCACGAGAATCATCAAGGACCCGGAGGACCCGCGTGTAGAGGAGATACCTCCCATCGAGGAGGTCAGAACCTACAATTACAGGAGGATGAAGATTAAGGACCTCGAAGGAAGCGAGCGCTTCGTCGAGCTCAGGGGAACGATAGCGAGGCTTTACCGCGTCATAACCTACGATTCCTGCCCAGAGTGCAGGAGGAAGGTTGACTACGACCCAGCGAGCGAGAGCTGGGTCTGCCCCGAGCACGGCCCGGTGAAGCCGGTGAAGATGGTCGTCCTCGACTTTGGCCTGGACGACTCAACAGGCTACATCAGGGTCACGCTCTTCGGCGACGATGCCAGCGAGTTGCTCGGCGAAAGTCCAGAAGAGATAGACGAGAGGCTCAGGAAGCTCATAGATGAGGGCCTGACCCTCAGGGAAGCCGGTAGAAAGCTAGCGGAGGAGACCTACTACCCGCTCCTCGGCCGGGAGATAATCGTCAGGGGCAACGTCACGGAGGACAAGTTCCTCGGAACGCTCCTCAAGGCCAGAACATGGGAAGACGTTGATGAGAGGCGCGAGATAGAGCTCGCGAGAAGGGAGCTGAGGGAAGTTTTGAGGGCCTTCGGTGGTGAGTGAAATGGAGGAGATGAGGTTCAGACGGAGAAAGCCCGCCGTCGAGAGGAAGATTGCCGAGATTAGGGAAGACGATACGAGGGTTTCCCTGATAGGCAAGGCCTTCAAGGTTGACAAGCTTGACTACACCTTCTGGCTCGACGACGGGACTGGAGTTATACTCGTCGAGAGCGAGGAGAACGTCCTCCCCGAGAACGGCCAGGTCGTCAGGGTCATCGGCAGGGTCATAAGGAGCGAGGAGAGCGTCCACATCTTCGGCGAGGTCATACAGGACTTCAGCGACGCCGATTTGGAGGCCCTGGAGGAGATAAGGGAGCTCGAGAGGAAAGTGCTCCCGAAGGTTGAGAACGTCATCAGCTTCTTCGGAGGTGAGGAGCTATGAAGAAGCGCCTTCCAGCGAGCAGGGTCTACATCAAGGACATCCTCGACGGCTACTACGTCAGGAGCGAAGGTGATTTCGAGCCCAACTACCTCATAACGCGCGACGCCAGAAAGGTCTACCGCGTCAAGGTCGTTGCCACTGTCGTCAGGGAGCCGGTGATAAGCGACGACGAGACCTACGGCAAGTTCCAGATTGACGACGGAACCGGAACCATCTGGGTTCTCGGCTTTAGAGACGACACGCGCTTCATAAGGCTCGTGAAGAAAGGAGACATAGTCCAGATAATCGGAAAAGTGGCTGAATGGCGCGACGACAAGCAGATACTCGTCGAGGGAGTTGCGAAGGTGAGCCCGAACTTCTGGATACTCCACCGCTTTGAAACGCTCCGCGACAAGGTCGAGCACGCCGAGAAGGCGAAGATAGCCTTCGAAATCTACGACCGCTACGGCATAACGGCCAAGGCCAAGGTCATAGCCAAGAACAAGGGCGTTGACGAGGAGCTACTCCAGACGATAGACGAGCTATACACGATGATGCTTGAGCAGAGGGCCCTTGAAGAAGAGCTAATCGAGGAAGAAACGACCAAAGAGGCCGAAGAGACGCCGGTCAACCCCGAGCTCGAGAAGGCTAAGGAAGCGGTCATGAACCTCCTCCGCGAGAAGGGCAAAGCCCTGTCGCACAAGTTCATAGTCAAGAAGCTCTCCAAGGAGTTCGACGAGGAAATCATTGAAGAAGCCATAAGCCAGCTCTTAGCCGATGGAGAAATCTACGAGCCGGAGATAGGCTTCTACGAGCCCCTGTAAACCTTTCTTTCTCCCAAAATTTCCAGAAAAATCAAAAATAAATGCCGTCAGTACTGCTCGCGCATCGTCCTTATCACGGGGTCGTGTATCAGCGTCGACGTTATGCTGTCCACCATGCGGAAGAACTCGTCCTTTCCGCGCTCGAGGTCAAGGCTCTCAACCCTAATCAGCTCGCAGTCCTTCCCGAGTATCCACCTGCCCAGGAGAATCTTCTCCCTCCCGTCCTTCTGGAGGTCGAGCCTTATGAGGCCGTAGGGTATGTCGGCGGTCCACCAGTTGGCCTTGAATGTCACCTTCCAGCCGGCCTCCTCAACGACCCTGGCGAGTTCGTTTAACGTTTTAGACGGGCCGTGCGGGGTCTTGAACGTCAAAACGGTCCAGAGCTCATCGTTTTCAAGCTCTTTAATTATCTCGTCCTTAAACTCCATATCCATCACCTCACGAGCGAAGCTATCATGAAGGCCATAACGGCAAGGAATATGCTTATTTTGAGCAGTTTTTGCGAGCGGTGGGCGGTTTCCCTGTCCTGCGAGCGGAGGATTAGGAATGCCGAGTATAGGATTATGGCATCGACAGGAACCATTGCAAGGTAGCTGAGACCGACGCCGGCCTTAATCGGCAGGAATGACGCGATAACCGTCAGGACAGCGAAGAACGCCCCCACGTAGGCGGATTTCTTCTTCCCGATGACTATCGGAAGGGTCCTCGCGCCCTTGGCGAGGTCGCCTTCCACATCCTCTATGTCCTTTATTACCTCCCTCGCGACGTTAACGAGGAACGCACACAGGGCCAGATAACCGGCGAGGCCTATCTTCCCGACAGCTATCGCGCCGTAGAGCGGTGTGGCGCCGGTAAGGCCGGCGACGACGAGGTTGCCGACGAAGGGGAGTGGCTTTAGCTTCCAAGCGTAGAGGAACATCGCGGTGTAAGCCAGGACCGCCAGCAGGAAGGCGTAGACGTTTATCAGGGAGGCAAGGATTAGGCCAATGGCGAAGAGAACCATCGCGTACCAGAAAGCAACCCTCCGGCTCATCGCGCCCCTCGGCAGGGGTCTCTCGGGACGGTTTATCCTGTCTATCTCGTAATCGAAGTAGTCGTTTATCGTGTTGCCGGCGGAGCAACCGAGAGTGACCACTAAGAAGACGAGCAACGCCTTTACCGGCTCCGGGAAGTGGCCTACCGCCACTATCGAACCGAGCAGGCCGACTACCCCAGCCAGGACGCAGTTGTGCGGCCTCGTTATTTCGATGAAAGCCCTCGCCTCCAAACTACCACCGTCCAACCGTTATGGTTAGTCTTTAAAACCTTATGGGTTCAAAGTTCGTCTCTCCTCAGGAGACCGAGTTCCTCGCCGGTCTCAAGGACCCTCATCCTGCCGAAGCGGAGTTCCCTAACTTCTCCAAGTGCTTCCTCATCGAGAGGGGTGAGCAGTTGAAGGGTCTCGGCGCTGAAGTTCACCCACTTGAGGATTCCAAGGCCGAGACACAGCCCGTCCCCATCGAGGAGACCCACGAGCAGGTTGCTAAGCCTTTCGAAGTCAACCGCGTGAATCGAGCGGTAGCCCCTTGGGAAGCTCTCCTCGTCGGCCTTGACGACCGTGTAGCGCCCCTCGTTTTCCCAGCCGGCCAGAACGAGCCACCTGAAGGCCCGCGAGAGGAGGGTCTTTTCCCTCTCATCGAGGGGACGGCCGATGAAGAGCGAAGTTCCAGTTAAGGCGACCTCCGAAAGGCTAAACTCGGCGAGCCTGGCGTTGGAGAAGTAGGTTCTCCACTTCTCAAACCTTATCTCCCTCCTCTCCTCCCGCGCAATGGCTTTTGCGTTCTCGCTGACGGTCAGCCTGACGACCTCGCCGTAGGGGCTCAAAGCCCTCACCAGGGATTCCAGCTCGCCGTTCCGCTCGAGGAGGACTATCAGGTCTGGCCTCACGAGCTCCGCCTTGAGGCGCTTCATCTCGAAACCCGGCCCTGTTACAAAGCCGGTCGTGTCTATCAGAACGATTTCAGCGCTCCTCTCGGCCAGCTCAACGAGCCTCTTCACCCCAACGGCCATCTCACCCGTGAACTGGCCCGGTGAAACCGTGCCTATGAAGTAGTGGGCAACTCCCTCAAGCTCAGAAAGGCTGGAGAAGTTCTCATCCGGAAGGGCGAGGCTTATCGTGGCCGGCGGGAGGATACCCTTCTGGCCGACATCAGAGTCAACCACCGCGACGCTCCTTCCGAGGCTGAGGAGCTCGTTGGCCAAAAACGTCACGAGGGTGCTCTTTCCGGCGTCGAGTCCCCCGATGACCATGACCTTAACCGCCTCACGGGACGAGAGTTCAGCGAGGAGTTCAAGCCTGTCGGGCGGGACGTCGCGGGTGTACGTGGCCTTGTTCATGGTCTAATGTCTCCGCCGGGAGTTAAAAACCTTGAGTCCAGGAAACTTAGAAAAACTTATAAGATACATCACTCCCAGTGAGAAAATGAAAAGTTAGATTTGACGTTTATCGCACTCAAATTGAAAAAAGGTAAGGTGAAGGCTCATGGTTGAGAGGAACACCCTCACCCCAAGGCAGGTTAAGCTCCTAAGGAAGCTCTACGAGGATGGGAAGACCATAGAGGTTCACACCGTCGAGAAGACTCAGGACGAGCTTGCGAAGGAGCTCGGAATAACGAGACAGGCTTTGAGCAACCACCTCAAGGTTCTCAAGGAACTCGGCTACATAAGGACCGGCAGGGGCTTTATCGATTTGACGGACAAGGCCCTTGAACTGCTCGGCGAGAAGAAGGGCGACGTCTTCGTCTTCGTCAAGATAGAGCCGACCAAGAGGAGGCAGGTCTACGAGGCGATAAGGAGGCTCAAGATAAAGAAAATCTACCGCGTCACCGGCGACGTTGATTTAATAATCGAGGCCGACAAGACCAAGCTCGACGAAATCCTCGAGGAGATAGCTTCCCTCGACGGAGTGAAGGAAACCAACACCCACCTCGTTCTGGAGATTCTATGAGCGGGTTTTCTTTTCCATCAATCTTCTGAGCTCGTCGAGGTTCTTCCCGAACTTGGCCGAGATTGGAACGAAGGTCTCGGGAATTTCGGAGTAGGGGACGCCGAACTTCTCGGCGAGGAAGTGAACGACCCGCTCGACGTTCTTGACCTTGTCAACCTTGTTGACCGCCACTACAACAGGTATTTCCAGTTCTCTGAGGAACTGGTAGAACTCCACATCTATCGGAATCTCGCCCCTCTTCTCCCAGCGCTCTATAATCTCGGGAGCGGCCTTGCCGTCAACGACGAGAACGGCGAGCTCTATTTTATCGGCGTTGTCCTCGATGAAGTGCACTATCTCGTCCTTTATCCGCTCCTGGACGTGCTTCGGAAGCCCGCTCATGAAGCCGAAGCCCGGTAAATCGACGATTTTCTTCCCTCGCCACTCGATTTCGACAGGCTTCCTCGTCACGCCGGGCCTCTTACCTCGCCTAACCTTCTTCCCGGTGAGCCTGAATATGAGGGTGCTCTTACCAACGTTGGAGCGCCCGGCGAATATTATCATCTCTCCTCACCGGGCTGAAGTTCTTTCGGGCCTTTAAAAGGTTTGGCGGAAAGGTTAAGTATGCCGGGAGACAAAATCCAGCGGTGGTGAATATGCCTGAGGAAGCGCGGGCCAACCAGCTTATAAACAAGTTCGTTATCTCCCTCACCGACGGCAAGATACTTGGCTACGTCACCGACATAAACGTCGAGGTCGAGGGCGACCAGTTCTACTTCATCCTCAAGATGAAGGAAGTCGAGAACCTTGGAAAGGGGCAGAGCATCTTCACGAGCGAGAAAAAGCTCAAGATAACCCCCAACGACATCGTGAACGTTGGGCCGGACGTCATAATCCTCGGCGATGGGAAGGTCCCCCCGCTCAGGGAGATAGAGAGGCTCCACCAGATAGCGGAGGAGTACAACAACCTAATGGCCGAGCTTGAGGCCAAGGAGAAGCTCATAGAACAGCTCAAGGAGGAAAACTACCGCCTCAAGAGGGAGCTCGACGAGCTCCAGCGCGAACTGAGAAAGTTCCAGGTCATGAAGGACGACTTCGAGCACCTCAAGGAACAGCTTGTGAGGCAGGAGGGCCAGCTCGAGATGGCGAGGGAGTACATAAGGCTCCTCGAGGGTCTCAGGGGAGACATAGACAAGATTAAGGCCGACGTTGAGGCGCTGATTCAGAGACAGCTTGAGGAGGTCGTCAGGGGGATAATAGACGAGGAATTAAACGCGAGGGGATTGAAGAAAACGAGCTTCCTTTAGCCAAAGATGCTCGGACCGAAAGCGTGCAACAGGAACTCGGCCGCAACCAGTATGAGGGTCATCGCTATGACGCCCTTCGGGCTGACCTTTATGGCCCTCGTGTCCTCGTCGAAGAACCTCATCAGTCCCGCTCCGGTCGGCGGAAGTGTGGTCTTTTCCTTCGCCATACTATCACCTGCCCTTGAGTTTTCTCCATGATATTTAAGCTTCACGGTAAGGTTTTTAAACGCTCCGTTCAAGACCGCTCGGGAAAGGGCTCAGCCCAATGAATCCCGCTGATGAATGGAGGTGGGAGGAATGGCCACTTTCAAGCTCGTTATATCGAACCCGAAGACCGGTATAGCGAAGCAGGTTGAGATAACCGGTGGAGAGGCAGAGAATCTCGTAGGAAAGCGCATAGGCGAGGAAATCTCAGCGAAGGAACTCGGACTCAACCTCAGGGAGATATTCGGCGACGAGAGCATTCCGGAGGATGCCAAGCTTAAGATAACCGGCGGAACCGACAAGGATGGCTTCCCCATGAGGCCCGACGTCCACGGCCCGAGGAGGGTTAAGATACTCCTCTCCAAGGGACCCGGATTCAGGCCCAGGGAGAAGGGTGAGAGGAGGAAGAAGACAGTCCACGGCAACACCATAAGCCCGAACATCGTCCAGGTCAACCTGAAGATAGTTCTCTGAGCTTCTTTCTCCCTATTCCACTAATGATGCTAACAACTGAATCGTAGAGGCATCTCACGATTGGTCTAATGACAGTGTTAGTGTTGAGTTCTTCTTGTCTTCCCTACACTTCTCCAGTTGCATCCCCATGCAGCTCTTTTACTCAGGTTTCTCTCGAAGGGTTCTAAAAGGAAAACTAAAGTTAGAATATATCAACACTAAACGTAAGAAATAATAACTGAGTAATTATTAGCGATAGTAAAACTTATAAGCGTGAATTGTAGATTAATTATTGCAAAAACCGTTGGGTGGTGAACTCAATGCGGTGGAAGCCGTTGTTCGCAGTCCTGTTGGGACTGCTGATGGTTGGAGTGACGGCAGGAAGTGCAGCGGCACTACAAATTCCCTCCAAAGAACAGCCGTTTCAGTGTACGTTGAATACCCTTAACAACTACCAGAGCACACTCGATGAACAGTTCCTTGTATGGTACTCTAAACATTCTGCCCAACTGCCACCATTGAATTCAAAAACGGTACAAGAACTCTTTGCAAGGTTCTTGCGTGAGAATCCGAATGCATTACTACTCCTGCTGGAGATTCACCAAAAACAAGTTTTTCTGGTAGATCACTATTTACCTTTAGTAACGCCCAATCCAGTCCTTATGCAATCTGCAGGAATAGAACCACATGTACTTCGTTATATCCCCACTTCAGGCCAGGAGCAAATCAAAGTGACAATTTACTATCTAAAGGTCCATGTGTGGAGATGGGATGTAACATATGGGGAGATTGACAAGTTCAACTGGCTCTATACTGGCTCTAAAACCCAAGAATTCTACGACAAGTGGGGAGATATTACTACAATTTCAGGATATGCGACAGCGATTATAGGATTTGGAACTACCCTCATAAAATTCCCTAACATAGTAGCAATCGCGATAGGGGGAGCATTGACGGCGGTGGGCATTACCCTCACATATGAGTCGAGCGAGATGGACAAGTACTATGAGTCCACAGGCTGGCAGTACATTTGGATGGTACTTGAGAATGACTATTACTATCCATGGGTCCCCCTATACAACATGGCGTCCACCTTCACAGTTTACGGGTACAATGCACAGACAGGGAAGAAATATACATTCCTTCCACGTATAGAGATCCCTGGAGAACTTGGATACACTAATGAATACATTGCTGGTGTTATATCCAAAGTGGCCCACGACTGGGTGAACTCACATGGTACGGGATGGGTGAAGGTAGCATAAAGTTTTTTGTTTCTTAGGAGACCCGATAAACAGAGGGGAGGTGATATCATGAAGTCTCGAGTTTGGAACGGGCTCATAGCCGGAACAACGGCTCTTTTCCTCGCTTTATTCTTTTACTCACGGGAGTACTTTGTGAAGCACCATCTGATACCTATCTCCTTAGCGGTGATTGGAACGCTCGGGATTCTCAAAACTTACAATGCCTACAAATCCGGAAACGCATCGAAACTTCAACTGTACGGGATGCTTGCCCTGGTGGTGGTTTTCGTTATCATCGGCATCTGGATGGAAGGGGTGACGAACAGAGTGTTGACCCACATGGGAACCGGCACATGAGCCAAGATAACACGAAACTTTTACTCAGGCTTCTTTTGAACTGTTCTAATCGGAAAATCCGAGTTAGAATAAATTTTTACTCGAAAAAAGAGGCTGTACTAAGGATAAAAGAAAAAGTTTATGAGAATAAGTTGATAATAAGATATTGCAGACAACCTTACGAAGGCAAACCCCATGTGGTGGGAGTCGTTGTTCGCAGTCCTGTTGGGACTGCTGATGGTTGAAGTGACGGCAAGAAGTGCAGCGGCGGCACCCATCCACAACCAGCCAAGCCCTAAAGACTTTCCAGGACTTGGAGCTGTTATTTCAACATCCTTAAAGGGACCCGGGGTTATAGCAGGGGATACTAATTGGTTACCACAACTAGGCAAGATTAGGATGTATGTGGTTATTAGACACAATGGAATAGGTGCCATCCATGTTACAGTGCTCAAATGGATACCCCTGGGTGGATACTTTACTGCAGCAATATTTCCAGATATGACAACTTATACCAATGGATTCAAAGGAAAGCATTTTAAGCGAGATTATATTCACACATACACTGTTAATGGCCACACTTTCAAAGTTCTGACCGCTGAGTACAGTAGCTGGTTCAGCTTTGGCGGATGGTGGGAGCAAAAAGTTAAGTTTGATGCAGGTTATGGCACTCATGGAATATTGGTAATGGGATACACAAACTGGCCATGGCTCCAAAACTTCTTGGGGGCAATAGGAGTGGGGAAGGCAGCAAATTGGGCAGGTAAAAAGATTTTGCAGTTTGTAACAGAAGGCAGTACAGAGGGATTAGCGAGTGCCATTGGTTACCTCTTATCCGGAGTCACTATTGACGTGGCACTGTTTATGGAGAAATGAACTTTTATTCATCCTTTAAATTTATGGGGGGAATGCAATGAGGGCAAGATGGGTGTTTTTTGTGGAGGGGTTTTTGTCTGTGCTTCACCCCTGGTTGGCGGTTGTCGTTTTGGTGCTCAACTGGATAATCAAGCCCCAAATGAAGTACTACTCGGAGAAACCGGCGAGCGTTCAGTTCCTGGCGGGAATGCCGGTTGGATTCGTACTCGGTTATGGAGCGTTCAGAGGGGAATACCTCCAGTGGTGGCTGGATTACAGGGGAGACTTACTCAGAATAGTGGCCGGGAGCAAACCCGCATGGGTTCTCGCAGTACTGGCAGGACTCGCACTATGGGGACTCACAAAAAGGAGGTCAGAAGATGAAAAAGATAGTTAAATGGATAGTAATCCTCTGGATGCTGGGAGAGATAACATACTCATACCAGCTTGTTGGCTTTTATTACCTGCTCAGGATTTTCAATGCTCCCCTGTCCCGTTTGTGGTTGCCCCTGCTGATTAACGGACTTAGATTTACCCTGCAATCACTAATTTTACTTGGAGTTTTAAATCTGGTCTTGAAGAAAGTGCCTTCCATTAAGCTTTACGCGCTTTGTTCAACTCCACTGGCAATTGCAGGACTCAGCAGTGCAGTGCTCCGATTGAGCCTTCCCTCGGAGATAGGACTAAGGACTCTTTTAGAGCAACTGTTGTTGCTTGTGGGGTTTATCCTTCTCGTCATTGGACTACTCAGATATTACTCTAAAAATTTGAAGGCAAAGAAAAGAAAATTAATTGCATACATTACCGCACCAACCTTGGCAATAGTGACATTTTGGACAATTATACCAATCCCACTTTAAGGTGAGACCATGATGCGCTGGGGACCGATATTCCCTAATCCTTTACTTTCTCCCCCTTTTCCTGCTGGCCTTTGTCTTTAACTTCCCGCGGGAAGTAAATCACCAGTGGCTGTGGATTCAAGTTGGAGGTATTGTTTTTATGGCGGCTCTTGGGTCATACCTTGATGGAAACGCATCGCGAAAAGAGGTAATAACACTCGGAATCTTTACTCTCCTCTGGCTTGGACTGTCCTTCGTTATAAACATTGAGAAGAAGTACTTTGTACTTATCAGCTTGATAGTAGAGCTTATCCTAGTTCTTATCTCAAAGGGAGTCAATTAATAGATTGCATCAATCCTAAGCGCCCCGTAATTTTCTCTTCTCCCCTCGGTAACCTTAATAAACGTCCCCGCTTTCTAAGCTTAGGGGTGAGAGAGATGGCCAAGAAGTTTAGGCAGGCCGAGGTTAACATTGGTATGGTAGGTCACGTTGACCACGGAAAGACGACGCTCACCAAGGCTCTAACCGGAATATGGACCGACACGCACAGCGAGGAGCTGAGAAGGGGTATCACGATAAAGATAGGCTTCGCGGACGCGGAGATAAGAAAGTGCCCGAAGTGTGGCAGGTATTCAACCTCTCCGGTCTGCCCGTACTGTGGCGCCGAGACCGAGTTTGAGAGGCGCGTTTCCTTCATAGACGCTCCCGGTCACGAGGCGCTGATGACGACGATGCTCGCCGGCGCCTCGCTCATGGACGGTGCCGTTCTCGTCGTTGCGGCGAACGAGGGAGTCATGCCCCAGACGAGGGAGCACCTGATGGCTTTGCAGATAGTCGGCAACAGGAACATAGTTATAGCGCTCAACAAGATTGAGCTCGTTGACAGGGAGACCGTTATGAAGCGCTACGAGGAGATTAAGGAGTTCGTCGCCGGAACCGTCGCCGAGAACGCCCCGATAATCCCGATTTCGGCACTTCACGGCGCGAACGTTGACGTTCTGCTCGCTGCAATAGAGAAGTTCATACCCACTCCCGAGCGCGACCCGGACAAGCCGCCCAAGATGCTCGTCCTTAGGAGCTTCGACGTCAACAAGCCCGGAACTCCGCCGGAGAAGCTCATCGGCGGTGTCATAGGTGGTTCGATAGTCCAGGGCAAGCTTAGAGTTGGCGACGAGATAGAGATTCGTCCTGGCGTTCCCTACGAGGAACACGGCAGAATCAAGTACGAGCCGATAACGACCGAGATTGTCTCGCTCCAGGCTGGAGGAAGGTTCGTCGAGGAGGCCTATCCCGGTGGACTCGTCGGCGTCGGAACCAAGCTCGACCCGTTCCTCACCAAGGGCGACCTCATGGCCGGAAACGTCGTTGGGAAGCCCGGAAAGCTGCCCCCGGTGTGGGACGAGCTCCGCCTCGAAGTCCACCTGCTTGAGCGCGTCGTTGGAACCGAGGACGAGCTCAAGGTCGAACCCATCAAGAGGAAGGAGGTCCTCCTCCTCAACGTTGGCACCGCCAGAACGATGGGACTCGTCACCGGGCTCGGTAAGGATGAGGTCGAGCTCAAGCTCCAGATTCCCGTCTGCGCTGAGGTCGGAGACAGGGTTGCCATCAGCAGGCAGGTCGGCTCAAGGTGGCGCCTCATCGGCTACGGCTTCATAAAGGAATGACCTCTTCTCTTTCCTTTCCGGTGGTCGCGATGGCCCATAGGAGAGAATGGCTCGTCCTTCCAGACACCAACTTTCTCCTCGTCCCCGGTCAGTTCGGGGTCGACATAGTTTCCGAGCTCAACAGAATCCTTGACGTGAAGTTCAAAATCGTCGTTCCAAACGTGGTTCTCGAAGAACTCGACGTCATCGAGAAAAAGACGCGAGGAAGAGATTTGCTCGCGGTCAGGATGGCGAAGAAATTGGCTGAGCGCTTCGAGACCGTTGAAATCGGGGAGTTCGGGAGGAGGCCGATAGACGACCAGATTTACGACTTCGCCGTCAAGAACGAGAGGGTAATAGTCTGCACCAACGACAAGGGCCTGAAGAAGCGCCTCCGCGAGAGGGGTGTTCCAGTGGTTTACCTCCGCTCGAGGAAGATACTTGAGCTCGAAGGCATGCTTGAGTGATTACGGGTCATCAAGCAGTTCCAACAGCTCGGCCGTTGTTATACCAACCTCGCGCATTATGGCCTTCAGGAGGCCAGTTTTAAGGCGCTTGGGGAGAGGAACAACGACTATCTTGCCCGAATCGTTGGCGAGAACGACGTGAGAGCCCTTTTGTCTTACGGGTTTGTAGTCCAGTTTCTGGAGGGCTTTATAAGCTCAAGCCCCGAAACATCACGCGGGAGCCTCACACTGAAACCTCCGCAATTTGGACGTTGTTCTTGCGCTTTATCTCGCGCAGGGTCTCTTGAAGCTTCATCTCTTCAGCTACCTCAAGGTACAGCTCTATTGCCTCCCTAATGTTTTTGAGAGCCTCCTCTACGGTCTCACCCTGACTCACGCAACCGGGCAACGCGGGAACGTACGCAACGTACCCACCTTCAGGCTGGGGTTCAAGCACAACCTTCAGCTTCACCTTACACACCCCAGTGAGGTTTCAACGTAGAGGGTTATAAAAACTTCTCAAAATTGAGTTTGAGCAGATACGTCAAAACCGCCCCGCAAACGCCAGCTTTTTTCACCGAATCCCGTTCAAAACCCTTAAATTCTCCCCGCCGTTTGGCCCTTGGGTGGGAGAATGTACACTGAGGAGGAACTTCTGAAGGAGATTAGGGAACTCCTCGACGACGACAGGCTCTTCGAGGCCTACGAAAGAACCTTCAGGGAGTACCACTACTACTTCGACACCACCAACTACATAGTGCTTAACGTCTATCAGTTCAACGACCACGGGCCGGTTCACGTCCTCCTGACGACGAGGAGAGCTTTGGAACTGCTGAGAATCCTCAGAAAGTTCGGAATCCAGACGACGGCTGAGAAGCTCGGAAAGCCCCACTGGTGGAGCAAGTTCATCGTCGCCTTCGGAGCGCTCCTTCACGACATCGGCAACATGATACACAGGATAAACCACTACGAGTTCAGCGTTTTCTTAGCCGAGCCGATAGTCGAGAAGCTCGTGAGGGAGTTCGAGAGGCGCGACCCGCTACTCCTCAAGGCCCTGACGCTCAACGCGATATACACCCACGACGAGCACGTGCCGTGCACGACGATAGAGGGCTCGCTCGTCACCATCGCTGACGGCTGTGACATGGAGGCAGGAAGGAGCAGACTCGTCCACAAGAAGGACCGCGTTGACATACACGCCGTCTCGGCCCTGGCAATAGAGCGCGTGGAGATAAGGGAGGGCGACGAGAGACAGCCGATACTCATCGAGATATGGATGAAGCACCCGGCAGGAATCTTCCAGGTGGACGAGATTCTGACGAAGAAGGTCAAGAGCTCCCTGCTGGCCGGCAAGATAAGGCTCAGGATTCACACCGGCAAGGACGGCGAGACCCTCGAAAAGGTTATCTGAAGCTTTCCCCATTTTCCACCATGCTGGCTGAGGCGTACAGAGACCTTAAGTACCTCCTCAACAGGGGATACCGGAAGAGCGTTGCGTTGGACTTCGTGGCCAACCACTACAGGCTGAGGAAGGAGGAGAGACACCTCCTCGCGAGATGCGTCTTTTCTGATTCTTGGATTGAGGAAGTTAAGCGAAAGCTCCTTCGGCCGGAGGAGATTAGGAGCCGGGTTCTTGGAATAGACGGCTTCAACGTCCTCATAACCCTTGAATCGCTCCTCACGGGGAGGGCTATCCTCTGCGAGGACGGTCTCATCAGGGATTTAGAGTACCGGGGAAAGTACAGACCGCACGGGGAGACCGAGAACAACTTGAGACTCATTGTCTCGGCCTTGGTGGAGCTTTCACCAGGGGATGCGGTCTTCTTCTACGGGAAGAACAACCCGGGGAGCGGGGTCGTTAGGAAGCTCACGGAGGAACTCCTTGACGAGTTTGGGGTTCCCGGGGAGGTCAGGCTCGTCAAAAGTCCTGACCACGAGCTCAAGGCTTTTGAGGTCGTTGCAACGGCCGACGTTGGGGTTATTGAGAGGGTTGACCACGTTTTCGACCTCGCGGGGTTTATGGGAAGATTGACAGGTGCCGGGCCATTTCCGCTTCACGATATTTTAAAAACTTCAAGTTTGCTCGAACTTTTAAAAAAGTTTTAATAGAATAAGAGCGAATTATATAAAGATGCCCTTTGCTTTTCTGGGCCAAAATCAACGGCCAGGGAGATGTTGGTTATGAAAAAGTTTGCACTCGCCGTGTTGCTCGTAGTTGTTGTCCTGCTCGCAAGCGGATGCACCGGTTCGAACACTTCCTCAAAGACTTCGGAAACGCCCGACACATCACCATCACCCAGCTGGACGAGTTCAACGACTCAAACCTCCTCCCAAGAGACGACTGAAACCCCCTCCGGGACGCATTCGAACTCGCCCTCCTCAACCCCCACCAAGACGGAGACCGAAACCCCCACGTCGACGACGTCCACCTCAACCCAAACTGAGGAGCTCTACTGGACGAGCCCGTGGGAATACTCGCCGATAAAAGTGAACGGGGAGAAATATGTAATAACGCACTACGTCGTTCTTTACAAGGTCAAGCCCAACGAGACGAGCCCGCTCTACGAGTACAGGATTGAGAAAACCGAAAGGAAGAAAAAGGTAAAGGTCTACGGAACGGACTTTTCGGGGAACAAGGTCGACGTCGGAACCTTCGAGGTTTACGAATACGAGACGGTCATAACGCCAGTTAAGGCAGTCTCAATGAAAGGAAAGCTCATCATAAAGGTGTGGTACACGGAAAGGGCAAGCGACGCGTTCATCTACCCCTGGGACATGGGATGGGCAACCGGGGGCAGCGGCCAAAATCAAGTCGTAGGCTTCGAGATGGACTACGGGGATAGGCAGATGCTCTACACAAACCCGATGGCGGTCGGGAAGTCCGCGATTCCCTACATCGGCGGCGACCAGAACATAATGGACTACCTCAACGCGGACCTCATGAACCTCTACTACGGCTGGTTCGCGGTCCTCCACGTGGGAATGTGGACGGACTGGAGCGGCAAGAACCTGCTCGTGCCGCAGAGCGGAACGTGGCGGGACTTCTTCGGCCACACCTGGAACTGGCAGACTAGGCCAGACGGAACCGTTGAGTTCTCGGGAATAAAGTTCAGGGTCATCGAGGGGACCTGGAGCTACGCCGGACCCGAGGGCGTTTCAATGAAAGGAAAGGCGAAAGTAGCGCCGAGAATATTCATTCCGCTGGAGGTTGACGGTCACTTCTCCTTCGTTGACGACAACGGAAACCCTAGGACAATATACGGCTACTTCAAGATTGAGGAGCTCGACCTCGCGAAGGCCTCTTAGGAAACTTTAAATTTTTGGGCCCCCTATTTTTTAGCATGAAAACCTTCGGTGAGCACGAGCTTAGAACTCAGTTCATTCACGTCGGCAAAAGGAAAATTCACATCATTGAGAACCCGGACGGAACGTTTACATACCGACGAGACGATGTCAGGGTCAAAATCCTCGGTGGAAGGCATCTGTGGGTCCTCCCCGCTCCGGCGGAGGGCTACGGCGTCAAGTTCCTTCTGGTAAAACTGAGTGAGAGACTCGCGGTTCCCCCCGGAGAAACCGTTCACGGTTACCTGAGCGCCCCCCTAGACGTTGTTGTAAAGGCCGGAAACGCACTCATAGACCGCTTCACACTCGGACGGGAGAAGTACGCGCTCTACGGTGAACACACAATTGGGGTAATCGCGAGGTACCACGTCAGCTGTTTCCACGAGAAGGAGCCCGATTCTCTCGGTGTAATCAAGCTCGCCGTTAGAAACCCCACGAAGGAGTGGAAACTCGTCGAGAGGGTTGTAATCCCGATAAGGAACAGCGTCATGTTTTACTCGGACGAGAAAGCTTACTATCCCCTCATCATACTCACGACGAAGGAACCCTACGAGGTCAACAATACCGGAAATCCCCCGGACGGAAGGCTGAAGGCCACGCACAGGGCCGAACCGCTTCCGAACTTCAGGATGAGGTGGTGGCCGTGAACACAACGGCCCTCTTTCAGAGCGAGGTAATCCTTGGGATAACCGTGAAGGGTGCCCTCGAGGCGCTGGCAATCCTACTGGTCACCATGGTCCTTGGGGAAGCCGCCAAGAAGCTCATAATCCGGGCCTCAAAGGGAACGAACCTCACATGGATACTCAACGAGGACACGGCGGAGCTCGTCTTCAGGCTCTTCGTCCTCGGCGGCCTAATAGGGGCCCTTTACGCTCTTGGACTCATGAAATACAGCCTCGGTCCGACGACGATAGGGAACCTAGCATTCTCAGTGGGCTTCTTCTACATCTCGTACCTCATAGCAAAGAAGTCAAAAGACTACTTCCTCCAGCTCAAGAAGGGACCCGAGAACGTTATAAAGGCAAAACTGTTCTACTACGCGTTCATAACCTTCGCGTTCTTTTTGGCGCTCAGCTTCGCGGGAATCATGGGAGAGCTCGGGGCGCTACTCGCGGCGGCTGGAATAACAGGCATAGTCCTCGGTTTCTCTTCAAGAACCGTTGTCTCGAACTTCGTCTCAGGAATCTTCATGTACTTCGACAAACCGCTCCAGATAGGTGATGCCGTTCAGGTCGGCGACGTTCAGGGAATAGTCGAGGACATAAGAATTCTCTCGACGAGAATAAGAACGTGGGATGGAACACTCGTCAGGATTCCAAACGAGGCTCTCTTCAACAGCAACATAGTCAACCTCCAGAGGTACCCCGTGAGGAGAGTCGATGTAAGCGTCGGCATAGCGTACGCCGAGGACGCCGGAAGGGCCATGGAGGTCATAAAGAAGACCCTCGATGAGATGCCCCTCGTCCTTGCTGAACCGGAACCGAAGGTCTACGTCGAGAACCTCGGCGACAGCTCGGTGGTTTTGAGGGTCTGGGCGTGGGCGCCGAGCGAGAGGTGGTTCGACGTCAGGACAGAGGTCGTGAGGAGAATCAAGGAGGCCCTTGACAGGGAGGGAATAGAGATACCGTTCCCGCAGAGGGTCAACTGGTTTGCCAACGAACTCAGGGTGAAGTTAGAGGACGAGTGAGCGCTCCTTTTCCGCTATGTTTTCCAGAACCCGGAGCGCAATCGGCGCGAGTTCTGTTCTCTTTATCTCCTTCAGGAGGGGAACGAACTGCACGAAGAGAACTGCGTCTTCCCTCGGAACCGTTCTCGTCATGGCCTCGAGAGTTAGAAGAACCTCGAATGGATACTCCTTGAGCAGGGCCCTCAGGAGCGGGAGCACTCTTCCGGCGAGTTCCCCATCCCAGCGCCTGGAGAAGTAGTAACTGAGGAATGTCAGCGCTCCCGGAACCGCTTTCTGCCTCTCGAGCAACCCAATGATGGAACTTACTATTCTGGCCCCGTAGGGAGCCTTCAGCGCCAGCCTCGCAAGGATTCTCGCGGACCTGTCCCTTGCCCACCTGTTTTCGGAGGCGAGAACACCGAGCAGGGGTTCTACCGCGGGCTCTAATGCCACGAGCCCCTTCTCAGGGAGCTCCTTCGCGAGCCTGTGGAGCTCCCACAGGGCGTCCATCTTCTCCTCGATGCTCCCGGAGAGGGAATCCACGAGCTCGGCCACGCACTCAAAGGGAACGCGGGTTTCTGGCTTCTCCGGCGGTTCCGGCTTCTTTTTCCGCACGGTTCCCCACGAGGACGAACCACCGCCCGGCCCTGAACCTCTCGGGTGCTCAACGTACTTCGGCCCCGGAACGAGTGAACCTCCGCGCGAGGGTAGCTTTGAGAACCCCCTAGGAACGTCTTCTCCAACCTCAAGGGCGAGCTCTATCGCCTCGTCGACCTTACCCTCAGCCAGGAGCTCCGCGATGGCCCTCATGCTCTCGCCCGGTCTCGAGGAGTAGTAGAGTGTGAGAAGCTTCCTAACCCGAAACGCCAAATCCCTCGCCTTGCTCCTGACCCCGGGAACAGGTGAGCGGTGTGAAACAACCTCAAGGGCCCGAAGGAGCTCCCAGTACTTGCCGACGGTCTCCTCACTCGGGGGGGCAAGGACCTCAGAGAGCAGGTTGAGGATGAAATCCTGAAGGGGAACGTCCTCCCCAAGCAGGGCTTCGTCAATCTCATCCAGGAGGAGCGTGAGAACTCTCGAATCCCCCGCACTCATGTTGGCGAGCAGTCTGAGACCCATGGCACGGAGCCTCGGGTTGCCGGAAGAGAGCAGGCCCATCGCCCTCGAACGGGCAAGGGATGACGTCTTCGCCGGTCTTAGTCGCTCAAGAACAGAGGGAATCTCAAGGAGAACAACCTCGTTTCTACCGGAGCGCACGAGGTCGGCTAGTGCATCAACCGTCTCAACGTAGGCCTTCTCCTCAGGATGAACGAGTGAAAACAGAACCGCGAGAAGCCGAAGCGCCTCGATGGCAACTTCATCGGTGTCCTTCAAAAGACCGAGAACGGTTCTGAGGTTCCTGAGGACGGGAAGGGTGTACCTCGGTTCAGGTTTGCGCCGGAGGATTTCCCTTAGCGCTATGAGCGCACGCCTCCTGACGCGGTCGTCACCATCGCGAAGGAGAACCAAGAGCGAAGAAAATGCCCCCTCGTCCGAGACCGCAAGCTCCACGGCGTTCGAGGTTCTCCACGCGAGGAGCATCTCGCGCAAAACGTCACTGTAGTCCCGCATGGTAGTCCTTACGAGGAACCCCTATATTAGGCTTTTTCAATCAGCGCGTAGAAGAAGCCTATCGTCCCGTGCCTGTGGGGCCAGGCCCTCATCGTGCCGGGCAGGAAGCCCTCATCGTACGGCCCGCTGAGCGGAACGAGTCTCGCGTCGTCGTGCCTCGAAAGGAACCACTTTACGACTTCCTCGTTCTCCTCAGGGAGCATAGAGCAGGTTGAGTAGAGCAACCTCCCGCCGGGCTTCAAAAGCCTCCACGCGCTCTCTATAAGCTCCTTCTGGAGCGCGACGACCTTCGGTATGTTCTTCTCGCGGAGGCGCCATCTCAGCTCGGGGTTTTTGGCGATGGTCCCATCGCTCGTGCACGGCGCGTCTAATAGAACCCCCTCGGCAATTTCCTCGCCTAAAACTTCCGGGGCCCTCCTGCCGTCGAGCTTCCTAACCTCGGCAATCTCAACACCGGCCCACTTCAGGATTTGCCTCATGCGCTTAATTCTCTCGGAATCGACGTCGAAGGCGTAGATTTTTCCTTCGTTTTCCATGAGCTCGGCAATGTGGGCGGTCTTTCCTCCCGGTGCCGCTGCCAAATCAATTACCGTCTCACCGGGTTTGGGAGAGAGTATTAGGGAAGCGACGGCCGATGCCTCCTCTTGGGGCAAAGCGAGGCCCTTCTCCATGAGCCTCCCGGGGTTGAAGGGGTCCAGAACGCGGATTACCGTTTCAACGCGCTCGCTCCTCTCGAAGCAGAGGTTTTTCCTCCTCAGGTAGTCCTCAACGTCTTTAACGCTCGCCTTAAGGCGATTAACGCGAAGACTGACCGGAAGGGTCTCGTTGAGGGCTTTCAGGAGTTCCTCTGCTTCTTCTCCTAGGAGCTCCCTCATCCTCGCTATGAACCACTCGGGAAAGAGATACTCCCACTTCAGCCTCTTTTCCTCGGAGTCGAGCTTTGGAACGTAGTTTATGACCCTAGGCAGAAGCTCGTAGTAGTAATAGCCCACATACGGGTGCGTTTTACCCGAGAGGAACTTGGCGAGACCCTTGAGGTGCTGAACCGTTCTCTCGTTCGGGTCCCTAAAGACCGCAACCTCAACCGCGACCCTGAGCGTCGCCCTCAGCCAGGGGTCGAGGATTAGGGGAGAAACTCCTACGAGCTCCTCGATAATCTCGTCTATGAGGCCGAGCCTGCGCTGGATTGAATAGAATATTCCGGTCAGCTTGGAGTTCTCCCAGCCCTCAATTCTGTAGCGCGAGAAGGCCTTCCTCTTGGCGCTTTGACTCGGCTTGATTACCTCGCCGAGCTTCACCGCTTCAACCAGCGCGTAGAGCTGTCTGTCCGAGAGCTTGAGCTTTGGCATCAGAGTCTACCCCTGTTCCCATAGGCCTCCCAGGGAGACGACGGAATCGTGCCTATTGCCGAGGAGATTATGTAGGCCTCATCCACGAGGCCGAGGCGCATTAGCTCCTCAACAACCCTCTGGGCTTCCCTCGGTCTAACGCGGTAGTAGCGAACGAGCGTTTCCCTGAGCTTATCGAAGACCTCAACGGCGTGCATCTTTCTAAGCTGGTCCTTGCAGTCAACTATGGTCCTCCTGAGGGCGGGGAGGAGCTCCTTTATGAGAACGTCCATCGAGTACACGGGTGGGAGCTTTGAAATCTTCAGCGAAGCAACGAGACCCGCATCAATGAGCCTCGGCTCCCCGCTGAGGAGTGCGCTGGAAATTCTCTCGACGAGAACAACCCAGCAATCCTTGTCCATTGCACCCGTTTCGAGGAGTACCATTGCGACTATGAGGGCCTCCCCCGCGGTTCCATTCTTGAGGAGCTCCTTGAGCTCGCATGCAACATCATCACCTATGTACGGAGCCATTATGTTGTCCACGACGTTCAGGAGTTCATCCCATACCACGACGTTTCTGGTCTCCGCGAGGTTCGTTATCGCCTTTACGAGCTTGAGAAGCCTAACGCCGTTGAGGGGGTTGTTCTTCAGAAGGGCTGAGAGTATCGCAAGGGTCCTCCACAGAACGCGCGGGTCGTCCGTCGAGAGGGCATCAACGAGCGTATCAAAACCCAGCTCAAGAATCCTCTTCCTTTCACGCCAGTTTGCCGTTTTAACGAGTTCAAGGAGCGCGGAGAGGGCTCCGAGTCTAAGGTCAATATCCTCGGAGCTAACCGCGTTTAGAATCTTCACGAGAGCGTCATCGCTCTCTCTGGCGAGCCTGATTAAATCCTGCATCTCCCATTTTTTAAGCAGGGAGTCGAGACCGTCCCGAGGCATCCACGTCACCGACCTTGATTATATCATTTAGATTCTGATGTGAACACAAATATATTTTTTTCGCCCGGAATTTTCGGGAGCTTACCACTGAATCCTAATACCTTTCGAAACGGTAGATGTCGGCGAGGATTCTTTCAAGCCTCTTCCTGTGAAATCGGAACTGGGCCGGAATCTCAAAGGGAACCGTCGTCAGACGAATCGCGGTGAACCCGTTGTCGGCTGAGAACTTCTTGATGAAGTTCCTCACCTCCGGCTTCGCGAGGTGGATTGAGTAAACTCTATCGGCGACCTCGAAAGCCTTGAGCAGGAACGGCCGGTCCGCGCCCTTCCTCTGGCTCCCAAAGGGGGGGTTCATTATGACGGTGTCAACCTTTTCCTCGAACTCTGAGACGTCGGCGTTTATGAACTCGATCTCTGCACCAGCCCGTTCGGCGTTTTTCCTCGCGACCTTGAGGGCCTTCCCGTCAACCTCGACCGCGTAGACTCTCTCCGCCCCCAGGAGCTTCGCACCTACCGCGAGAACGCCAGTTCCGGTGCCGAGGTCGGCAACGACCTTCCCCTCGATATCCCCCGCGGAGTGGGCCAGCCAGAGGAGCTCCGCCGCCACGTCACCTGGCGTCCTGTACTGCTCAAGCTCCGGTTTCGGCTCCGGGAAGCCTTCAAGCCTCGACAGGAGCATTGCCAAGTGCTTTTTCCTCATTTCATCACCGCCCTGTGGAGGAGCTCCTGAAGGGTGCCGTGAATTTCGTAACCTGGGACGTGGAGGTAGGTGCCAATGACGCCCAGCGCAAGGGCACTGGCCATGGCCCCCACGAGGAACACCATAAACGCGAATATCGAAGCCACCAAGGAAAGCCCCAGGCCGTTTCTCTTGAGAAGGAAGAACGCGAAGAGCAGAAGGAACGACGCAAGAAAACCTGCTTCTCGAAAAACTACTGCAACAGCCAGTGGCAGGAGGAGCAGGGGACCCGAGACTCGAACGTAGGTTAAAGTTTCAGTAGAGACTTTAAGGCCCCAGTAGGCGGAGAGAAAGAGCAGTGTGAACTCCGCGAGCTCAAAGACTGGTTTTAGGTCCATGAACCGCAACCCCCAAAGGTTCATTCACATCCCTTTCTGCGCCGTTTATTTCGTCGAACTCGTAGTCCTCGCGAAGACCAAGGAGGAGCTCAACTTCCCTCGGCGTCAAGACCGGCTTCCTCCAGTTCTCGTAGTCGTCTATCGGAACCCTCGGGCAGGCAACGACGACGTAGGCGTCGAAAGAAAAGCCCTCGAGCTTCGGGTAGCTTATGTGGTCCATCGCTATGAGCCTCGCATCCCTGCCATGCCCGCGGAGGAGCTCAACAACCCGCCTGGCCTCGGCAAGCCTCAGCTGCCCCTTCTTAGTGCTCACCACGACTCCGAAGCTTTTAGCGTCCATAGCCTTGGCTATCTGCGCCCATCTCTTCTTTATCAGACGCTCCACTTCGGCATTCATCCAGAGGGCGTCGCCGGAGTAGGGATTTACTGCAAGAGTCGGCTTTTTGGTTGCCAGCGCGACGCCGAGCGGGTGGAAGTAGCCGGCCCCGATGAAGAGGACACCGTCTGCCCCGACCTTCGCGCTGGAGAAGTTGCACCCGAGCACCTGTCCGGGCCAGCTCACCCTCGAATCACCCCTTCCGATGAGCACCTCAAAGCCGTGCCTCTCCAAGAACTCCCTCGCCTCGTTGAGCCTGTGAACGTGCTGGGCGGTCGTTACGAGCGCTATCCTCTTTCCAAGCTTCCGAATCTCGTCTAGATTCCTTTCAAGGGCGGGAACGAGCTTAACCCTCGCAAAGGCGGGGACGAATATCGTCGGCACCTCAAGGTTCAGGCGCATGTAGCTGTGCCCGAGGTGGATTAAGGCGTCACAACCGAGCCTCCTCGCTTCCGAATCCGCAGGGTCGCAGGCCCCGTAGTTTATCTCGCCGTGCAGGATGACGGTTAAACCGCTCTCCTCGAGGAAGCGCGCAAGCTCTTCTGCTTCCCGCCTCAGCCCCTCCGGTGACTGTACGAGGACGCATTCCGCATCGAGCTTCCTCAGTTCCTCCAGTATCTCACAGTGGGGCACTTCGTGCATTCTACCACCGGATGCCCTACGATGAAAAACCTTAAAATACTTCTCCACCAACAATACCTCGAAGTTCGATGCATCGAGGTGATTGGTATGATTGTTGTAACCACCGAAGAGGTCCCCGGCTACCGGGTCGTCGAGGTGAAAGGCCTCGTGAGGGGCGGTGTTGTCATGGCTACCCACCTGGGCAGGGACATCCTGGCAGGTCTTAGAAACCTCGTGGGCGGTGAGGTGAAGGAGTACACCGAGATGATGGCTCAGGCAAGGGAGATAGCCCTCCAGAGACTCATTCAGCAGGCCGAGGAAATGGGCGCCAACGCGGTAATCGGGATGCGCTTCATGACGTCGAACGTCGGCCAGAGAATGGCCGAGGTTTACGCCTTTGGGACGGCGGTGGTAATCGAGCCGGAGTGATGGGTATGAAACGCCTCCTGCCCGCCCTCCTCCTTTCCCTGCTCCTCCTCGGCCACGTTTTGGCTTTGACGCCACAAGAGGCAATGATGCAGGCATGGAGGAACGGGAACTATTCCATCGTCGAGCCGTACCTCAGTCCCGCCATGAAGGCCGCATTCTCTGAGAAGGTATTCCAGAGTGCACGGGGGGACTCATAAAGAAGTACGGCGAGATTGAAGGCTACCGGCTGATAAAGAAGGAGAAAGAGGACGGCTACGAGGTCTACTACTACCGTGTTGAGGCGAAAAACGCTGCATACACTGTGAACGTGGCGGTGAAGGACGGGAAGGTTGAAGGATTTCACGTGGTCTCCGCTCCAGGGACACAGAACGGGAATGCTCCCCTCTTAGCGCCGCAGGATGCCATGATGAAGGCCTGGAAGAGCGGGAACTACTCGATAGCGGAGCCCTACCTGAGCCCGGAGATGAAGAAGGGCCTCTCCGAGAAAGTCTTCAGGACCGTCAGGGACGAAATGGTTGGACAGTACGGGCAAATCAAAGGCTACCAGCTCGAGAAAACCGAAGGGAAAGGGGGCTATCAAATATACATCTATCGCGTCATAGCGGAGAAGGGAAACTACACGGTGAGCGTGACTGTGAAGGACGGGAGGATTGAAGGCTTCCACATCGTTCCCGGCTTCAACCCGAAGAACGCCCTCTACCCCCTCCTCGGCGGTCTGCTCGGCCTGCTTCTCATCTGGGCCTACCTGAGGAAGTTCCACGCTGGAGAGCTCATCCTCGGGGCGGTCCTGCTGATTCCGGTGCTCCTGTTCCAGCCGCTTGTACAGAAGCTTCCGGAGCTCCTTGGGATGAGCAGCACAGCCTTCTTCGTGGTCTGGACGGGACTGATAGCGGCGCTCTTCCAGGAACCGCTCAAGTACTACTTCTCCCGCAACAAGACCCTCGGAAAGGCCCTTTACGTTGGGGTTGGCTTTGGAGTCGGGGAGGCAGTGTACGCGGCGGTGCTCTCGTCGCTCTTCGCCGGTTCACCAGTGTCCATCATCGAAAGAACCCTCGCGCTCCTCTTCCATGCGTCAACGACCGTCCTCTTCGCTTACTCCTACAGAAACGGCTGGGGAAGGAAGGCGCTGCTCGCGATGGTTCTCGTCCATTGGCTAACGGACAGTATAACAGCCTGCTGGCACGTCAGCCCCTCGACTGCAGTCCTTGCGGCCGGATATGCAGTGATGCTCCTCACAGCCCTGGCGATACTCCCGAAGCTCCTCCCGCTGGCGAGGGCCGAGAGTGAGGAACCGGAAGTGAAGTGGTGAACCTTTTTATTTCCCCTCTCCCCTTCCACAAAAGGAGGTCGTTAGTTGCTCGGCGCAGGCAGGGAGAAGGCAATCAAAAAGCTCAGGAAGGACCTGCGCTCCGGACTTTACTCCTACTTAGTCCTTTCGCTCCTCGAAAGGGAGGGGGAGCTCCACGGCTACGCGATAAGGAAGAGGCTCGGCGAGCTGAGCGACGGCAAACTCGTCCCGAGCGAAGGGGCCCTCTACGACATCCTGAAGAGCCTGAAGAAGTACAGGCTCGTCGAGGACTTCTGGGCCGAGGTCGGCGGGAGGCCGAGGAAGTACTACCGCCTCACCGACCTCGGGAGGGAAGTTTTATTAGAGCTGAAGGAGGAAGTAAAAACGATTGAAACGACCCTCATGAGACTGGAGGGGTTTGAATGAACGAAAAGACCTTCGAGGTGTTCATCTCGCTTCTCCTGCTCGGGGCGGGGCTGGCAACCCTCGCCTTCAGGAACAGGAGAAACCGGATGATAGGCTTCCGGGTGGGCTACACCTGGCACTCAGATAGGGTCTGGCGAAAGGTGAACACCTTCTCCGGCCTCTACTCTGTTGCGTACTCGCTTTTCCTGCTTATCCTTGCCATTTATGGTATCCCGCTCACTCCGTTCATCCTAACGATGCTGGCCTTCGTGCTTTCCGAAGTTGTAATCGGAACGTGGATGGCAAGGCACGAGTACGAACTCGAAGAGCTCTCGATTGAGGCCCCGGAGAAGCCCCCGGCAGTTGAGAAAGGAACTATGAAGGGAATCAGCATGGAACCCTACCTCCTCGTCCAGCTCGGCCTTTTGGGGTTCTACCTCCTGCTGGTTGCCCTTTTCTGGGACAGACTCCCGGAGAGGGTTGCCGTCCACTTCAGCGCGAGCGGAAGGCCGAACGGCTACATGGACAGGTTTTCGGGATTAATTGTGTTCCCGGTCCTCGGCTGGCTGCTTCCCTTCTCCCTGACGTTCCTCGCCAGAGACCCGGGCTTCTTCGCGAGGATGAGCGCGGGCGTAACTCAGCGCGGATGGTTCGAGCTCAACGTGCTCACGAGCTGCGCCCTCGTGCTGGTGTTCCTCACGGTGCTCCTTTACAACGTGGGTGCCGTCTCAGCGAACGCCATAAACTACGCAACCGTGGGGTTGCTCGTCCTCATCGGGCTCGGCATCTACCGGCTCCTCACGGTGAAACCTGATGAACGGGTATGAGCTCCTGAGAATCCTCTACGGGCTCTTTCTCGGCGCCTTCCTTATAATCGCGGGGACTCTGACGCTAACATCAAAGGGCGAGCTCGGGATAGGCTTCAGGATAGGCTACACCTACCTCTCGGAGCGGGCGCGGAGAAAAGCGAACCGCGTTTCAGGAATTGGAACGATTCTAACCGGGTTGGCGCTCATCCTTCTCTCGCCGTTCCTCCCGATGGCCGGCCTTTTCGCCGTTCTGCTCCTCGGCCTCGGCGGAACCCTTGTCCTCGCCTACCTAACGGCGAAGCGCGAGTACGAGCTTGAGGAACTCTCCAAAGAGGCACCGAAGAAACCCGGAAGGAGTATAGAATCCCCGAGGGTCGGAAAGTACCTCATCCTTCAGCTCATGTTCACCGGCGTTTCATTCGCGCTCATTCTCACTGGAGAAGTTCCGAGGGACCCAGGGATTCTCCTTGTTGCCAGCATCCAGCTCTTCCTCTTAGCGCTTACGGCCCTCGTTTCTCGACCTCTCGTCTTCCAGCTGGCGCCGAAGTTCAGGGGGAAGATGGCGCTCGGCTTCGCGAGGGCGATGACGGTGGTATCGGCGATGGTAGCGCTTCAGCTGGCGGTTGTGGCCTTAAGTCCCAAGGCGAGCCCGCTCCTCCTAATCCTCATGCTCCTCGTTTCCCTGGGCGCGGTATTCTACGCGGCCTTCGTCTCCCTAACAAGCGCCTACGAGGAGGGTTACTATTAAAAGGCCATCGTCCAATTCAACACCGGTGGGACGATGGAGGAGCTCTACCGCTACCTGTGGGCATCCATGAATCATCCCAAGAGCGAGGCCGCTCAAAACCGCTTCATCGGACTGCGCTCCTTCTTCAACTGGGCCGTCAAGGAGGGCCTGTTCCCCGAGAGGAGGAAGCTTAGAATCCTTGACCTCTGCGCCGGAACGGGCATAGCGGGTGGTGCCCTCTACGAGACGCTCCGCGAGTGGGGATACGAGGCTTCCCTGACCGTTGTCGACAAGAGGAAAGAGGATTTGCTCCTCGTCGAGGAGTGGGTGAGCGGGGAGGTTTACGGGGCCGTTATGGACTGCCTCGACGACTTGAGAAGGCTCGGGAGGTTCGATATAGCTTTAATCTTCGGCTACACGATGCCCCACTTCGACCCGTTTCAAACGGCCGAACTCTTCAGGAACGTCGCGAGGGTTCTGGAAAGCGACGGGGTCTTCCTGCTTGAAGAGATGGACCGCTTCGAGACGTTCTTCTACAGGAGGGCCTACCGCGAGATTGTGCCGGAAGTTCGGGGCGAGGAATACACGGTAATCTCGCTTGATGAAGGCTACAACCCGATGAGGGGCGTTATCAGGAGGGGCTACTACAAGTTGCCGGGCTGGGAGAGGATTGGAGAAATCGAGACGCGCTACTGGGATTTAGCTGGCTTAGCCGGCATTGGTAAGGCCCTCTTCGAGGAGGCCAGGATAATAAGGAAAAGCGAGCACGGCGTTGTGAACGTCGGCGATATAATCTACCTCGGGAAGCCCTACAGGACGTAATACTGTGGCCGCCTGTCCTTGAAGATATCGTTGAGCTCGTTCAGCCTCTTGTCCCTCGCCAGTTCAAGGTTTACCTCGACGACGGCAACCTCCTCCCTATCCTCGCTTCCCATCGCCAGAACCTCGGCCTTAGGCGAGGCTATCGTGCTCTTGCCGATGAACTTCAAGCCCCTCTCCTCGCCGATTCTGTTGGCCGTTATCGTGTAAACGCGGTTCTCCAAGGCCCTAATCGGCATTGCCCTCGGAGCGTAGGGCATGACGAGGTTGCTCGGGTGCGCTATTATCTCGGCCCCTTTCAGGGCAAGTGTTCTGGCGGACTCGGGGAAGAACCAGTCGAAGCATATCATAATACCAACCTTCGCGACCCCGATGTTGAAGACGTGGAAGCCGAGGTTCCCGGGCCTGAAGAAGAGCTTCTCGCGGTTGAAGAGGTGGACCTTCCGGTATTTCCCGATGTAGCCCCAGCCTATCGGGCCAACTATCACAGCGGAGTTATAGAGGTTCCCGCGCTCGTCCTTCTCAGCTGTTCCCGCAACTATGAAGACCTCCTTCTCCTTCGCAAGCTCGACGAGGAACTCCGTGGTTGGGCCGTCGGGAATCTCGCCGGCAACTTCAGATACCTCGCTTTTACTCTCGAAGTTGTAGCCGGTGTCAAAGAGCTCCGGCAGAACGACGAGCTTTGCACCCCCCTCAACGGCCTCACTGATGAGCCTCTCGGCCTTCGAGTAGTTCTTTTCAGGGTCGAGGAAGGCGGGCTCCATCTGAACGTAGGCGACCTTCATGATACCACCCCATAAAGTTCGCCCCGGAATAGATAAGCTTAGCGGAGGCGAAAACGAAGCGTATCCGCGACGTTTATGAGCCAAACTTTTTATAATCCATGCAAAAACAGCCCATTCAATGAATGCGATAGCTTCAACAACGCAAAGCTAAAATATCCGGTGAAGCAACTTTAAAAACCTGAACAAAGGAAATAAAATCGAGAAAAATACCGCGAACCGAAAGGAGTTTCTGAACCGCTCACACCCCGATTGGAGGGCCGAGAGGGCTTCTCGACCCGATGGGAAAAGCTTAAAAAGGGACTCCCGGAGCTAACCCCGGAGAGAAACTCAGGGGTGATGCTCATGAAGAGACGCCCAAGGAAGTGGAAGAAGAAGGGAAGGATGAGGTGGAAGTGGATTAAGAAGAGGATTAGGCGCCTCAAGAAACAGCGCAGGAAGGAGCGCGGGCTCATCTGAAGCCCGGTGGTTCTATGTCTCCTTTTTCCGACTTTGAGAGTTTATCCCTTTTGCTTGACACCTCCCTCGGAAGGACCCTTCTGATAGCTGACCCACACATTGGCTTCGAGCTTTCCCGGGGCCTGAGGATTAAAACGGGCTTTGAGAATAATTTAGCAGAGTTCGTCGTTGAGAGCGGTGTCGACGCTTTGGTAATCCTCGGCGACGTGAAGGAACCCCTCGGACTGAGCTTCCGCCTGAAGGAAATGCTCCTGCGCTTCTTTTCATCGCTGAAAGATGTGAGTGTTCTCATCGCCAAGGGCAACCACGACGGAAGGCTGGAGGAGGTAGCCGGAAAGTTCCCCAACGTCGAGGTTCGGGAACACTTCCTGCTCGACGGAAATCTCTTCCTCCACGGCCACACGAGACTGCCTAAGGTGGAATTTGAAGAGGCCTTTCTCGGCCACGCACACCCTGCTTACACTCTGAAGTCCGGCGGTGTTGCAAGGAAAGTGAAGGTCTTCGCGAGGGTTAATGAATTCCTCGTCCTCCCGACGGTCAACCCCTACATAGAAGGCTTCGACGTGAGGGAGGGGCTTAAACTCGTTCCATTCCTCAGGAAAGCTGAGGAGGTCGAGCTTTTCCTTCCGGAGGGCCTCTACCTCGGGAGGGTGAGGCTTTAAAGGAGAACGCCCTAATACCTACGGCGGTTTTCATGAGAGTGATTGTTGTCGGAGCCGGGAGAACCGGCAAAAGGGTCGCGGAGCACCTGTCGAAGAACCACGACGTTATTGTCGTTGACCGGGACGAAGAAGCGATAGCGGAAGTTTCCCACCTCGACGTTTTGACGGTTGTTGGCGACGCGACGCTTCCCGAGACGCTCGAAGAGGCAGAGGTCGAGAAGGCGGATTACCTGATTGCCACGACCGAGGACGACACGACCAACATAGTCGTCTGCGCCCTCGGGAAGACGCTCGGCAATCCTTTTACTATCGCGAGGGTGAGGAGGCTCGATTACATAAGGCTCTGGGGGCGCGGGAGGGAAGCGCTCGGTGTAAACCTGATGGTCAGCTCGGTTCCGCTGGTTGCCAAGAGCATCGCAAACGTTATCGAGTTTCCTCAGCTGAGACAGCTAAGAAACCTCTACGATGGCCTCTACATCGGCGATGCCATCGAGGTTCCCGAGGGTCTCTGGTACACCGAGGTCGGAGGAAGGAAAATCGTCGTTGCCACCATGGAGGAGCTGAAACGGGCTTACAGGCCGAGGAAGCCAAGGAACGTCCTAATCCTCGGCGGGAGCGAGGTCGCCGTTATGCTCGCCGAGATGCTAATCCGGAAGGGCGGTGACGTTAAGATAGTCGAGAGGAACAGGGAGAGGGCCGAGGCGGTTTCTTCCCTCCTGGAGGACGCGACGGTAATCGTTGGAAACCCCTTCAGCAGGTCACTATGGCGCGACGAGGAGCTCGACGAGGCCGAGGCTTCGGTTTCAGCCTTCGACGAGGACGAGAGAACGCTGATGGGCGCGATGGTGTCGAGGGAGTGGAGAATAGACAGGACCTTCGCGGTGGTTCGGGACGGGAACCTGATAGGAATGTTCGAGAGGGCAGGTATAGTGGCGGTCAGCCCGGAGGTTGTCACGGCCGACCGGATAGTCTTCGCGACGAGGGGTGAAAATGCTCTTGGCCTCGTGGCCTCGATACCCGGCGTGAGGGTTCTCGCCCTTGAGGTTGACGAGAAACTCGCCAGCAGAACGCCGGACGAGCTTCCCGGAACTCTCGGACCGGTTCTCAGGGGCGGGGAAGTAATCCTGCCGACGGCAAGCTTCCACCTCCAGAAGGGGGACGTTATAACGCTTATTGTCGAGGAGGAAATGGCGGGGGAGCTGGAGCTATGAAGATTAGAGCAACGTTCGCCCTGCTCGGTGAGATAATAGCACTCCTTGGACTGACGTTGCTCGCTCCAACGGTCGTGGCGCTCCGCGACGGGACGCCGGTGAAGCCTTTCCTAATACCGCTTGCGCTAAGCCTCGTCCTCGGTCTTTCCCTCCGCGCCCTCGACAGGAACCCGGAGATAGGCGCCAAGGAGGCTTTCCTTCTCGTCTCGCTCGCGTGGCTTGCCGTCGCCGGAATCGGGGCGCTTCCCTACATCATATCCGGCAAAAGCTCGCTCGCAAACCCCGTCAACGCGCTCTTCGAGAGCATGAGCGGTTTCACGACGACCGGGGCAACGGTTCTAAACAACTTCAACGAGCCGTCACGGGCTATACTCTTCTGGCGCCAGCTGACCCAGTGGCTCGGCGGAATGGGAATAGTTGTTCTCGCCATAGCGATACTGCCGAGGCTCAGCGTCGGCGGTGCGGAACTTATGAGCCTTGAAGCGCCGGGACCTCAGCTCCAGAAGCTGACACCCCACATAAGGCAGACCGCGAGGATTTTCTGGGGAATCTACGTGGGTCTAACTGCCCTCGAAACGGGAATTCTGGTTCTCCTCCACTACCTTGGACTGGCGCCGAAGATGACCCCTTACATGGCGCTGGTTCACTCCTTCACGACGATGAGCACAGGGGGCTTCTCCCCGCTGGCGCTCTCGATTGAGGCCTTTTCTCCAGCGGTGCAGTGGGTGATAATCGTCTTCATGATACTCGCTGGAGCGAACTTCGCCCTTTTCTGGTACCTCCTGCACAGGGATTTCAGGATAACCCGGAACGAGGAGTTCAGGTGGTACATCGTGGCGCTCCTCGCGCTGAGCCTTTTGCTAACTCCGATGCTCATAAACCAGTACGGATTCTCCCCGTTAACGGCATTCAGGCAGGCGCTCTTTCAGGTGGCCTCGATAGTAACAACGACCGGCTACGCGACGATGAACTTCGCCCTCTGGTCGCTTCCAGCCCAGTTCGTCCTGTTCTTCGCCATGTTCATCGGAGGTTCGAGCGGTTCAACAGCAGGTTCGATAAAGGTCGTCCGCTGGGTGGTCGGAATAAAGGCCGTCTGGAGGGAGCTGTTTCAGTCCTTCCACGGAAAGAGCATCAAGCCGGTAAAGCTCGGCGGAAAATCCGTCGATGAGCGCTCAGTTCGGAGCGTTTTAGCGTTCATAGTGCTGTATTTCATCGTCTTCCTCGTTTCGTCAGTGGTGGTTGTTCTCAACGGAACGACAACCGGAAAGCCGATTCCCCTCGCCGATGCCATGAGCGCGGTCGCGGCGACGCTCGGCAACATAGGACCCGGCATAGGAGCAGTGGGCCCGATGGCCAACTACCTGATTTTCCCCACCGGGACGAAAATTCTGATGTTCTTCCTCATGTGGCTTGGCAGGCTGGAGATTGTAACGGCCTTGGTCCTCTTCACCCGCGCCTATTGGAGGTGGTGAAAAAACGCAAACATTTATTAACACGTATGAACACAAAACTTCATAGGTGAGAAGCGTAGTGGTGAGAGAGATGAGCGACGTCTACGAGAGGCTCGAAGCTCTGCTCCGCTCGCTGGGCCTGAAGAGGACGGAGCTGAGGATATACCGTTTGCTCCTGGAGAAGAAGAGGCCGATGAGAGTTACCGAGATAGTTAAGGAGCTTGGCATAAGCGAGCGCTCCGTTCGGGAGCACGTCCTCAGTCTTTACCGAAGGGGAATGCTCAGGAGGGAGCTAATCCAGCAGGGCTGGCTCGGCTACACCTACACAGCAGTCTCCCCAAGCGAGCTCCTTGAGAACCTCAAGAAGTACATACTCGAACGGATAAACGAAATAGAGAAGGAGCTCAGGAAAGAGTGACTATTTTCGCTCCCTCAAGGACACTGACGAGCCTTTCAAGCTTTTCTTTATCCGCTCTGCCGTACTCCTCCTCGAGGGCTTTGAAGGCCCTCTCCTTTGGCAGCAGCTCCGAGAGCATGAGCAGTTCGTGGAGCTGGGCGTAGACCTTCCTGTCCTCGGTGAGCTTCTTGAACTCCTCGGCGTCTCCTCCATTCTGCCTAATCAGCCTCTCGTTGAGTATTCCCCGGAGTTTCCACTCAAGCCACGGCTCGCCCTCGAAGTCGTGGCCGAGCTCGAAGCCTATGAACCTTGAATCTCTCGCGAGGCCCTTCATGACGAGCTTCTCGCTCTCCTCGGTCTCGGTCTTCATTGAAACCTCTCCGAGGACCTTCATGGCGTAGCCCCTCGCGAAGCGCCTCAGCTTCTCCCTGTCCTCCTTTGCCAGAGTAAGAGCCGCCGCCAGAACCGCGTTTCCGATTATCGCGATTGTCTCAAGGCTGACCTTCTCGACGGTGTCCCCGCTCGAGTGATAAACCCTGTCGGGCCACGTTATCGGCATCGTTCCGGGGACGCCGAAGAAGTTGAAGATGTCGTGGTCGCTCCCCATCTCGTAGAGGTAAGCTTTAAAGGCCATCGCCGGAAGCTCGCTTCCCGAGAAGCTCTTGCCCCTCCTGTTGGTCAGCCCGATGAAGTGCTCGAGCAGGCCGGAAACGACGGAGAAGCGTGAGAATGGCGTTCTGACAAGCATCAGCGTTGAGCCGCTCCTGTCTGGGCTTCCCGCGACCATGTCGAGGTTTACGTTGGCGTAGAACTCTCCTTTTACCTTCTCAAAGAAGGCCTGCGTGCCGTGGTACTCAGGAATCCAGAGGAAGGCGAAGCCGAAGCGGAAGGAGTTATCGTAGGCCTCGCTGAGCTTCCTCGCGAGTTCTATGAGCATCGCGCTCCCGCTCGCGTTGTCGTTGGCCCCGGGCTTGGGGTGGCAGATGTGGGCCGAGAAGACGAGGTAGGGGGCTTCTCCCACCGTCGCGTAGAGCATCGGGAGGTCTTCCCTTTCCGGAGTTTCCACCTGGACGGAAACGCTTACCTCAACGCCACCTTTAAGGGATTTTGAAATCATATCCTTTGCCACGCTCTCAGGAACTGCCAGTGCGGGAATCCTCGCCCACTCAAGGTCGTCCCTCGTCAGGAACAGGCCGATGTAGGGATAGAACTCGCCGGTTCCCTCGCGGTAGGCTATGAAGGCCCTGGCGCCGGCCTCGTTGGCCCTTTTGTAGGCGTCTCTCCAGTTTCTCCTGACCAGAACGATTTTTCCCTCGGCCTTCTCCCAGTCCTCGTCGCGAAAAACAGGCAGGAGTTCGCCCTTGGCCTCTCCCTCGGGTGAGTGGGCCATTATCAGGAGCGGGCTTTCCTCCGTCGTCAGCTTCCTCTCGCCGTAGGACAGCTCCCCGCGAACTGGATTCCAAGCTATCGGCGAGGCCAGCGTTCCGTGCCAGGTTTTTCCGTCGTAGGTGGAACGTAAAAGCCTGTTCTCAACGCCGAGCCCGTCGAGCTTCTCCTTAATCATCTCGACGCTCTCAACGAGCTCCCTCGAGCCCTGAATCCTGTGGAACTCCGCTATCTCAGAAATCTCCTTCAGAACACGCTCCGGACTGAGCCGGACGTCGGGCAACTTCATGAAGACCACCGTATTAACGTGGAGAAGAAACTATAAAAGGCTAATCCCCGAGCCGGAGCATCTTCGGTGGCTCGAGATGTTTGAGTGTGTTAAGTAGTTCGGGCGGTAAAATCAGCTTCGTGCTCTGAAGGAACTCAACGTACTCGCGCTCCATTTCAGGCGTCGTTGGTGACCTCGAACCTAATTTGTGGAGCCCTTCTCCGGTTTCAGAGGGCCCAGCAACCTGAGGTCTCGGTTTCGTGGGAGTCTCCTTATCCACCTTGACGGCGAGTCCTTCGTAGAGCTTCTCCTCCCTGTCCCTCTTCCCAAGCTCCTTCCCCTTTCTGTAGGCATCTTTGACGAGCTCGTAGATGCCAAGTTCCTCGGCCTTCCGGTAGATTTCCTCCCTCTTCTGTCTTACCCACTCCGCCCACTCGCTGTGGCCCCTGAAGCCAACGAAGTAGCCGAACTGATATGCCTCCTTCAGGAGGTTCTTTTTCTCCTCGGTCATAGTGGGGCCTCCGGGTAGACCCTTATTCCGTCGGTCGTGAAGCGAAGCCTCTTCAGGTTGCTATCGTGCGGAACGCCGCGCATCTTGAGTATCTGGAGCGCCCTAACCATCTGGTAGTTGCGCATGAAGTGGTGGAGCACTATCACCCCATCGGCAAGGTAGTACTCGTCGGTGTACTTTTCAGAGCTGAGCATCTCGGCGAGGAGAAGGGTCGTGACCTCAAGGGAGCGGAGGAGCCTGACGAACCTTCCAAGGGCCTTTTTCTTTCCCGCAGGGTCGCTGACGAATGACTCGAAGAGGCTGAACGAGTCGATGACAACACGCTTGGCCTTTTCGCGCTTGATAATCTCGATGAGGAGCTTGAAAAGCTCGTCCCAGGTGAGCTCGCGGTTCGTGCTGAGGAGAATCTCACCGAGGTCGTAGAAGGCTATCCGCTTGGACTGAAAGTGCTCGAGGATTCCGAAGTTGTAGCGGAGCATGTCGCGCAGAATAACGTCCTGGGTCTCGAAGAGGGATATGAAGAGACCCTTCTCGTCGTTGTTGGCTCCCTCGACGAGGAACTGTATCCCGAGGGTAGTCTTACCGCTACCGGGCGGGCCAGTAATCAGATAAACCCTGCCCGGCAGGAAGCCACCGCCGATTAAGTTGTCGAGCCCAGGAACACCACTTGGCATTCTGTCCAATCCCTTGAGTAGCTCACCTACGTACATTTTCCGCGCACCCCATGAGGATTAGAAAAAAGCCAGTATAAAAGGTTACCCATTGGGAAAATTTCAACCCCACGTGACGTGTCTGTTGACGGCGAAGCGAACGACGAAAGAGGCACCGATGCCTATCAGGTTGGCTATGAGGTAGTGCAGGCCGAGCCACACGAGGGGCACGTATATCGCCCACTGGACGACGGCGCCGGTTAAGGCCGCGACGTGGAAGCTAACAAGTCTCTTCCAGAGGGGCTTTCTCTTGAGGTCTTTGAATGTCCACAGGTCGTTCCACAGGAAGTTGTTGAGTATCGCGAGCTCCGTTGCGGGAACGTTTGCGATGTACTTGCTGAGGCCGAGGTGAACGAAGAGCCAAAGGAAGCCCTCGTTGACGAGGACTCCTGAGAGGCCCACAAGCGAGAACTTTATCAGCCTGTCGAGCTCGCCCTCCCAGCGCATGAGCCGGTAAAGATGCCTCAGGTAGTTGAGCATCGTCTTCCCGCTCAGCTTGCTCTCGCCGGCCTTCCTCAGGCCAAAGACGAAGGGAACCTCGACGACCTTCCGGTAGTTGCCCTTGATTAGAATCTCCATGAGGATTTTGAAGCCGACCGGGTTCAGCTCAACGCCCTCGACGACCTCCCTCCTGAGGGCGAAGAAACCGCTCACGGGGTCCTTCACGTTCCGGATTTTCGGAAGGGCGAGGCGACCGAGCATTATCGCGCCCTTCGAGATGAGCTTCCTGTACCAGTACCAGTTCTTAACACCGCCCCCGGGGACGTATCTGCTGGCTATCGCTATATCGGCCCCGTCCTCTATCACCTTCAGGAGCTCGGGAATGACTTCGGGAGGGTGCTGTAAATCCGCATCCATCACGACGAAAACGTCGCCGGCTGCTTCCTTAAACCCCCTGATTACAGCCGATGATAGGCCCTTCTCGTCGGTTCTCCTGATTACTCTAACGGGATAATCCTTCGAGAGCTCCTCGGCGAGCTTCCAGGTTTCGTCAGGTGAATCGTCGTCAACGATGATAATTTCATAGTCGTAGCCCTTCAGGGCCTTTGAAATTCTCTCGAAGAGCTCGGGAAGGTTATCGCGCTCGTTGTACGTTGGGACGATGATGCTGATTTTCACTCTCCACACCCCGGGGTAGTAGTCCGTAAACTTTATAAGCACTGCGAAGTCCTTAAGAGCGGGCATGGGGCCGTGGGGTAGCTTGGTCTATCCTTCCGGCTTCGGGAGCCGGAGACCCGAGTTCAAATCTCGGCGGCCCCACCATTGCAGCCCTTTCTGACGAAAGCGCTGGCGGAATATATTGTGCTAATTCTAAGTGTTCATTGTGAAAATGGGGGTTTTCTTTTTCATAGCTCTCTATATGAGTGTTTCACTCTCTAAAGGTGCTAAGAGAGAAAACCCCCACAAGCAAGCTTTTGGAAAAAAGCTTCACCAAAGAAACTTTGCTGAGCAAAGTTTCATCAAAGTTTGTGATTCTTCCATCAAAGGTTTCTTTTGGAGTGTTTGCGCTTTTAATGGATTCTTGTAGAGTGCGAATTCCTAAATTTTGGGAGTTTCCTCGCTTGGGTTTGCTTTTCTCGCGCTCCGAAGGAGCGCTTTTCTGGAGAAACCCCTCTAAATAGCTCCTTTTGAAGAGAATTCCTTGAGAGTACTGCCACTTAAGAGTACAAACTCTCCAAATTATGCTCCAAAGAAGAATCACGAACCTTGGTCAAACTTCGCGCAGGCGAAGTTTGTGTGGTGCGGTGGCCGGGATTTGAACCCGGGTCACCGGCTTGGAAGGCCGGTGTCCTAGACCAGGCTAGACTACCACCGCGCAGAAAGTGGTGGGGCGAGGGGGATTTGAACCCCCGACACCCGGATCTTCAGTCCGGCGCTCTCCCAGGCTGAGCTACCGCCCCACGCCCAAAGATAAGGGCAGGGAAGAGATTTATAAATCTTGCGGTGGTGGGTGGACAGGTATGAGCATCAAATCTTCGGCTCGACGGCGTAAACGGTCCTGTCCTCCCCGATACCCTCAATGAGACCGCGGTGCCTCCTGACGCAGCTCTCGCACTGGCCGCAGTGTATCGGCTTGCCGTCCTCGGTGAAGCCCTTCGGCATGTAGCAGGAGTTGGAGTACTCGTACTTCGCTCCGAGCTCCTTCAAAAGGCGCGCTATGCCCCTCTTGTCGAGGTCTATGAGCGGGGCAACGACCTTAACCTCTGCCATCGTTCCATACTTTAGCATCTCGTTCATCCTCTCGACGAACTCGGGAGTGTTGTCCGGGAAGGTCGTCCCTTCTTCCGCGTTGAAGCCAACTATTATGTCCCCGCCTCCGAGTGCATCGAGGAGCGAAGCGGCAACGCTTATGAGGACGACGTTACGAGCTGGAACCCAGACGCTCTTGGCAGTCTCCTTTGCCCTCTCAAAGTCCTCAAGCTCCTCCGCGGTTACCTTCGGCGTCTCTCCACCGACGAGCGTCGTCCCCCTCAGTTTGGAGAACTCCTCGAGGAAGTCGAGGCGAACTATCTTCAGTGGAACTCCAAGCTCCTTCGAGAAGAACTCAGCAACCCTGTTCGTAACGCGCTCCTCGTTGCTCCCGTAGTTGATGACGAGCATTATGACCTCGTCGTAGTTCTTCTTCGCCCAGTAGAGGCAGGCCGTTGAGTCGAGTCCACCCGAAAACAGCACCACCGCACGCTTCATTTCAGCACCTCCGGGACGGTTTTAACCCCAACTTTCCCTGCACGGTTTCTAAGCTTTTTGTCGTAGCTCGCGAGGGTTCCGACTTCCTTGGCTATCGCGAGGATCACGGAGTCGTTGTAGTGCTTGAGACCGAGGTTTCCGAAGAGCTCAAAGGCCGAGAGTAAATACAGCCTATCATCGACGATTTCTGTCCTGGGTTCTTCAATTATCTGCTTAACCATATCTCCAGCGTTATTCGGGGGAACACCCATTTTTGCCAGTTGCCAGATGAGCTCATAGAGGGTTATTGTAGGCACGACCCACTTATCAAGGTTCATTAAGATGTCGAGGGCCTCTTCGTGTCTCTCGTAATCCTCAAACAGGGCATAAACGAAAAAGTTCGTGTCGATAACCGCTACTCTTCCCATGTCAATGCCTCCTCTATGGACTCCTCAATCATTCTTTCCATCTCTTCAAGGCTGTACTTTCTGCCCAGCCGGTAGGTCTTCCACTCTCTCCTCGCCCTTTTGATGACTATCTCGTCCCCCCTCAGCTCAACGGTGAGGTATTCGCCCTGCTTTATGCCGAGGGCCTTCCTTATCTCGGCCGGAATCGTTATCTGGTAGTTCCGGGTTACCTTCGTGACCGGCATAGTAGTTCACCATAGTATAGTAGGCTTTCCTCCTATAAAGCTCTTCTGGCAGAAGGAGTATGGGACAAAAACGGAATAAAACCTCACTCAAGGGCGAGGCCGACTATCTCCTCCACGCTCGAAAAGCCCTCGTCCTCGAGGTAGGTTTCGATGCCCTCGTTGATTTCCCTGAAGACCTTCCATCCCCGAAGCGAGACGGCAGTTCCAATCTGGAGCGCCGATGCACCAGCGAGGAGGAACTCAATAGCATCTTGCCAGGTCGTTATTCCGCCGATGCCTATCACTGGAACCTCTAGAGCCCTCGCGAGGTCGTAAACTGCCCTGAGCGCGACGGGCTTAACGCCGGGCCCGGAGTAACCGCCAACGCGGTTGCTGAGGATTGCTTTCCTTGCGTAGATGTCAATCGCTATCGCCTTCAGCGTGTTTATGGCCGAGACTGCATCGGCTCCCGCCTTTTCAGCGGCCAAGCCGAGCTTCGTGATGTCGTCTATGTTCGGCGTCAGCTTCGCGATAACCGGCTTATCGGTGGCGTCCTTGACGGCTTTCACGACCTCGTAGACGTTCTCCGGGTTCTGGCCGATTTCCATGCCGTAGCCCCTCGCGTGGGGGCAGCTGAGGTTCAGCTCGAATGCATCCGCCACGTCGCTCAGCTTTTGGGCTAAGAAGGCGAACTCCTCCGGCGTTCCGCCGAAAATCGAGACTATCAGCGGGAAGTCAAAGGTGTAGCCCTCAACCATCTCAAGGAAGCCCCTCCAGCCCGGGTTCGGCAGGCCCATCGCGTTTATCAGGCCGTAGGGAAGCTCGACGATTGTGGGGTTGTCGTAACCTTTCCTCGGCTCGATTCCGATGGATTTCGTAACGACCCCGCCGGCTCCCTCCTCGTGCGCTCGAATCCACTGCTCCGGAACCTTGTCGTTGATTCCCGATGCGAGAATGAGCGGGTTCTCGAACCTTACCCCGAAAAGCTCGACCTCAAGGCTCGCCATCTTGACACCTCAAAGGCAAAAAGGGGGAGGAACTTTAAGCCTTTTGGATTAGCTCGAGCATCTCCTCGCCGTAGTGGAAGACCCCCGGGAAGCCGCCGGTGTGGATGAAGAGCACGGTTTCGCCGAGTTCTCCCTTCTCGGCCATCTCCATGAGGCCGTAGAAGGCCTTTCCGGTGTAGACCGGGTCGAGGATTATTCCCTCGCTCGTGCCGACGAACCTTATGAGCTCGGCGACCTCCTTCACTATCTTTCCGTAGGCTCCGAAGCCGTAGTCGTGGATTTCAGGCTCGGGAACTTCAACGGTAGCTCCGATTAGCTCCGACGCCTCAAGGGCGAGTTTCTTCACGCGCTCTCCCAGGCCTTCAACGAAGCCGCCGACGTCCATGCCGACGACCTTCCAGCGAGCCTTCACGAGGGCCGAGCCGAGGAGCAGGCCTGCCAGAGTTCCCCCACTGCCAACTGCATCAACGACCGAGTCGAACTCAACGCCGAGCCTTTTCATCTGTGTGTGGATTTCCCCAACGGCCCTCACGTAGCCGAGCGTTCCAACCGGGGAGGCTCCACCTGCGGGAATGAGGTAGGGCTTTCTGCCCTCTTTCTTCAGCTCTTCGGCAACCTCCTTGGCAAGCGGCCAGAGCTCGCTCGTCTTCTCGACGCTGTAAACCCTCGTCTCTATCCCCATCAGCCTGTCGAGGAGGTAGTTGCCCCTGAGCTGTTCCTTGCCGCGGAGGACGAGAACGGCATCTAATCCGAGGCTTTTTGCAGCGAGAGCGGTGACGAACGCGTGGTTGGAGTGAACGGCACCGGTGGTTATGACCGTGTCGCAGCCTTTAGCTATCGCGTCGCCGAGCAGGAACTCAAGCTTCCTGACCTTGTTTCCGCCGATTCCGAAGCCTGTCAGATCGTCGCGCTTGACGTAGACGTCAACGCCAAGCCTTTCGCTTACCTTCGGGAGGTACTGAATCGGGGTTTCCCACCTTATCAGCTCAACCCTCGGAAACCTCGCGAGAAGCGAACCTATCTTCGGGTGCATCGGGGTCACCGTTAAGAGTCGCATAGAACCGTTCAAAAGTTTAGCGGCGGCGGGCGCGCCCGGGGGTGGGAACCCTCCGCCGCGCCCCTCCACCGGGGCTCCCTCACCCCCGCTACCCCGGGAGCGCCGAACGTCCCGCCTACCGCTGCTCCCTTCCGGGCCTGGCGGGGTTCGGCGGGCAAAGGGCGTTAGCCCGGCCCTCCAGCCGGACCTCGCCCACCGCCGGCCCCCCGGGACGAGGGCTCATCGTTGCACCCCGGCTTCGGGGCGCGGTTTTGGGAACCGCCCCCCGGGCTTCGGCCCCGGCATATCGGCGGTTTCCGGTTACAGGGGACGCCGAACCCCCCGGCCTAGCCCGCCGCCAACGTTAGTTCCAAGGGCTGATATATAAAGGTTTGGTAGGTGGGAAAACCAAAGGTGAAGAACCTTCGGATTGAAAAATTTTCATAAGCATTGTTGGTCATCAGCTCATAGGTGACGCTTAATGCGCCTCAATGAACATCCCATTCTCAGGTTTGAACGCGGAAAGGAGGTTACAATATACTTCGAAGGAAAACCACTCAAAGCCTACGAGGGCGAGACGATAGCAACAGCTTTACACGCCGCGGGAGTCAGGGTCCTCAACTACTCCCCAAACGAAAAGCGCCCGAGGGGTCTCTTCTGCGCCATCGGCAAGTGCTCCTCCTGCCTGATGGTCGTCAACGGAATTCCAAACGTCAGGACGTGCATAACCCTCGTCGAGGACGGCATGAAGATAGAGCGCCAGCGCGGAAGGTCCAGGCTCCCGACTAAGGCCAAGCCGCCGGAATTCAAAGATGCGAAGGTCGTTAGGGCGGACATCATAGTCATAGGCGGCGGCCCGGCAGGACTGATGGCGGCAATCCACGCATCGAGGGCCGGGGCCAAGGTTGTCCTCATAGACGAGAACCACACCCTCGGCGGCCAGCTCGTCAAGCAGACCCACAAGTTCTTCGGCAAGCGCGAGCAGTTCGCGGGAGTCAGGGGAGTGGAAATCGCGAGAATCCTCGAGGAGGGGCTGAGGGAGAGCGAGAACGTCGAGGTCTTTCTCGAAACTTCAGCGGTTGGCATCTTCCAGGAGGGCGAAGAGAAGCTCGTCCTGGCAGTCAGAAAGGAGCGCGAGCTCATAGAGTTCCGGGGAAGGGCAGTTATCGTCGCCACCGGCGCGATGGAGAGGATGATTCCCTTCGAGAACAACGATTTGCCCGGGGTTTACGGCGCCGGAGCAATCCAGACGCTCATGAACACCTACGGCGTCAAACCCGGAGACAGGGTTCTCATCGTTGGAGCGGGAAACGTGGGGCTCATCCTCGCCTACCAGCTCATCCAGGCCGGCGTCGAGGTGAAGGCGATAGTCGAGGCCATGCCCAAAGTCGGCGGTTACTTCGTCCACGCGGCGAAGGTCAGGCGTCTTGGAGTTCCGATACTCACGAGGCACACCATCCTCCGCGCCGAAGGAAGGGAAAAGGTCGAGAGGGCCGTTGTGGCCCAGCTCGACGAGAACTGGAGGCCGATTCCGGGAACCGAGAAGACCTTCGAGGTCGACATCATAGCGCTCGCCGTTGGTCTGAGGCCCAGCATCGAACTGCTCCACCAGGCCGGCTGTCAGATTCGCTACGTCCGCGAGCTGGGAGGCCACGTGGCGGTTCGCGACGAATGGATGGAAACGACCGTTCGGGGAATCTTCGTTGCGGGAGATTCGGCCGGAATTGAGGAGGCAACCACCGCGATGCTTGAGGGCAAGATAGCGGGAATAGCAGCAGCGCTGAGGCTCGGAATAGCGGACGAGAGCTGGGTTGGGGAGATAGAGAAGGCCCAGCGCGACCTCGACGAGTTCCGCTCCGGGCCCTTCGGCAGGCACGTGGCGGAGGGGATTAGGAAAATACTCGCGGAGGCGAGAGCATGAGCGAGATACCGCCCTACCTCCAGAGGGGATACCTAACCCCCGAGGAGCTGTTCTCAATAATTCCGAAGCCGAGCGAGGAGAGGCTCAGGAAGAGACCCGTCGCAGTTCCCGAGTGTCCCCAGGAGATACCGTGCGCCCCGTGCAGGGAGATATGTCCGACGGGCGCGATAAACATGCCCACCCCGAACGACCTGCCGATTGTCGACTACGACAAGTGCATCGGTTGCTCCCTCTGCGTCCAAATCTGCCCCGGCCTGGCGTTCTTCATGGTGCACTACGTCGGCGACAAAGCGCGCATAACGATGCCCCACGAACTCCTTCCGGTTCCCGAGAAGGGCGAGGAGGTCGTTCTTCTCAACAGGGTCGGCGAGCCGGTCGGAAAGGGGAAGGTTCTCACGGTCGTTCCGAGGGAGAAGAGCAAGGGAGACACGCCGATAATCGTCGTCGAGGTGCCGATTGAGCTGGCATGGGATGTTCGGGCGGTTAGGGTTGAACGGAAGGGATGACATGACCGGAAAGAAAATCGTCTGCCGCTGTAACGACATAACGGTTGAAGACGTCGAGAGACTCATAGATTCAGGCGTCACGGACATCGAGGAGATTAAGAGGCTCCTCCGCGTCGGCATGGGGCCGTGCCAGGGGAGGACGTGCATTCCAATCGTAATCTCAATCCTCGCGAGGAAGATGGGGAAGAGGCCCAAGGAGATACCGCTTCCGAAGGCGAGGGTTCCGATTCGGCCGGTTCGCGTAGAGGTCATCGTGGGTGGTGCCGATGAGTAGAATCGCGGTAATCGGAGGCGGGATAATAGGGGTCGCCACTGCCTACGAGCTGGCCAAGCTCGGCGAGGAGGTGGTTCTCTTCGAGAAGAACTACTTCGGCTCGGGCTCCACCTTCCGCTGTGCCACTGGAATACGCGCCCAGTTCACGGACGAGGCGAACATTAAGCTCATGAAGCACTCGGTCGAGCGCTGGGAGAAACTCGAGGAGGAGCTTGGGGCGGATATAGGCTTCAACCAGACTGGCTACCTGTTCTTAGCGACGAGCGAGGAGGAGGTTGAGGCGTTCAAGGCCAACATAAAGCTGCAGAACCGCTTCGGCGTCCCGACGAGGCTCATCGACATGGACGAGGCGAAGGAGATAGTGCCCATCCTCAACACCGAGCCGTTTTTGGCGGGAGCGTGGAACCCGAAGGACGCCAAGGCGAACCCCTTCAAGACGCTCTTCGCCTATCTGCAGAAAGCGAGGGAGCTTGGCGTTGACGCGCGCGAGCACACAGAGGTCGTTGGACTTGAGCGCGAGGGAGATACCATAACCGCTGTAAAGTTCAGGAGCAACGGGAAGGTTGAGAGCGTTAAGGTTGACGCGGTTCTAAATGCCTCCAACGCCTGGGCGCCTCTAATCAACGAGATGGCCGGCTTAAAGCGCGACCTCGTCCCAATTAAGGCCTACAAGCACCAGCTCGTCAAAACGGAACCGCTTGAGAGGGGACAGGCAGAGCCTTTGGTGTGCCCGCCAGCGTGGGAAGACGCCTACATAATTCAGGACGGAGAGGACGGCGGAATCATCTGCGGTGCGGGGATAGAGCACGAAGCGAAGAGCTTAGAAGATGTGGAACCCACCTACGACTTCCTGCGCGGGGTTCTCAGGTGGGCAGTGAGAATCGCCCCTCCGCTCCGCTACGCCCACGTTGTAAGGCAGTGGGCCGGCTTCTACGCCAAAACGCCCGACAGCAACCCGGCAATCGGGAAGCTCTTGGACAACTTCTACATCGCGGCGGGCTTCTCCGGACACGGCTTCATGATGGCGCCGGCCGTTGCCCAGGCCATGGCCGAGCTAATCTCGAAGGGCCGCTCCAGGGTCCCGCTAGACTGGGAGTGGTACAACCCGTACCGCTTCGAGCGCGGAGAGCTGAGAAGCTCGGCGTTCCAGATTGGGTGAGCTTTTTCTCCGGCTTTCCCTTTTAACATCCCTCCGTCAAGAAAAAGGTTATAAATCGAGCCGATTAGCACCGTGAGGGTCGTCATGAGAATCGTCTTCGACATAGGTGGCTCTGTTCTCGTTCCCGAAGACCCGGACGTCGAGTTCATCAAGGCGATAGCGTACGAGCTCATCAAGATAAGCGAGGATCACGAGGTGGCGGTTGTTGTCGGCGGCGGCAGAGTGGCGCGCAAGTACATAGAAGCCGCGAAGACATTCACGCCCAACGAGACCTTCAAGGACTACATAGGAATCCACATCACGAGGGCGAACGCGATGCTCCTGATAGCGGCGCTCGGCGAGAAGGCCTATCCCTTCGTCATTCAGGACTTCCGTAAGGCGTGGGAAGTCATACAACTCAAGAAGATACCGATAATGGGCGGAACTCATCCCGGCCACACCACAGATGCCGTTTCGGCTCTCCTCGCCGAGTACCTTCAGGCCGACCTTCTTGTCGTCGTCACCAACGTGGACGGCGTCTACGACTCTGACCCGAGGAAGAACCCGAACGCAAGGAAGCTCGACAAGATAACACCGGAAGGGCTCGTCGAGATTGCGATGGAGGCCGAGAGTAAAGCCGGCGGAAGCGGTGTCGTCGATGCCTTGGCGGCGAAGTTCATCCAGCGCGGGCGGATAAGGACCTACATCGTCGGCAAGAAGGACGCCTATCATCTCTTCGATGTCGTGAGAGGAAAGCACAGCGGGACTGTGGTGGAGCCTTGAAGTCTTTCTTTTGATTTTGGTTGCTGACTAATTTTGCTGAGCCAAAATGTTTTTATCATCAAGTTCGGTAATATACAGCCATGTGCAAGATGGCACACTTCGGGAACTGCGACCCTGAGACGGCAGACCAAGAGTACTGCATTTTTCATAAGCCAGACAAGAGTGAGAGGGATATTAACATTTTTTGGTGGAAGTTCTTTAGTAAATTCAAACCAAAAATTGAGGAAAGAGAGATTGATGGCAACAAACAAAAGGTTCTTGTTTTTGAAAACCCAGTAGATGCAAAAGGTTTTGTTTTTCCTGAAGTACCCTCAAAACCAACATGGATGCCGGGAGGATGGAAGTTCTGTAACAGGGGATACAACTCCGAGTGTATTGATTTTAAGGGTGCTGTGTTTAAAGATAATGTAAGCTTTTATCATGCGATGTTTGGAGGAGCGATATCGTTTGAACATGCTACCTTTGAGAAGTTCGCATGCTTTAACGAGGTTAAGTTTGCTAAATCAGTATCATTCGAGAGTGTCAATTTTGGTGGGGATATATCGTATCACAAAAAAGAAATTGACATAATATCACGTGACAACTTATGTCCTAAACTTATTAAAGAAGTTAATCCGGAGAAACATAAATATATTGGCCCAGTTCCTATCACTTCATTTGTAGATTCAGTTTTTAATGGAAAGGTTAGTTTTAAGGGAGCAAGATTCCACGAAGGGGTATGGTTTAAAGAATGTAGGTTTAAGCACATAGTTGATTTTACCCATGTAGTATTCGAATCCAATGTTAAATTTAGCAATTCTATTTTTGAACGTTATGTTACATTTGTTGGATACGTTGAACCTATATACGCCGAGTCAAGAATTACAAGTATATATAGGTGTAAAGAACATAGGTTTAAAGATCTTTTATTTTTTTCAAATTGCGATTTTAGATTAGGAATTGATTTCTTAGGGATGTTAAATGAAAAACTGTTATTCACTGGTAGTTTGTGGGGTTTTTTCACATCATGTTTTAAAAAATACCAAGCTCTCTCCGAAGCTGCTCGTCTCCAGAGATTAAGTTTTGAAAGAGAGGGAAAAAGAAACGACGCAGATAAAATGTTCATAATTGAAATGAGAGCCAAGAGAAGAATGAGATTAGAAGTTACTGAAAGTGGACTTCTTAGGTTGTTGTTTAGGATAGTAAATTTTTTTGAATGGCTTTTAGCTGATTTGCCATCAGAATACGGTACGAACTGGCGCAGGATTTTAACGGCATCTGGGGCTGTCATTGGTATTATGGGGCTTGTTTACTGGATTCTCTCGAGATTTTCCAAAAAAGTTTTTCTTGGAATTCCTCTTGGCACAATCTATACCTGCAAACACTGCGCGGTTAATGGAATTCCAGGGTTCCTCAACGCCCTCTACTACTCCCTCGTCACCTTCACGACCCTTGGCTACGGGGACATGCACCCAACGGGCTGGCTCAAGGCTTTGAGCGCCCTTGAAGCCCTAACCGGAGCCGTCTTCATGGCCCTCATCGTCGCGGTGATAGCGAGGAAGTGGATGCGCTGACGGAAAACCTTGACGTTTGTCTCCTCTCCTGCGCATTCTTTTTGAAAAGGCAACGCCCTTTCCAAAGCCAACTTTTTATACCTCCGCGCCCTTCTCAAGCTGGTGGTGCTCATGAAAATCGTCGTTATCGGTTCTGGAACAGCGGGAAGCAACTTCGCCCTCTTCATGAGGAAGCTCGACAGGAAGGCGGAGATAGTTGTCATCGGGAAGGAAAGCACGATGCAGTACTCGCCCTGCGCCCTACCGCACGTCATCAGCGGGACGATAGAGAAGCCAGAAGACGTCATCGTCTTCCCGAACGAGTTCTATGAAAAACAGAAGATAAAGCTCATGCTCAACACCGAGGCGAAGGCGATAGACCGCGGGAGGAAGGTTGTAATCACCGACAAGGGTGAGGTCCCCTACGACAAGCTCGTTCTGGCGGTTGGTTCCAAAGCTTTTGTCCCGCCGATTAAAGGAATTCAGAACGAGGGCGTCTTCACCCTCAAGAGCCTCGACGACGTGAGGAGGATTAAAGCTTACATCGCCGAGAGGAAGCCGAAGAGAGCAGTCGTCATCGGCGCGGGTCTAATCGGCCTTGAGGGGGCTGAAGCTTTTGCCAAGCTCGGAATGGAGGTTCTGGTCGTCGAGCTTATGGACAGGCTCATGCCGACGATGCTCGACAAAGACACCGCGAAGCTCGTCCAGAAGGAGATGGAAGCCAACGGCGTCTCCTTCCGCTTCGGCGTTGGAGTCAGCGAGATAATCGGCAGTCCCGTCGAGGCGGTTAGAATAGGCGAGGAGAAGGTTCCGGCCGAGCTGGTTCTCGTTGCTACGGGCGTCAGGGCCAACACAGACCTCGCAAAGGAGGCGGGGCTTGAGGTTAACAGGGGAATAGTGGTCAACGAGCATCTACAGACAAGCGACCCGGAGGTCTACGCGATAGGCGACTGCGCCGAGGTGATAGATGCGGTAACTGGGGAGAGAACGCTCAGCCAGCTCGGAACGAGCGCTGTTAGGATGGCGAAAGTGGCAGCGGAGCACATAGCAGGAAAGGACGTCTCATTCAGGCCCGTCTTCAACACGGCCATAACCGAGCTCTTCGGCCTCGAGATAGGGACCTTCGGAATAACAGAGGAGCGGGCGAAGAAAGAAGGGATTGAAGTTGCCGTCGGCAAGTTCAAGGGCTCAACGAAGCCCGAGTACTACCCCGGCGGAAAGCCGATAACGGTCAAGGTTCTCTTCAGGAAGTCGGACAGGAAGCTCGTCGGCGCGCAGATAGTCGGCGGTGAGAGGGTCTGGGGCAGGATAATGACGCTCTCGGCCCTGGCTCAGAAGGGAGCGACGGTAGAAGATATCGTTTACCTTGAGACAGCCTACGCCCCGCCGATAAGCCCGACGATAGACCCGATAAGCGTCGCGGCGGAGATGGCGCTGAGGAGGCTCAGGTGACCTCTTTTCTTTTTGATATCCCACGCACAAGAGGAAATTTTTAAAGTGTGGAAGTTGTACGTACCGACGGGTTCCCCCTCCACGTTAAACGAATCTGCTCGTGTAACCGAAAAGGTGATGGCTATGCGAAAGCTCGCCCTTGTTCTGGTATCTGTTATCCTGGTGGCGCTCGTTTCGGGGTGCGTTTCAACCGGGTCCCCCGGCGCTTCAAACGTCACCTCCGGGAGCTATACAGGAACGACGAGCCCGGCAGCATCGGGGCCAAAGCTCTACACGACCGAGGAACTTCTGGAGAAGATGAAGGGGATAGAGCAGTTCACCTACTTTGAGAACACCAGCCTCAAGCTCACGATGAACCTGGCCGTCGGCAACCTCACGCAGAGCGAAAACGTGACCATCATATACCGGAAGGCCGGCTACGTGGACCTGAAGGACAGGGAAGCTTCCATCAACATAACCACGATTACATTCCCGGGCGGGGCTTCAGTATTCACCCGTCAGCTTGTCAAGGGCAACGACATATACATCTTCGCAAGCGGGAGCTGGATTAAGCTCACCAACGCGACGTCGAAGCTGAACGTTTCGAAGATACTGAACTTTACCTGGGAGTACAACACCGTGTCGTTTGCCATGAAGTACCTCAAGAGGAAGCCCTCCAACGTCAGCTACGCCAACGGCACTGAACTGCTCTACTACCCAATCACAAAGGCGGACCTCGAGGCCATAGCTTCGGCCTTCCTGGGCCCCAATACCAACGTCAGCCTGAACGTCACGAACGGGATTCTTGAGCTGAGGTTCAGAAACGGAACCTTCGTCGGGGGCAGAATGGCATACAGAATAGAAATGACGCTCAGAACGGTGCAACCGACTGGAACGCCCGTCGAAGTTCACGAGGTGGGCCACGTCTACGACGAGTTCGTCGTTAAGGATATCAACGTCAAAAAGCCCGTTCACGTTCCGGCATCGTACAGGGCCTGAGAAACGCTTTTCTACTCCATTTCCATTTCCCAACCGATGAACCGCGTGAAGGTCAGCAAGCTCATGGCATACGTTCTCAGGCACTCGCCGGAAGAGTTCGGATTGAAACCGGATAGCGAGGGCTTCGTCCCGCTGGACGAGCTCGTGAAAGCGCTCCAAACGGTTTATCCCGACGTTACCGAGGAGTTCGTGAGGGAGATAGTTGAAAGGGACTCCAAGGGGCGCTACGAGATAAGGGGAGGTAAAATCCGCGCCCGCTACGGTCACAGCTTCAAAGTTGACCTCGACCACGAGGAGGACACGGAATCGAGGGTTCTCTACCACGGCACGCCGAGGAGAAACCTCCCGAGGATTATGCGCGAGGGACTTAAACCGATGAAAAGGCAGTTCGTTCACCTAACGACGAGTAAAAGCGAGGCCCTTGAAACGGGCAGAAGGCACGGGAGGGACGTGGTCCTGCTCATCATAGATGCGGACTGCCTGAGGAGAAGGGGCCTGAGGGTTTACAAAGCCGGAAAGAACGTGAGAATCGTTGAGCGCGTTCCGCCCGAGTGCATCACCCTGGCAGTCTGAGGGCGAGCAGAAAGGCCAGCCCGAGGGGAATCAGCGTGCTCATGAAGTTCAGCTGGAAGCTTATTCCCGAGAAGTAGCCACCGAGGAGAGGCCCGACGACCCAGCCAAGGCTCATCATGGCGTTGAGCAGGCCCATTCCCTGGGCCCTCTCGCTCACCCTGACGTTCTGCGCCACATAGGCGGAGGTCGAGTTTATTGTCAGAACCCACTTGACGCCCGAGAGGAAGGCAACCCCAAACACGAGCCAGACGTTTCTAACGACGGCATAGAGCAGGAAGGCCAGGGCATAGCCCGCTATCGCTATTAAATAGAACCTCTTCGCGCCGTGCCTGTCTATCAGCTTCCCGAGGAAGTAACCGGTTAACGCCGCGGCGAGGCTCTCGATGCCAAAGATAACTCCAACGCTCCACTCGCCGAAGGTCTCCTTGAAGTAAACGGAGGAAACGCTGTAGAACTGCCCGCTGGCGACCATGACGAGGAAGACCGTGACGTAGAAGAGCCCGAGGTGCCCGCGCATGAGCTTCCTGAAGGCCGAGCCCTTGACCGTCGCCCGCCAGCTCTCCCTGCCTTCCTGCACGAGAATCATGCCGAGGAGGGAGCGCCTTCCCGTCGGACGCTCGCGGATTAGAAGGACTATTCCTGCGGATACGAAGAGGAGAAGGCCGGAGATTAGGAAGAGCTTCCTGACGCCGAGGTAGCCGACTATCGCGGAGCCGAGGAAGTTGCCCACCATATACCCGGCGTTCTCGATGGAGTTGAAGAGGCCGAATATCGAGCCCGCCCTCGTGGAGAGCTCGGAGATTAAGGCCGAATGCGCTGGAGTCATGGCGGAACCGAAGACCCCTTGAAGGGTCCTCAGGATTAGGACGCCGGTGGCCGAGCCGACGAAGGCCATTGCGGTATAGAAGAATCCTATCGAGGCCACGCCGAAGGCTATGAAACCTTTCCTGTTGCCGGTTGAGTCGGAGAGCCAGCCGAAGGGGTACTGGAAGACCGTCGAGGTCAGGTTGAATGCCACGCTCAGAAGGCCGACCATGAACATGCTCGCGCCGAGGAGGCGCATGTAGACGCTGAGATAGGGGAAGGCCATTCCGAATGAAACGTTGGCGATGAACATGGCTATGGCCAAGATTACGACGTTCCTCCGCTTAACCCGGAGCTTCTTGAGCTTGAGCGTTTTCTCGCGCTTTCCCTGGGTGACAACGAGTTCTCGCCTGCTCATCGCTGGGAGAACCGGCGAGGGGCTTATAAAATTTCCGTCGAAATGGTAAGAAAAGGGTGGAAATCGTGGGCAATCAGCCCATCTGGAGCGCTTCCCCGCGGAGTTCACCGCGCTCGAAGCGGTACGGGTCGTACCACTCGACCGGCAGGTCGGTTCTGCCCTTCGTAATCAGGTCCGCCACCATCTCCGCCACCGCTGGAGCCATCATGAAGCCGTGCCCGCTGAAACCTGCGGCAATGTAATAGTCGCTCAGTTCCTCGATTTTCCCTATGGCTGGATTGCTGTCCGGTGTCTTTGCGTAGTAGCCGGCCCAGGTTCTCAGTATAAGGAGCTCCCTCAAAGCGGGGATAATCTTGGTGAAGTAATAGCTCACCTCGCGCATGAACTCGTAGGTTGGATTGAGGTCGTAGGTTGGCCCGAGTTCGTAGCCGACCCCGCCGACGACGCCACCGTGCGAGGTCTGCGTTAGGTAGGCGTGGCCGTACTTGAAGGATATGACCATAGGCTTAATAGCCCCTTTCCTTATGGGCTGTGTGATGACCGCTTGGTGCTTGTAGGGCTCTATCGGAATTCTTACGCTTATCCCGGCCATCGCGTTGATGAGCTTGGCCCAGGCGTTGGTGGCGTTCACGACTATACCGGTCTTTATCGTTCCCCTGTTCGTTTTCAGGCCCTTAATCTCGCCGTTCTCGATGACGAAGTCCTTGACCTCGGTATACTCGACGAGCTTAGCACCGAACTCCTCGGCCTTTATCGCGAACTTCGCGGTTGCATGGAACGGGTCGGCCTTTCCGTCTGTTGGGTTCCAGGAAGCGGCGATGACCTCGCTGATGTCAAGGAGCGGAACTATCTCCTTGGCCTCTTCCGGCGTTATGAGCCTCGTCGGAACGCCGAAGCGGTTCTGTATCGCGATGTTGCGCCTGAACTCCTCGACTTCATCGTCGTCGTAGAGCAGGAAGAGGTAGCCGGTCTGCTCGAAGGAGAAGCCGTACTCCTCGCTGTACTTCTTCCACAGCTCGACGGAGCGCTTCATAACCTGAACGTTGGCCTCGTCGTTGAACTGCTGTCTTATGCCCGTTCCGCAACGGAAGGTGGAGCCCGAGCCGATGAAGCGCTTCTCTATTACAGTGACCTCCTCACCGCGTTTAGCCAGCTCGTGCGCTATCGTAACGCCGACTATTCCGCCACCGATAATCGTTATCTCGCTCATTTCGGGAAGTTCCTTCGTCGGCATCTTCAATCCCTCCCCGCGGGGACCTTCATGCGGATGTTCTTGAGCGGGGGCCTCGCGACGGGAATGTCAAGCCCCTCCATCGGCGTTCCGGTTCTCTGGGACACAACGACGGCACCGTTGAAGAGGCAGAAGCGTCCCTGGCAGAAGCCCATGGCGAGGTGGGTCAGCCTTTTGATTATCTGGAGGTCGGTGATGCCGGACTTCACGACGTCGTCGACCTTTCTCAGCGTCACGTCGCAGCCGCAAATCTGGACGTCCTCGCCGTTGAACTCGTCGAGCGGAAGCCTGTGGACTGGAACTGCTATCGGCTCGTAGTTCTTGAGCCTCTCCTCGTAGACGCACGGCTCGGCCTCGAAGCCGAACTCCCTGAGGATGTAGGCACCTACGAGCCTTCCCTCAAGGTAGTTCGCGTAGTGGGGCTTTATTGAAACCGCACTGCCTGCAACGTAGATTCCCTCGCGGATTCTATGACTTGAGTCGAGAACCGGACGGTAGTAGCCGCGCTTGAAGTACAGCTTTCCGCCAGCTTGAGTTACGGGGTTTATGTCCGGTCTTCTGCCGTCGGAGACTATGACGGCGTCGACCTCGTAAACGTTGCCGTTTGCATCTATGAGCCTTTCGACCTTCTCGTTGCCCTCAACGCGCTTCGGGTTGGGCACGACGACGTACTCAATCCCCCAGCGGTCGAGTTCGGCCGTCAGCTCCTCCGGAAAGGCCCCGACGACAGCGACCTTCTTTCCTGGCGCAACTCCCCAGACGTTCATGACTTCGAGCGCGTCGCTCCTCCTGAATACGCCGGGGTAATCGTTGTTCTCGAAGAGCATGATGTTGTCAACGGCTCCGGTAGCCAAAACCACGCGCTTGGCGAGGAGCTCAATCAGCTGGTCGCCCCTAACGATAGGCACGAGGAAGTACTCGCCCTTGTCGAAGACACCTATCGCGACGCTCTTCAGGAAGACGCGGGTGTTCTCTGGCAAATCGGTGAGCTCCTTCAGGGCCTCCCTGGGGTCTCCAAAGCCCTCCTGCTCGACGCCCTTAACCTTCAAATCACCGCCGAGCCAGCCCTTCTCCTCGATTATCGCCGTCGTGAGCCTTCCGCCGATTTCCTTGATGACGCCGAGGCCGGCCGGACCGGCGCCGATAACGGCCACGTCAACAACATAGCGGAGAACGGGCTTGTCCTCGTCGATTTCTACATTCTCCTGGAAGTCGCCGTAGCCCTGTCTCTCAAGCCTCATGCCGTCCTTTACGGCGGTTTTCCTCGCGTTGATGTTCTTGACGCCGTTGACGACCATCGGAACCGGGCCGAAGGTGAAGGCGCCCCTCTTTCTGCCCTCGGTGCTCGTGGTGAGCCAGTAGACCCCGTTCGCGAGAAGCGCGACGGTAATCTTTTCGCCCTCGTAGGCTTCCAGGGGTTGCCCCTCGAAGTAAATCGTGACTCTCTTAGAAGGGTCCTTCTCGGTAAGGTCGAGCTTTCGCATGCTCCCACCCCGAAAATTTTACGGTAAGCGTTCAACCATATACACCGATGCTTATAAACGTTAGGTTGTACAAAGAAGGTTAAAGACGCTGGAAGAAGGGTCACCTTGCGTGAATCTCCACTATGTCGCCGTCCTCGAGCACGTGGTCGGCACCGACTCTCTGGCCGGGAAACTTGACGCTCTTGCCCCAGACCCTTGCATAGCGGAAGTTCTTGGCGAAGTCCTTGTGAATCCTCTCGGCTAAATCCATGACGGTAGAGCCCTTCTTAAGCGCGACCGGCGGATAAGCCGGCTCTTCACCGGGGCTCTTGGTGAAGACGCGGATGATTCCGGCCAAATCGTAGAGCTCGTCCTTCAGCTTGTCAAGGTTTATGCCCTTCTTCGCCGATATCGGGATTATTTTGAAGCGGTCGCCGTAGGCCTTAACCAGCTTCTCGTAGTTCTCCCTGCTCCCAGGAGCGTCGCCCTTGTTGGCTATGATTATGGCCCTCCTCCAGACGAGGCTCTCGTCTATGGCATCGGCGAACTCCTCGAGCGTCACCGGCTCCTTGACCGTTATCTCAGCCGAGTGTATGCGCTCCTCGCGGAGCATCTTCATGACTTCCTGAATGTCGCCCTTTATGTTCTCCTGGCCGTTGATGACGATTCCACCCATCGCTGTTCTCTTGATTTCGACTCTCGGCTTCCTCTTGTTGACCTTTATTCCGGCTCTCTCGAACTCCCTCAAAAGAATCTCCATCTGCTTGACCGGGTCCTGGGAGAGGTCAACGACTATCGCTATGGCATCGGCGTTCCTTATGACGCTCAGGAGCTGTGGGCCCATTCCTTTACCCAGAGCGGCGCCCTCAACGAGGCCGGGAACCTCAACGAGCTGGATTTGAACGTCCTTGTGGTGCATCATTCCCGGAATCGGCTGAACGGTTGTAAAGGCGTAATCTGCAACGTCCGCATCGACGTTTGTTAAAGCCTTGAGGAGGGAGCTTTTGCCAACGTTCGGCAAACCAGCGAGGACTATCTGGGCAGCCCCTTCCTTCTTAACGGCTATGGAAGGCCCGCCACCACCTTTGCGCATCTGCCTCTGCTTCTCAAGCTCCTTTCTGAGCTCCGCTAACCTGCGCTTTATCTGGAGGCGGAGCTTTTCGGTCCCCTTGTGCTTTGGGACTGTTGCGTACATCTTTTCAAGGGCTCGAATCTTCTCAGGAATCGTCTTTGCGTTCCTGTACTCCTCCTCTGCGGCAAGGTACTCCGCTGTTACGTTCGTTGGCATTCCTGCCCACCCCCGGCCCGGAACTAAAAGACGAACGGCGTTTTATAAACGTATGGTTATCGAGAATCGGCAAATTTATAAGGAATCCTGAAAATTTTCCACGATGGTGATGGAAATGACGAGGAGCGGTCTCGATGAAGTTGATAGGAGGATACTCACCATACTTCAGCGAAACAGTAGAACTCCTCTCCGTGAGATTTCTAAGGAAGTTGGCCTCGCCGAATCAACCATCTACGAACGCATAAAGAAGCTGAAGGATAGGGGAATAATAAAGAAGTTCACGGTCATTCTCGACCCGGACTCACTGGGCTTCAAGATTCTCGCCTTCATTCTCATAAAGGCCCGCGCCGGGATGTACGGCCACGTCGCGGACGAGCTCAAGAAGTACCCCCAGATATGCGAGGTCTACGAGACGACCGGGGACTACGACATGCTCGTCAAAATTAGAACGAGGAGCAGTGAAGAGCTCAACGAGTTCCTCGACAAGATTGGAGAGGTCGACGGAGTCGAATCAACCCACACGATGGTCGTCCTCGAGACCCACAAGGAAACGACCGAGCTCCCGCTCTAACCATTTTTGTCCAGTTAGGGTTATAAGCGGTCACCCATATATTCTTCTGAACGTTAAGGGGGTGATTGAAGTGAAGGTTCTGTTCCTCAGCGCCAACGATTTTGAGGACGTCGAGCTGATTTATCCGCTTCACAGGCTCAAGGAAGAGGGCCACAAGGTCTACATAGCGAGCTTCGAGCGCGGGAAGATTACCGGAAAGCACGGCTACACCGTTGAGGTTCAGCTGACCTTTGACGAGGTTGACCCGGATGAGTTCGACGCCCTCGTTCTTCCTGGTGGAAGGGCACCGGAGAGGGTAAGGCTCAACGAGAAGGCCGTGGCGATAGCGAAGAAGATGTTCGAGGACGGAAAGCCGGTCGCGAGCATCTGCCACGGGCCACAGATACTCATCTCGGCCGGGGTGCTCAGGGGCAGGAAGGGAACGAGCTACGCCGGAATAAGGGACGACATGAGGAACGCTGGAGTAGAATGGGTGAATGAGCCGGTTGTCGTTGACGGCAACTGGGTCAGCTCAAGGCACCCCGGGGATTTGTACGCCTGGATGAGGGAGTTCGTCAAACTGCTCCGCTGAACTCTTCTTTCCCAGTTTTTGTGTAAAGTTTATACGGAAATATGATATTGTTCTCATGGGTGAGTCCATGAGGAGGGGTGGCATTCACGTTCTCGCGCTTGGCATTTTCCTGCTCGTTCTCCTGGTCGCAGGCACGATAACGGTGCTGGCCGTGAGCGGGAAGATAACACTAAACGGTTCCGAGCCCAAGAAGACTGCAGGCAGGATAGTCAAGGTGGGGACGTTTAATTTTTCAGTCTCAGGTTTAAAGGTCGTAAACGTCAACGGCGGCGTCTCGATTGTCCCGGCCAACGTGAGCGGAGTTGCCGTCAGGAGCAATCTCCCCGTCAGGGCGAGCCTTCAAAACGACGTCATAACCGTCTACTGCCCCGCGAAGCACGCGCATCTCGGCGGGGGGACAATCTGCGACGATTACAGGAATGGAACGGTAATTGTAGAGGTTCCTGCGAAGCTCGATTGCTTGACTGTTGAGAACGTCGTTGGGACCGTTTACGTTGACGTGAACGCGACGAACGTGGAGCTCTCCAATATCGTTGGGACGGTTAAGGGGCGCGCGTGGGCGGACTACACCGTTTCGAACATCGTGGGTAACGTTTACATCAACGTGAGGGAGCGGGCCACCGTCAGCGACGTGGTTGGAAACGTGGTCATTGCGGTTCCATCCGGGAAGGGTGCGGTTCTCAAAGCGAAGAACGTTATGGGCAACGTCCTCAACGACGCCACCGGAAACGGGTCGGTTGAGGTCTCCGTGAACGACGTGGTTGGAAACGTCGAGGTTGGGGGTTGACTTTTTAAGGCCCCATTCCCTTCTTCCAGAGGTGGAAAGATGAACCGATGGGAGCTCATCAGGGCTTTTCTCACAGGGCCGTTAATAGAGGTAGCCGTCCCAAAGCCCGGGAACGTGAGCAGGAGGAGGGACTTCGAGGATTTGAGCATCTACAACTTTCTCGTTGCGTATCCTGCTTTGGCCGGCATCTACCACGAGGCGATAAAGCGGGCCGAGTCAATCCGCTCCGGTCTTCTCAAGCCGAACGAAGCTGGAATAGGCGAGCTCATAAGGCGTGGCGTTGAGACGAGCAAGAGGGTACAAGATGCCAACCCGAACTTCGGGGTAATCGTCCTCTCGATTCCGCTCCTGATGGGACTCTCGATGACGAGGAAGATACGCGAGGGTGGCGAAAAGGCAAGGCTCCTCATCGAGGAGTCAACGGTGGGGGACACGATGGAGCTCTACCGGGCGATAAGAATCGCGAACCCCAAGGGGCTCCCGAGCGGGGTGAAGTACGACGTCTACTCGGAGAAGGCCTTCGAGGAGCTCTTCAGGGACAGAATAAACCTCTCCAGGATTGCCGAGATTAGCAGAGAGCGGGAGCTCGTCTTTCGCGAGTGGAGTGAGAGTTACCGGCTCACCTACGAGACCTTTAAGAGGCTTGCCGGGGAGATTCCTGGCCCGCTGGAGGAGACCGTCGTTGGGGTCTTCATAGAGCTCCTCGCGGAAAACCCCGACACGCTAATCCTGCGCAAGGCAGGCATTGAAGAGGCCGAGCTCGTCAGGGAAAAGGCGAGAGACGTTCTTGAGGGAAGGATGGGCCTTGAGGAGTTCGACGCGTTCATGCGCGAGAAGAGTGACTTAAGGAACCCGGGCAGTCTGGCGGACGTTATGGCAGTCTCGCTGAGCCTGCTGTTTCTGGCTGGAGTAAGGGTCGAAATGAGAAACGGAAGGGCCTGGCTGGTCACTTCACAACGGTGAAGCGCTTTGCCGCAGGAGCGTAGCCGAGGGCCTTGCTGTCTATCACAACCGCGTCCTTACCGAGCTCGTCGACTATCCTCACAGGCAGGCCCGAGAGCTCGAGGACCTCCTCGTCGCCTCCGAATTCCTCGTTCACCTGGACCTTTATGAACTCGTAGGCCTCCCCTCCGACGAGAACCACATCGGGCTCAAAACCTTCAAGCTTCAGCTCGTTCGCTTTCTCCTCAACGGCACTCAGGATCCGTATCAGGTCCCCGCGCATTTTCAACACCTAGGGGAGTTCAACTCGAACGATTTAAGGGTTTTGGAAAACTGACTTCCCTCCGCCGTGAACGGTGAGGTTTGAAAAAACCATATCAGAGACCAAAGGCTCCCTTGATGCCGTTTATAATCATCTGAACGGCCATTGACGTCAGGATTAGACCCATCATCCTCGTCATGACTTTTATGCCGACCCTTCCGAGGCGGGCCTTTATCACGTTTGCCGAGCAGAGGACGAGCCAGACGGTAATGCCTATGAGAACGATGCTGAGCAAGACTATGACTCTCTCGGCGATACTCCCCGCCTTTGCCATGTAGAGCATCACCGTCGTTATGGCACCGGGACCTGAAATCAGGGGGATTGCGAGGGGGATTATGGCGACCTCCTCAAGCGTAACGACCTCCTCATCGAACTCCTCGGTTTCCTCTCGGCTTATCTTGACGGAGGAGAGCCTGCCAGAGAGCATGTCCATCGCCATCCTGAAGAGAAGGATTCCACCGGCTATCGCAAAGGCGTCAACGCTCGAGCCGAAGAACTTGAAAATCCACTGACCGATGAGAGCGAAAACTACCAGGGTCATGATAACAGTCATGGCCGTTTTCGTCGCTATCTCCCTCCTTTCGCGGAGGCTGAGGTCGTGGGTAACGCCAAGGAACACGGGGACGGCCCCAACAGGGTTAGTTATCGCGAACAGGCCGCCGTAGAGAATCAGAAGATACTTGAAGAGGGCAACCAAGTTTATCATGGCACCACCAACCGAGCACGATGGGCGGTCCTTAAAAACTTAATGGGTTTGTTACGCTTATGGGTTGCATATCAGTAAATCTTTTAAAGTTTTAGCATTTACCTTTAATGGTGATATCGTGGGACACACCCTCTACTACACCACGGTAGTGAGGAAATGGAAAGCGTTCGTCTCGCTGATGGAGAGGGTCTCCACAGGACTGGGATACGGGATTGAGGTGTTCGACAATGCACTCGTGCTGAATCCGGGCCACCCCATGGTCGAACCCCTCAGAATAGAGAAGGAAGGGCAGGGATTCGCAAAGACAAACCTAATAGAGCCCCACCATTCAATTTACATTCTCATCCTTCACTCGGTCTCGGCTTTCGGCTCGGTGGAGCTCTGGGAGGATTGAGAGAAGTAAACCTCGATTATCCTCACGGGCTTGGCGCTCCTGAAGGTTCTGTCCTCCACGAGGACCTTAACGACTCTACCGGGTTCGGCATCTGGAACGGCCGGAAGCCAGTAAAGGCCGGGCTTAACGTTGGCCGCTATATCGTCGTGAACGAAAACCCTAACCAGGTCGCCACGAACCTCCTCAACGGTGCCGTAGGTGTAGTCCCTGCCGAAGGTTCTCTTGAAGTACCAGCGAAAGAGCAGGACCGAAATTGCAATAACGAGGACGTATAGATACACGGCAACGACGTTTTTAAGGTAGAGTCTGACAAGGGAGTAACCAATAAAAGCCAAGAAGGATAGGGCTGAAATCACCGTATAGAAAACCCGGTACGGTTTCTCATCTAGAAGAAAACTTCCGTAGCGGCCAAAAAGATAACGTAAGTAAAGGAAGTACGGAACCGCAACCGCGACAACCCACTGGGGGTTCCTCGTCAGGAGTACCGCGGCAAAGTTGAGAAGGAGGTACGTTAGGAAACACAGCTGGAGGTGAAGGCTGAGGAGCTCGTGAACGGTAACGCGGGACTTCACGAGCCGAGAGGTCAGCCTAAAGGATGGAGGCTCCCTCGAAGGTTCAGGGAAAAGGAAAGATTTAAATCCAAATGCGAGGCGTTCTACCCCCTCTCCTATTGAGTACAGGAGGTTCTCAATGCTCATTTTGCATCACCCAGATGTTAGGGGAACGAGCAGGTCTGCCGCGTAGGGCCCGAAGATTAGCTGGGCGGTTTGGAGCGTCAGGTAGAAGTTCTGGTCGAGAACTGGAGTCGTGCTGATTCCGCCGGTTGCCGAAATTCCCAGAACCTTCATTGCACCGGGGTCGTTTCCGGGGTAGTCGGAGTAATCCAGGTATATGTAATCAACGGCTGGTTGTTCGCGGATTAGGAAGTTGAGGTTTGCCGGAAGGTTCCTCGGGAGAATGAAGCTGACGAGACCTATCGGATACTTAACGCGACCGTACACTGCCTTCTGCATCGCCTGGGCGAGGGCGAGGTATTGTGCTCTGTGGGCAGTACTTCCGCCCTCAAGACGCTCGAAGAACGAGGGCGCTCCAGCGACGCCAAAGTACCTGGCATTGACAACACAGCTTATGAACGGCTGAATGTCAAAGACTTTGGCGCTCACATAGTTGCCAGTCGGCGGCTTCTGTTCCGGAACGCCAAGAACGGGAGTGATAACCTTGTATGGATATGGGGCCCAGAAGACCCACGCAAAGTGAGCTGAGTTGTCGGCGGTATTGTTGACTACGAGGTATACGCTCAGGTTGCCGATTGGGGTTACCTCCAAGTCAGCGTTTGAGTTCTGGGAAACCACAGAATTGGGCTCGTGGGTGAAGTTCAAGGCCAGCGTTGATGCGGGAATGATGTCTACCTCATAGCGATTGGGGACGTTCACCGGCCATGTTCCGGTCTGATACCTCGACAGGACCTCCGTCCAGTTCTTGAGTATGAACAGCCTTCCAGCCGTCGTCCAGTTGTCAACGAGCTGGACCGATACAGGAACGGAAGAGGTAAGTTGCTTGACGCTCTCGGTGAGGTAATAAAGGTCGAGGTATTTTCTAACGTAGATGAAGTCGTACTCCGTGGGGCCTTTATAAAACTGGCCGAGGCCAATTGAGGTGTTGTATGTAGCCAGATAATAATTCCACCCATCCTGCCAATACCTGTAATAGTAACTAACCTCGCTCTGGTCGCTCCAGTTCCAGACGAACGGATTCAGCGTCTGGTAAGTTGTGAAGCTAGCAAGATGGTAGCTATTGTAGTAATAGTCCCTGACTGCAACCTCAACATAGCTCCATCTGTTTTTGGTATACTTACCGCCATCCTCAATCCCATCATCGAAGTCTCCGCTGTTAACGTCGAAGTCCCCCAGGTGCCCGTACAGTCCAATGATGTGCTCCATCCAACCCCATCCATCGTTATCTATGTACCACATCCAGAATGGCTGGTTCTTTATGTACACCCTCATCCCGATAACGTAGCGGTAGTAGGGAAACGTTTTCTTCGTCCACAGCCAGACGTCGGGGTTACTTGCCTTGTTGTTTCCCTTTAAGCTTAAGATTCCGTTGCTCACGGAATAGCTTCCGCGCGGGTTCTTAACGTACCACTTTGAGGTGTTCAGGGAGCTGCCGCTGAAGTCGTCGAAGAACAGGAACACTTCATCTCCGTTGCCCCGGGTAAGGGGAAGGTCTTCACCGAACTTAATGTAGACGTTGCCGGGTAAGTTCGTCCTGACCCATATCAGGGCACCGCTATCGTTCCAGTACTCAATCCAGAAGGGAACCTTCTCCGTGAAGTCCGGGTCGGAGTATACTTCAATCCTGGACTCATTCCCATAATGGGGAATACGCGATGCCCATGTCGAGTTTAGGTATATCGGAACTTGAACGTCATTAACACTATAGGGGTAATCCAAAGTGACGTTTAGAACGCTTGTAAGGCCTTCAGAGGGTGTCAGCACTTCAACGCCACCGTTGAAACCGGAGTTCTCATCTGCGGTAACGTTATAGCGCACAAAGACTGACCCAGTGGTGTTGAACAAGAAGACGCGCTGACCTGGATAAACGGTAACGTTCGTGTAGTAGTTGTTCCCAACGACGTTCGAAAGATAGCCCCTGCTCGGCTGAACCTGGGAAGTAGGAGAGTAGTAGATATAGTAGTCCGTTCCGGTCACGTTGAGCCATATTAGAATCTCGTTCGAGTCCCACTTTTCAATCCAGTAATTAGCGAGCTGGCAGGTCGAGGTGTATATTCTCATTTCGGCAAGGGACCCGTTGTGGGAGATTTCTGAAAACGGGACGGCAGAGGGGTTGAACTTAAGGAGGACAACGCTATGGTTGGTTACGCCGGAGAGCGTGAATTCAACGCGTTTGTTGAAGCTATCGTTGCACCATTGAACCGCTTGACCAACCCTTCCAGAGAAGACCAAGACACCCATGTCCCCGTCTCCAAGGACGGATGATGGGGAAACGAGGGAACCGTTTATGGAGGTTCCAAAGACGTAGGGAACCGTTGGGGCAGTACTCGGACTGTCCCTGAGGACGTAGGCCAGGGCTCCATCCCCAGGGTATGTGTCGCCGTAGTACACTTTATCGCTTGAAATAGTGGGGGAAAACGGGGCAGCGAACCTAAGAGGATACGTACTTGGGTCACTGCCGTAACCCGTGAGGAGGTAGTATGGAGGTGTGAGGTTCGGGTACGCAAAGGAGCACGGTTCGATGACCCTCGACATTCTGCCCTTGGTTAAGTAGGCAATTAGAGGGTCCTCGAGGTTCGTTATTGGTACAACAACGTACAGAGAGCCCCTGGGGGGAATGCTGGAGTTGTAGACTATCTTTCCGGATGTGTCTTTTATGACAATCTGGGGGATGCTTACGTTGGCTACGATGTGGAAGGAGTCGAGGGGAGCGATAGTGAGCTTCACGTTGTTAACTATCTGGGTAGGTGGTGTGACCATGATGTACCCCATTTTCTTAAGGTAGTCTCTCATGTTCTCAAGCCACTTAAGGAGGGTGGCGTTTCCCATGAACTGGTCCTCCCGGGACACCCACTCGGGCCCAGCATTGCTGATTTGGGAGTACTTGCCGTACTTAACCAAGCTCTCAAGTGCAAGCTGGGCGTTGTCCAGAGGTTGAACGGTGGTAACGTAGGCGATGCTCAGAACAAGGGCTCGCTGAAGGGAGAGCCTCATAACGTTCTGAAGGTCAAGCTGGAGGTAGGAGACAACGTCCTGGGTCGTCTTTAAACGCGTCGCCTGGGACTGGGCCTGTATTACGTAGGACGTAACGTTACTGTACGTGGCGAGCAACAGGAGTAGGGGTATGAGCAGAACAAGGACCGTAGCGTTTATTACAAACCCTCGCCTCTTCATCCTCCGACCCTCCAAATCCTGAGGGTGATTGTAATGGGTGATATTGACCGCGGAACACCCGGAAGGGAAACGTAGTCTATGAGCGTGTCCCCTAGGTTCACCAAGATTGGCTTGGTACAGCCGTTCCCCCCGAGGTTCCTGAAGAGCCTGAGTATCGCGTCATCAACTGCGTACTTGGTCGGGTCCAACTTGCAGGCGGTAATGTTTAGGTACTCCCCAGATGTCACGGCGTTGAGGCTTCCAACTATGATGGAGGCGGTGTAGTTCCGTCCACCAAGGTTGTAAACGTAGGTCAAGTTGTAGGCCTTAACCTTGGGGTATCCCTGCATGAGGTAGGGCTTAACGTTGCCGTAAGGGGCGTAAGCGTTGAGGAGGTAAACGACAGAAGCCAGTGTGTACTTGGGGGCAACGTAGTAACAGCTTCCAAAGTCTAGCTCAAAGGCGTTCAACCCGGTATGGAGGGCATTCCCAATGATTCTATCCAGGTAATCCCTGGTAACCCTAGTGTATCCCCATCTGGCGAAGGCGTCTATGAATGGATTGTAGTCAGGAGCATAGTAAAGGGTTCTCCACTGATTCGCTGACGAGTTCATGAGGATAGAAACCTTCTGACGACAATCACTGAAAGAGGAGTGATACCATGGAAGCTGGAATGTAACGTACAGCGGTGTCGCGTACTCCGGTATGTCCCACTCCCACTCCGCATTGTGATAGAAGTACCCCAAAGCGGGACCGCCTGACCAATAGTACGGGGGTATCACATCAGTAACGTCCACAGAATACAGACTCATTGCAGTAAACGGTATGTAGTCGGCGTAAACGTAGGAGTCCCTACCGTCCAAATGCAACTCACCGCTCCCATCCCAAGTGACGTTGAAGAGTATCGTGAAATACGTTCCCGACAGGTCAGAGTAGTTGTAACCCATGTCCCTGACTATGTCCGCAAGCGTTCCGTTGGTGGCAACAAAGTATCCACCTACCTTAGTGAGAGAGAAACTCTTCGATACACTTCCATAAACCCTAATCGCAGCGGTTACCGTTTTGATGTTCTGACCTGCTATCTTAATGCTCAAGTCAGTAAGGTTACCGGGAACAAAAACGTACTTCTCTATGTGAATTGAGTCGTTTGCCCTAACGTCCGCGAAGTGATAGTAGTGGGGATACCTAAAGGTGGATACCTGAGATGTCTTGTAAGTTATTATGATGTGCTGAGCACCGTCTTCACCAGACACGCCACCGCTGTTGTATACCTCAACGGTAAAGTTCGTGTCAGTACTCTCGTTTACGCTCTTCTGCACGTTCTCAACCAGGTTACAGCTTCCACTTCCATCGTCAGTGATTTCTTTAAAGGTCATGGTGCTCCATTGAGGGAAGCAACTGACGGGCTCTCCATTGATGTAGGCACGATAAGTGGAATCAACGACAGCAGCCTCAAAGTACCAGGTGACGTTGATAATCGTTGTGTTAAGCGGAAACTGACTGGTAGGTATAATGTAGGTAATTTGAATCCATTTCTTGCTGTGCTGGGTTGAAATGTAGTCTCCCTGGTACACGTAGCTCGTAACCTTCGCCCTCAGCTTGCTGAGGAACGCCCTTGCAACGTAGCCCCTCGGAGTCTGGTTGTAGGCGTAACCGCTGAGCACGAGGGTGGCGGCGGAAACGTCCTTTGCGAGGGAGTAGTTGTAGGTTCCCTTACTCAGGAATGTGTTCGTCCAGTTGTTTATGAGAAGCTCGTAGTTGTAGCCCTTGAGCGTCGAGTTCAGAATGTAACCGATGATTATTGAGGCCTTCTTCCGGTAATCCTTCGATGGGTAAAGCGGGCTTACTGCCCAGTAGGTGGCGGCTATCTCAAGGGGGCTCATGTCGGGGGTAACCAAGGTCAGGTTCAGAACCGGGTCGGAGCCGGATTCCCAGTTATCTATCACGTTAGCCGGAACCAGCTGACTCAGCGGAACGGTTCTGAGCAGTTTTAGCATCGCGTTCGCATCACCCAACTCCCCCATCCTCATCTGGGTTTTGTAAACCGATTGAACTTGGCTCTCAGCGGTGGTTATGGCGGTTATCATTATCAAAACTAGGAAGAGAGCCAGCACGGCATCAAGCGTGAATATGAATCCCCGCCTCATCTCTCATCCCACACCCACAATTTTACAAGGAGGGGCTCGTACATTGGACTAAGAAGAACCCCGATGTCGCCTTCATCAACCATCTCAACGGGCAGCGTGAAGGTGTTTGAGTACAGGTACATGAGCACCGGCCGACCCGCCCCGCCGGGGGAGCTGAATACATCTCCCCAGGGGACAGTGAGGGAGTTACTGGAGCCCCTGTAAGTTGCCACTGTTCTGACGGTACCATTGGCGAGTTCCCATATCTGGCCCATTACCATGGACGTTCCCGAAGTTTTCCAAACGCCGAGGACCTTTAGGTTTCCACCATCAACTACCATGATGAGGACGTAGCCAGTTTCGTTGGGAACAACAAACTTGAGGAGAGCGTAGTTGGGAATCGAGTACCTGAGGACACCTCCAAAGATTATGCCCTTGGAGTTACCTACAATCCACGTGGTTCTGTTGTACTTGAATAGACTCATTACAGTGTTCCTCTCCGAGTACGAGACCCAACTAGAGGCGTTCATCGTAGCAAACACGTTGGAAACGTTGGTCGGGTTCACGAGGAACGAGCCGTTGAGGTACGCGACGCGGTTCCACGCCTGGCTCACGTTGAGCTGTTGCGGATATGTGTAGTTGCCCTCAAGGGACGAAATCGTCAGGGGCTGGCCCGAGCCGTAGTTAAGGCACTCGGGGGATGAAGGCGGGGTCCAGTCGGAGGAAAGGGGATGACCAGCGATGTTAATCACAAGCTGGGTTCCCCTCACGAAAACGGTTCCCTCCAGAGGCGCGAGGCTGTCAAGCTTTTCCCATCCACTTCCCGTCCACTTATACCATGAGCTGGGGTCGGTTATCGGGGACCGGTTGGCGGCGTACCAAACGCCGTTCACGTTCACATAAAGGTTACCGAGGGTACATCCTGGAACTTGGGTGCCAGGCGTGCATCCAGGGGTTCCGATGTTTATCGTGGCGGCGCCGGTTACAGAGATTAAGGGTCGAGTTGAGGTCTCGCCAAAGATGTAAAGGTCGTGTTTTATGTTAATAGTCCTCGAACCTTCTCCCCTTATCACTAGGGCTCCCATAATGTAGGCGCTTCCGTCCACATCGGTAGTAACCGCTCCATCTATAACCCAGTCCCCACCCACCACGAGGTTGCCACCGCTGGATATGTACAGGTGAGAGGAACCAACGCTCCTGAATTCGTGAACTATACAGATATCGGAGTTGGAGTTTATACTTAGGCTTCCATGGGAGAAAAACTCCGGGTCGCAGGGAATTATCGTGGGCTGAGTAAAGTCTATGTTCGTCGTTCCTGCAACCGAACAACTGCCGTTATAAACACTAAAACCAGGTGGAATGCCCCCTCCCGCGTTTGGGTTCCATGAGAAGTTGGCCTTAAACGTCCATTTGCCGAGGTAAAAGTCAAGGAGAAACGGATGCTTTAGACTGAGGTTCAGTAGAGCCTTCTCGACCCGGGAATCGTTGTTCTTCAGGAGGTCAAAGAAGGCAACTGCCTTGTTGTAATCGACGTATTGACCGGAATAGGACCTAAGGCCCGGGACCGCAAGGGTTGAAACGTTTTCACTCCAGTTTGGCGGACTTCCCGGGCTTTTAAGGAGCACATCGAGCATGGTATCTGGGATGCTGGTCCTATCGTACCAGCCGAGGAGGTTTGTAAGGCCAGACTTAAGGTTATCGGAGGTAGCACTAACAGCACCGAGCATGAAGATGACGATAACGACCGCGAGGAGGGCATCAAAGCTCAGGAGCTGACCGCGCCTCATCTCACCACCACCGTGAGGTTAACCTTCATCCCGCCGTAATACAGGTTATCACCAACGAGCCGGAAGCCCTGAATCGATGAGAGCCTGAGCTTAAGAAAGTCCGTAACGTTGCCTACGAAGGCCGACTTCGTGACGGGGTCCGGGTACGAGTACACAATTGAAACGTTAAGCGTGCCGTTTACTGGAACAACTGAGAGGCCAACGAGCCGACATCCAACAGGGGTGTAGTTCCAGAGTTCAACGATGTTGTTGAGGGGTGCGTGGGTTGAATCGTTAACGATAACACCGGTGTTGAGGTACGTACAGACGTCCGAACCGACTGTTCTGAAGGCGTCCGTTGTGGAGACGGTCTTATTGGTGTGAACAACGGAAGGGATAATATAAACTATCCCAGTCAGGATTATCGCGGTTATGAAGAGCAGTTCCACAGCGGTCTGACCCCTACGTTGTGACCGTGACCTCAACACCATCGGAGAGCCTCCTTGACTCCATTTTAAACCCCTCACTTGAGGGCGTAAGTATCACGGAGCTGTTGGCACCGGGGGAAACCTGAAGTTTCTGAACCACGACGTAGTCCTTTCCATCTATGTGGGCCTTTACTATGAGGTAACCCTCCGACTTGAGGGTGACGTTAATCCAGTCCCCAGACCGAAGCTTTAGGGGGGCCGTCTTCAGCACGGTCATGCCGGGGGCCGCGTAGAGTCTCGCGACGGTTCCCCTCAAATCTATGGCGAAGGCCTTGAGCTGCGCGGAGGTTCCGATAACCTCTGTCTCGGTCTTCTCACTCAGGGCGACGTTCATCACGCTGAGCATCGTTATCGAGATTATCGTCACTGCAAAGAGCAAATCAAGGCTCACCTGACCCCTCATTTCATCCACCTGGCCTAATGTTTATGTGGAGTGTCCCGGAGGTGCTATCATAGGTCATGGAAACGGGCTTTGAAGGGTTCCACTCCACTACCACCCTCATCGTTGTGGGAACGTCTGATGGAGCAAAGCTAAGCGTAAAACCCGTCGTGGACGTCGAGTTGTAGAGGAAGTACGTCTGAACCCAAACCCCCGTCCTGTTGGAGCCGGAAATCACCGGAGTTGAGCCGGCGTTGGAAACCGCGACGACAACCACAGAGTTCTCGGCCCCAGTTGGGAAAAGTGGGTCCTCAGTTCCAAGGAACATAAGCCGAACTTGGGGAGACGTGAGGTTAAAGGCGTTCTTGAGGTACTTCGAATTGCGAAGCAGGTTGAAGTGAGCGTAAACCGTGACCTTTGAGCCGGGCCCCTGGGCATAGACCTGGTCTATGGCCCCTGCTATCACGTTGGCGACGCTCTTCTCCTCAAGGGCAATTTGAATGGCCAGCGTTCCCGAGGAAGGAGAGCTCGAATTAAAGCCAACGCTCTTGACCGAGTACATCAGCATAACCATCATTATCGCGAACACCAGCATGAACTCCAGTGATATCTGGCCTCGCCTTTTAAGGACTAACCCCATAATCTCCCCCTCCATCAATAGTTGGATTGGACTATATTTAACGGTTACTCCGCAGATTTGTCTTCAACAACCGCAAATATGCCAGAAGGTGTTCTCCTAGTCTCTACCCCAAAATAACCCCCAGTGAAAAGTTTAAACTTGTACCTCTCCGATTTAAGGCCGTGTTTTGAAACAATCTCTCTGAGTTCGTCAATGAAAAACTGGGTCAGCTCGTAGTAGATAAGGTCGAGCGAGCTCTTCACCCTATCCCTCACGGCGATTGCTAGGGGGATTACCAAGAGACCGATGAGAACAAATGGAGAGCCTGTTAATATTGTTGCAACCCCAGTTCCAGCAACGAGAACCCCCAGGATAGAGTAAACGGCTTTCTCAATCAGCTTTAGCTTCTTTCCAAACTTAACCTTCTCCTCCCAGATGTCAAGTAGAGTCGGATTGTAGAAGTCAAAAGCCGTGTGACGCTTTCCTTTGGCTATCCTCTCCCGTATGAGAGCATCCCAGTCGTCGGCGTAATAGATAACCTCCCCCCTGAGCTTTGCCCTCTCTGCGTCGAGGGAGGAGATAATTCTGACTATGTCCTCTGCACTTTCGTGGGCGATGTGTGAGTAGACGGACTTCTCGTCGAGCTCGAGGGCAACCTCAACCGAGTCCCTGACCGTTAGGTCAACCATTTCTCTTCCTCCTGAGGCTCTTCACAACACTCTCCACATCGGGACCGTCATCCTCAACAACGTCCCCAATAATCGGTGCGTTGTAGACATCGTCGAAATCCGGCAGACCACTGAGCAGTTCACTCTTCTTGGTTTCGGCCTCTTTCTTGGCCTCCATGAAGGACCTCGCGTACTGCTTGGCAGTTTTAACGATTTCCTCGATGCTCCTGCTCTCGTATATTCCGCTGAGGAGCGTGACGACCTCAACTTCCCTCTCGCGCGGGTCAGGGTAAAAGCCCCGGAAAATCTGCTTGCCCCGGATTTTGCTCGTGAGGTAATCGAGGGCCTCAAAGATGTCTCCAGCCTTGAGAACCTCCGGCGGGCCGTGTATTGCGACGAGGCCGTAGAGGGCGGACTCTATGTTGGCATCAAGGTAGAGACCCTCGCTCTCAAAGGATTTAAGGATTAACCTCGACAGGCTCTTCACCTTGCTCGCTTCGGCCTTGGCGTAGCCAACGGTGGCAAAGCTTCCAAAGGCCTTGAGGACGAACTTGAGGTCGCTCGCGTCGAGGGTCTGCTCGCCGGGGACATCCACGAGGGCCAGAAGAGAGGCTATCCTCTCGACTATGGTATAGTTAATACTCTCGTAGGCCCTGCTTATGTCATCGCCGGTTTCCTTCAGCTTGTTGTTATCTATGGCGATTATGGAGTCGGCAATCTTGGAGAGCTTGTCTATCGTTATAGCCGCGTTGATTGTGGGCCTTATGCCCTCTTCCCTGAGCGGAAGGGCGCCAATGGCAACCACGAGTGAGTCAGGATACTCCTCCTTCAGGGCTTCCGCGAGGACGGGCGTTCCACCGGCACCGGTTCCACCGCCGAAGCCGAAGGTGAGGAAAAATATGTCAACGTCCTCGTAGCCGACTATGGAGTTTATCTTGCGCATCACCAACGGCAGGTCGCGCTTCATGGCCTCCCTGCCCAGTATTGGATTTGCGTTGACTCCTTTGCCCCCCGTTATGCTCTCGCCTATCAGGATCCTCCTGTCCTGCGGGACGTGCTTGAGGTACTCCAGGTCACCGCGGGAGGTGTTTACCGCGAGGGTTTCAAAGTCGACCAGCGCGAAGAGGTCGGCCATCTTCGTCCCACACTGTCCGATTCCTATTATCAGGGCCCTCAAGGGCCTTCACCCCAACCCCAGCAGTGTTATTTCTTCAGGTTCAATTTTCCCATCGTTGTTCTTATCAACGGCGCTGAGAACCATGTATGCACCGTGGAGGTAGCGGTAGAGGCCACTCGTGAAGAGCACGGGGACGCCATCAACGGCATCCTCACCGACGAGGATTACGAGGACATAGCCCCCATCCTGGGTCCTTCCGGGCACCAGGACGATGCTCGTTGAGAGCGGGTACTCACGACCGTTTACAACAACGGAAGTGCCATTGACATAGACGGAGACGAATGGATTGTAGCGGGAAACGTTCACGAGACCGATGGGGGCTATGATTATGTGGTTTCCGGCACTCGGCGTTAAGTTGCCCTTAACGAGCGTTATCACAGTCTCTGGAAGGAGAGATGAGGCAATCTCCTGGACGATGAAGTCATAGCCCTCCCAGTAGTTGAGGTACCACTGACCTCCGCTCTCCAAGCTCTCAATTACCTCGTAGAGGGTCGTGGGGGGCAGGAGATTGAAGCCGCTGAGGAACTGGAGGGCCAAGCCCTCATCAACCGTGCTCATGTTGGGGTCAAGGGCGTGCTTGAGAACCCACGGGAGAACATCCCTGGAGTAGTCATAACCAAGCTTCCTCAGGACCTCGGCGACCCTCACGGTGTATTCCATCGATGGAGCTGCGTAGAACCGCTGGTTGAGTATGTTGGTGCTCTCGCGGAAACATCCCCAGACACCGCTCGGAAGCCTCTGCTCAATCAGCCACTTGACGTGGGGAGTCAGCTTCTCAGGGGACACTACCTTAGAGAGGGCCTCGAGCACGGTGACAGTTGTTGGAACGTCCATCCCGGTGGTGGCGGGCATGAAGTAATTAAGCCTAACGCCCCAGCCGGAGGGGCTTATTGAGAGCAGCCAATTTGCGGCGAGGTCCACGTCATTCCCCTTGTAACCGAGGGCCAGGAGCAGATTCAGACCAAGGGCCGTCTGGTATGGCTGAGGAATACCAAAGAGACCCCTCCAAAGGCCAGGAGCAGATTCAAGGGACCGGGTGAAGTTGATTAACTCGTCCTTTTCGGCGGAGGACAAATTCCCAAATTTGATGAGTATCATGGCGGTGTAGTAGTAGTCATCCGTTACGGTGCCACGAACCCGGGCGGCCTCCTCGGCTGAGGGGAGGTGGTTCCTGGCCCACGCGACGGCCTTCTTCACAACGGCTCCAGACGGATTCCCAGAGGCAGAGATTCCAAGGAGGGCGTAGTAAGTGGCCTTCGCCGAGGAGATACCGCTCTTGAGGAGCGGCCAGCCACCGTCGGGGTTCTGACGAGAGACAAGGTCGTTGTAAAGGAAACCCCGAGGATTGCGGGGAGAAGCATTGACGAGAACGTCGGAAACGCTAGAAAACGCCATGACGGCGTATGCCGTTGCCATCAAGTCGTTCCTCGTCATGAAGGGAACCCCTTCGGTCACGAGTAAGTATGTATCGTTCCTCATCCCCAAGCTCTCGAGTATCGCAAGGGACCTACCGACGTCGAAGCTTAGGGGGTCGTAGAGTATGACCGCGTAGGTGAGTATTGTCCTCTGATACTCGTTTAGGGTGTCGCTTGAGAGCAGTTCGCGGCACTTGGAAAGGTATGGGGTCACGTTTGGATAACCAACGGCATGGAAGGCAATCAGCCTTAGGGCCCTGTACTCTGGGGAAAGGTCCGAGGCGTTTGCTATGAAATCTGCGGCCGTTTTAACGATGAGGCTGTTGGAGTACTTCAGCCCGAGGGTGCCGAGGGCCCAGAGGGAGAGCGCGGTTGGATAGAACTTGGGAACGGAACCGGAAACGTAGCCCCAGCCAGGAGAGGAGTAGGAGTCCAGGAGATAGCTCTCCCCCTCTCGAAGGGCCTTTAGAAGGGCGTTTTCATCCAACCCAACCCCAAACTCCCTCGAAACTGCAAGGGAATAGTTGAGAGCTATCAACGCAAGTGCAGTATCCTGGGGGGTGCTGATTTCGTTCACATGATAGCCCCAACCCCCGTCCGGATTCTGCATTGAGAGCAGGCTCTTGGTAATGTTTTCAATGGAGACAAAAAGGGGGGTCTCGTTGTGAACCTTTCCGGCCATTGAATCAAGTGCGAGCAGTGAGTACGCCTTCAGCGGAACGGTGTCCACATACGAATTGACCCCGATGAAGACCCTAGAAGCGTTATCTAGGACGCTACCGGCGGCGGAGTACGGAATCGTTAAAAGCACTATGAGTAGCATCATAGTTAATACCCTTTTCATATTCATAGCCCTAACACCCCTAGAGGAGAAAAGTCGGGAATATAAATAAAGTTTTCCACGTGGCGTGGAATCAATCAGAGATGAACCTTCCCGTCAATCCCCTTCCTCTGCCGTCCACGTCGTCGCGCATGATGAGAACAACCCTGCTCGGCTCGTATTCGTCCTCGATGTGGTAACCGGGGAGGTGCTTCACGAGCTCCTCGGCGAAGGCCCTGATTTCCTCGTGCCTCGGCATGTTGTTGATGGTGAGCCTGTTCCGCGAGAAGCCGACGAACATGTAGGCTTTGGCCTCAACGAACATCGGGTTCGCCAGCTTAATCAGCTCGGCGTACTTTTCGGGGCTGTGCATGTTCTCGCCCTTGACAAGGGTGAGCCTTATCACCGTCCTCGTTTCCGCGTCGCGCATGAGCTTGAGAGTTTCCTTTATCTTCTCCCAGCCGTCGGGAATCATCGGGACGTTAACGCGATTGTATGTCTCGATGTCTGGTGCGGTCAGCGAGACGTAGAACTGCGTTGGAAGCTTATCTTCTCTAATCATCTCCTCCAGTCTCTCCGGAACGGTTCCGTTGGTGACTATGAAGGTCGTGAAGCCCCTTTTGTGGAACTCCTCAACGAGGTCGCCCATGTACGGATAGAGCATCGGCTCGCCCGATAAGCTAATCGCCGCGTGCTTCGGATTCCACGCTTCCTCGAACTTCTCCTTCGGAACTTTCGGGTTGCCCTTGTAGCCAACGAGAAGCTTCCTCTGGGCCTTTATGCTCTCCTCGACGATGAACGCCGGGTCGTCCCAGGGTTCTGGCAATTCAGTGCCGAGGAAGCCCTCCATCGGACGCCAGCAGAAGATGCAGTTGTGGGTGCACCAGGCCAAGACCGGCGTCATCTGAAGGCATCTGTGGCTCGCTATGCCGTAGAACTTCTGCTTGTAGCAGAAGCGACCCTTTGTGAGGCTCTCCTTGAGCCAGTGGCAGAGCTTAACGCCGCTGTGCCTGCCAACGAGCTCGTAGTGCTGTTTTCTGAAGAGGAGCGCGATTTCCTCGGGCATGTTCGGGTTGGCCTTAACCACTATCGCCATTAGTCTCACCTAACCCAAACTCGGGCGAGGTTTTAAAAACCTGATTGGTCGCGACTGTGCATCGTCGAAAATTCCTTCGTCAATCTGCGAAAGGTTTAAAAGGTCAGGACCGAGCCCACAACCATGATGCGCATAAAACCCGAACCCATGCTCAAGCCGAGGGAGATAGTTCTCTTCCCTGGCGAGGAGCCCGAGGAAGGTAACGAGAGGCCCAAGGTGAAGCTCCTCCACGAGATAAGGCGCTACCGCCTGGCCTGAACAACCACGATGTCCTCAAAGAAGAGGTGCCTTTTGGCGACAACCTCAGCCCTAAGACCGACTTTCCGGAAAAGATTCAGCGTTTCTTCAATCCCGGTTATCGAGCTCTGGACGAGGTAAACCCTGCCGTTCTCGGTCAGATAATCCGGCACCTCCCGGACGAACCGGTCTATTACCTCCCTCCCGGTTTTCCCACCGACGAGGGCCAAGTCTATTGGCTCTTCCGGCTCACCCGGTAGGTAAGGGGCGTTGAACGTTATCACGTCGAACCTTCCCGAGACGTTCTCAAAAAGGTCGCTCAGGCAAAACTCGACGTTCCCGATTCCGTTCAGCAGGGCGTTTTTCCTGGCGAGTTCTATAGCCATTGGGTTCACGTCAACGCCGAGGACGCGTTTGGCCTTCCTCGCCATGAGGAGGGCTATAATCCCTGTCCCGGTTCCAACGTCGAGCGCCGTTTCACCGGGCTTGACCTCAACGGTCTCGGCGAGGAGAAACGTATCCTCCGCCGGCTCATAGACGTCGGGGTGGAGTTCAATCCTTATTCCGTAATAGACCGGCATAGCCATCGCCAAGAGAAAAGAAAGGGAAATCACTTCTTCCACTCGGTGTAGCCGCACCTTCCGCAGGACCAGCGGTCCTTGTGGTTGGCCATGAAGACGCCCGGCCCGCAGCGCGGGCAGAACTTGTTCTTCCTGACGACCTTTCCACCCTTAACCTCGTAGAGCTTCCACTTCTGGCTGGTCTTCTTCTTGCCCTTGGCCATTTACACCACCTCACTCTTCCTCCTTCTGAATGAGGCCGTCCCTAACGAGGATGTACTCGGGCTCTATGTAGAGCATCCTCTCCCTCGTCTCGTAGGCCTTGGCGTAGCCCTTGCTGACGTGGCTTCCGAAGTAGCTCCTGATGTACTGGAGAACGGTGGTGTTCGGGTCGAGGTCGAGCATGGCGACGAGCTTACCCTTCACCGCTTCCCTGCTCGGGGTAGGCTCGCCCTCGTGGATGATGTCGAAGTATATCTCCTTTCTCCCGAGGAGCTTGTTCTCCTTTATCTCGGTCACCTTAATCTCCATCACGAACCACCTCCATCTTGGCAAGTATTTGCGCACACCTGCGCTTGCATTCGGGTGTTACCTTTATAAGCACTACCCCCTCGTCGGGCTGGCCGTAGAGGACGACGCTCCCGTACGGGGCGTAGAGCACCGCTGGAATCGCCCCCAAGTCCTCCTCACCGCTGACGAGTATGTGAACCGGCCTGCCCCGCTCGACGAGGCGGAAGGCCTTTCTGATGGCGTCTAATAAAGCTTTCGTTATGGTCCCGGGGGGATTAGAAACGGTCATGAAGACGGCCTTCGCGTTTATATCGGGAGAATAGTCGGTCCTCTTCGTCCTGAGGTCGTAGAGGGCAAGGGAAGGGGAAATGCCGAGCTTGAGGACGTTCTCCGTAACAACGTCCCCAACGGTGATTACGGTCTTACCCCTAAGCTCGTCCTTAATTCGAATGTAGGGCTCCGGAATCGGGCCCTTTATCAGCTCTCCCAGCGGTTCCTTGAGCTCTCGCCGGAGCTCTTCAGTTAGGCGGAACAGCATTTCACCTGACCCTTATGGCGTATTTGCCAGGAACCTTAGCGGCCTCTGGTATGCTCTCGCGGAGCTTCTTGGCAATTTTGCTCTCGGTGTCGAGGATTATGACGAGGTCGAACCAGTCATCGCTCAAATCCCTGCTCCCGCAGACGGGACAGCGGTCCTCGGTCGTTATGTAGTGGCAGTGCCTGCAGGCCCTCTCCTTCGCCATGCTCACTCCTCCTTGGCCTTTCTCTTCTCCTTCTCAATCCACTCGAACTTTCCGAGACCGGGCTGGCGCATGGTCATGTTAATCTTGTTCTCCCTGATGATTCTGCTCTTGACGCTTATGCCGATTATCCTCGCCCTCACGAAGTCGCCGAGCTTGAGGACGCGGTTGGTTTCCTTGCCTATGAACTGCCTGTTCTTCTCGTCGAAGACGACGTAGTCGTCCATGAGCTGGCTTATGTGGACGAGACCGTCCATCGGGCCGATTCTGATGAAGGCGCCGTAGGGCATCATCTCCACCACTTCGCCCTCAACGACCTCCTGGTTCTCGGGCTTCCAGACGAGGACGTCAAAGGTTACCTCGTGGTAAGTGGCCCCGTCGCCTGGGACGATTATTCCCTGCCCAACGTCGTGGACGTCAAGGATTGCCAGGATAACTCCCTCGTCCCTATCGTAGATGCCCTCGTAGGTCTCGCGGAGGACCTTCTTGGCGGCCTCCTTAGGGTCCATCGTGAACATCCTGGGTGGAATCCTGACGACGTCCTTAACCGTCAAAAGCTTGTACATGGCCTGACCTCCAAAAAGAGTTGAGAAGGAGTCACTCCTTCTTACCGAACTTCTCCTTGTAGAGCTCTATAGCACGAAGGATTTCCTTCTTCGCTTCCTCGGCGTTGCCCCAGCCCTCAATCTTGGTGACCTTACCCTGGAGCTCCTTGTAGCGCTGGAAGAAGTGGGCAATCTCGTCAAGGAAGGCCTTTGGAACGTCGTCGATGTCCTTCCAGTCCTTGAAGTACGGGTCCTCAACGGGAACCGCGAGAACCTTCCAGTCCTTGTCGCCGGAGTCGTTCATCTTCATTATGCCTATCGGCCTGGCCTCGATGAGGGTGAGCGGGTAAACGGGCTCGCGCATGATGACCATTATGTCGAAGGGGTCGCCGTCGTCGTAGTAGGTCTGCGGGATTATACCATAGTCAACCGGGTAGAAGAACGGGCTGTACAGAACGCGGTCGAGCTTTATGAGGCCGGTCTTCTTGTCGAGCTCGTACTTGTTCCTGCTCCCCTTCGGAATCTCTATAAGGGCGTAGACAACCTCCGGAACCTCCGGTCCGGGCTCGATGTCGTGGAACGGGTTCATCTCTAACCACCTCTAACCCTTTTTAGAACTCCTAAGGTGGCTTTCCGCTTGGGCTTTTAAAGTTGTTGGTGCCGGGCTAATTCGCCCGGTACTCGTAAACCGTCTCGCCGTCTGCAACCGCGTAGACATCCGTCTCGCCGTCGCGGTAATGAATTATCGGCCTGTCAACGAGCTCAAAGACCCTCTCCAGGTCCCTCGGAGAGGACAGCTCAACGCGCCTTCCCTCAGGAACGGTTCCCTCGACGGTGTACTTCTTCAGACCCTTCAGCTCCTTGGGTTCCGTCTCCTTCCTCTCCCTCCTCGCGTACATGAAGCCCGCCGGCGGGATGGCGAAGAGAAGCGCCATCGCTGGAAAGACCGTTCTGGCCGTTGAGACGCCGACGTCCGAGCCGAGGAACGACACTGAGTTCGTGGTCGTGCTCACGTTCCTGACGACCTTCTTGTACTCCTTGTCGGCACCGCTGAAGTACAGCATCCCCGAGGCGTCGCGGTTCAGGCGGATTTCCTGGGTGAAGGGTTCCCTGCCGTTGGCCCGCACCTTGACGACGAAGTAAACTTCCCTCTCGGCGCGGTAGAGTCCCGTTCCTTCCCTTACCTCCTTGAGCCTCGCGTCGAGGGCGCTCATGTTGAACTCAACGGGAAGGGTGAATGAACCCGAGAAGGTCCCCCTTCCGAGCGAGGAGCTCTCGTTGAGGATGTAGACCTTCTTCTTCCCGGAGGAAACGTAATACTTCACGTGAAGCGTCGCCTCGTAGCTTCCCATGGTGCCCGGGGACGAAGTGAAGGTATAGTTACCGAGCAGTTCCTCGGTTATCTTCGAGGGGTAGTACTCAAGAGACGTCCCGTTCTTGTACACCGTCTCGTTCGAGAAAAATCCAGAGTGCTTGAAGTGCCCCTCCTCGACGTAGAGCGTTGAATACGTCGCGTGGGTCGTTATGGGAGCCCTTGAGTAGGCTAGGCTTGAGTACATGCCGAAAACAACGGCAAGGGAAATTGAAAAGGCAATCCCAACCAGGAAAGCCTTTCTCTTATCAACTTTCATAATCACCTACCTCCAGTTACGTGAACGGTGACGCGGTTCGAGACGACGTGCGTCCCGCAGAGATGCGCACCGCAGTTGAGTGTGTAGTCCCCTTTGCGGAAGAAAACGACTTCCATGGGGATGTTCAGGGTCACCGTTGCCCCGTGGGCGACGTGAACTCTCCATACTATCACCATGCCAGAGCAATGACAGCACGAGAACCCAAGGGTGTAGCTGACGTTTCCTGTCGTTGGCTCCGGGGGCAGGGGCACGTATATGGCCTTCCATCCCGGGTTGGGGATGAAGTCCTTTATGACGAAGTCCCCGCTTGGCCCATTGTTCGTGAAGTTGAGCTGAAGCGTTATGCGGTAGACCTTCTTCGTCGTGTAGTTGTAGACGTCCCCGACTATTCCCTTCTTCAGCACGTAAGTCGGTCTCCTAACGGTGACGTACATCGAGCAGTCCTTGAGTTCGGCGCTTCCACCATCCCATTCGGCGTAGACCGTCAGCGGAACACCGTAAGTTCCGTTTTCGACGTCGTCACCGGCGGAAAAACTGCCGCCAATCGAGACCTCCTCGCCGGGTTCGAGTGTGTAAGTGGAGCCATCCACGCTCCCGTTGATGCCCTCAGGAAGGCTGGAGTAATCGCCGACGACGCGAACCGTTATGGTCCTGTCCATCAGGTTCTCAAGCTTTATCGCGGCGAATTCAACGCCCGAACTTGCGTTCAGCATAACCGGCCCCTGAAGGCAATGGTACGCAACGTAGGAGTTGCTGCCATCCACCACGGCAAAGTCCGCGTCCCTCTGGGACGTGTATTCCCTAAAGTTCCCGCTCGAACCCACTATGAGGAGCAGCCCCAGCAGGAACGATGTGAAGAGTATGAACTTTCTCATGCTAACCATCTCCGAGTACCTTGGAGAGAACGCTTCCCCTCCTTTTTCTGATTCTAATGACGTCACCCTCGGAAATCCCCGCGAGGCGGTAGAACGCCCAGAGGACCGCGGACAGCAGAAGGGCGTAGGCGACCAGCGGCAGGTACGGGTTTAGGGAGTACAGGAAGATAACGAAGGACGCCGGCAGTATGGCAGGGTACGAGCGCACGCTGAACTCTTCCCTGTAAATCCGCGTGTCCTTCGGAACCGTGACGTGAACCGAGACGTTGGCGCTCGAACCCCCGGTGAGCCTCAGGAAATTAGGCCCCAGGAGTTCCGCCCGCTCACTGCCCCCCTCCACGAAGTAGTAGAAGGGGTAAACCGCGTTGTTGCGGACGCTCAGGTTCTTTTCAAAGGTTGAACCCGGGAGGTACCATCCTTCCCTCTGACCACCGGCGAGGGTCGATGAGTAAGTGAATGCGAGAGTTCCCCATGATGCCACCGTCACGAAGAGAAAACCCGCTATTATGAAGACGGAAACAACTGCGTAGAGGGTCTTAACACTGACTCGGTAGTATTTAGTTCGCCTTTTCCGTTTGGAGCCCCCCGAGAACGTTAGAAAGGCCCCCACGAGAAGCAGAAACGCTATGGCGTAGACGTTGTTCAGCCTTGCCCTAAGGGACTGTATGAACGCACCGCCGCCGCGGATGACCAGGGGGTGGCCGAGGACAACCACGACCTTTCCGGCGATGTCAGATTCTTTAACGGGCTTGTAAAGGCCATCCTGCTGGTCCGTTGCCACGTTGTTGTCACCCTTCGTTATGAAGCCCTCCTCGGTCACGGCGAATATCCTGTGGACGGTCCAGCCATCCCTGCGGTGGAAGACTATTATGTCCCCGACGTCGAAGTTCCTCGCGAATGGGTTCATCAAAAAGAGGTCACCTTTGTCTATAGTGGGGGTCATGCTCTTGGAGTAAGCGTACGAGAGAAAAACGGGCCTGTCAAGGAAGAAGCCAACTAACGAACCGGTGATGAAAACGAAAACGATGATGGCAAACGTGAGTTCGATTAGTTTTCTCATATCAACTCCCCCTCAAAGGGGTTGGGGCAAAGGCCCCGAAAAGAAATCACTGTCCGCATGCACCAGCCTGAGCCTCTACGTTCATCTGGAACTGGTACTCGCCCATGCTGACGTTGGTGTTGTTGAATATCATGCCAATCTTTACAGGGCTTCCGTGCTCAACGGTGAACTTGAGGTTGTGGGCCGGTCCGGCAATCTCGTTTCCGTAGTCGCCGGCAAAGATTAACACATGGTCGTTTCCGGTCGTGATGGTGACGCATATCGGGTAGTCTGTGTTGTTGTTCTCCCACAGCTCGTTGCTGACCTCAAACATCTCCTCAAAGACGTACGTCGTGTTCGGGCTCATTCCAGCACCGCCGTATTCGGGGTGGTTCGGGTTGTACTTGCTTATGTCCACGTAGAGTTTTCCAGCGTCGTAGGTTACGTAGGGCTGGAGGGCGGTCAAATCAATGAGCTCGTTATCGTCTGAAACGACGGTAAAGCTCGCCTGCCTGTCGGCAGAGTAGTACCTGAAATTGGCTCCGGCTCCAACGGCCAGGAGCATTCCAACCATCAATAAGGCCAATCCAAACAGTTTATTCATCTTTTACACCCCCTCACTGTCCCGGCTGTCCACATTTTCCTGCGAGTTCATCAGGCTCGGTGCCGAGCCTCCATGCCTGGATGTGTATGGTGCTGCTCTCAGTGGTGTTGAGCGCGTTGTTTCCAACGGTGAAGTCCATACCTATCTTGGCGGCTTCTCCCGGACCAAGGGTGAAGCAGACGTCGTTCTTGGCCATGTCACTGCGGTAGACAATCGCTCCAGTCGCGGCGTCGTGCACGTCGTGGTCGGCGCCGTAGAACTGAATCGCCGTGTTGGCGTTTGTAATCCTAACGACTATGCTCATGTTGTTCTCCCAAAGGTCGTTGCTTACCTCAAAGACCTCGTCGAAGTTGTACTCCGAGTTCGGGCTGAGGCCCTGGCCGTAGCCTGGGTAGTTCGGGTTGTCCGGACTGATATCCACCACCAGAACGCCACCGCTGTTTATGTACGCGTAGGGCTGAAGGGGAGTCAGGTCAATGAGTTCGTTATCGTCGCTGACGATATCCCAGTGGACGCTCCTGCTGGCGTGGTAGTCCCTGAAGTTGGCTCCAGCCCCTAAGACAAGGCCAAAGGCCACCAACAGGCCAAAAATTCCAAGGGCAATATTCTTTCTCATCTTTTTTCGCCTCCGGATTAGGGAGGCACTGTGGTAGAGAAGCCAGCGGTGAGAGTGAAGGTTCATCCCTAAACCAAGACACACTCACGACCACTGCAACGGTGAAATCAACGCAGTGCCTCTGCAACCCCGTGGGGTTGCTCACTGATTCATTGGACCTTTGTGGTATATATGAAATGTCGGATTAACGGCCGGTAATGGGAGATTACCCAAAGAAAAAGGCTCAGATGCGCCTCATTTTTCTATGGTGAATGACCCCAACACCGGCGTAAACCAGCGATGCGAGGGCAAGGTGAAGGTTGTTTAGGTAGAGGGCGGTTATGAAGAACATAACCGAGAGCCCGATGTAGAACGAACTCCAGCTTATGTCGTTCTTCTTTACAGTCTCCATGTAAACCGTAACGTCGTCCGGGACCTTAACGAGGGTGATAACGCCGTGCTTGAATGTGATAACTCCCTCTCGCTCAAGCTTCGGGATATGCGTCTGAACGAGGCTCACGTAGACGCTCTTCCTGTGCTTCCTGTCAGTGTTCCCCTCATTCTCGGCTATGAACTCAACAACGTCCCTCAGCTCGGCCTTCCCCTCACAGCTTCGGAGGTATTCTATGAGGAGCATCCTCCGGCTGTTTCCGAGTATGACCGAGGAGGTTCCCATGGCAATCACCGTGCCAACCTGTAGTGCTTTCTGCCGTTGTTGCCGACCCTCGCTTCGACGAGACCCATGCTCACGAGCTTCCTCAGCGTTCTCTCAACCCTCTGACGGGTGACGTCAAAGCCCCTCTCCGTTAAAAACCGCGTGAGAAACGCAACCGTGAGCTCCCTCTCCCGGAGCATGTCAACAATCTCACTTTCAAAATCCTTCCTCATGACTACGACCTCCCGACCGGAGTAAGACCCGGCCTTGGGAGAATTAAGTCACAGGAGTATTTAAACCTGCCTCAAAAGTTCGAAAAGAGACTTTAAATGAGTAAAAACTGCTGGAAGGGGTTCGTTTGGGGGTACAAGGAAACATCAACGGGCAACACCACCGAAGTCGAAGGAATGCCTTTTTTCGGTAGGGGAACGATTGGATATTTTCCAGAGTTTCGGAAACTGGGGACCTCCCAAGGCTCCTCCCACGAAGCCAGCGAGGTAAAAAAAACGTCACAAAACACGACAAGTTAGGATGAACATCAACGGCAAAAATACGTCTTGAGGTATAACACGAGGTTCGAGAAGGGAATTTAAGAGAGGGGGTTCGGGGTTCTGGAGCCCTTAAACGATGGTAGCCCCGCGGGGATTCGAACCCCGGTCGCGGGATCCAGAGTCCCGCATGCTTGGCCGCTACACCACGGGGCTGTGCCCGTTGATAGCTAAAGGGGAGGATTTATAAATTTTACTCCCCGCAAGCTTTGCTTGCGCAAAGCTTGACCAAAATGGTTTAACTGTCCAGAAGGGCAGAGGGAAAGTTGCATGTGTTATTAAACAGTCAAGGAGTTAGGGTTTTACTCTCATGATAGCGTGTGGAGGGAAGTTTTTAGTTTTAAACACCGCCCGAAGGGCGCTAACGGGAGGAAACACGCTCAAAATTGGCAGGTTTGGAAGTAAACCCCCCTGAGAACAAACCATTCAAAAGGCATGCCAACTTTGATGAAACTTTGCGAAGGCAAAGTTTCCCAACGTGGGGCGAAGCCCCACTCCAGGGGTTTAAGAGTACAAAGCAAGCTTTAACAAAGCTTGACCAAAAGCTCGTGATTCCTCTTTAGGGCTCCTCTTCAAAGGATTTCAAAATCAAGTCAGCCGTTGAGAGTTTGAATTCACACTCTAAGGGCTCCCTCACACAGGTTCTACTTAAACCGCGCTCCAAAGGAGCGCTATAAAGGTTTTTGAACCCTGTGAATGTTGCTCTTTTAGAAATGAATTCTAGCTGGAATCGTGAAGTTTGAGTGAAAAATCCTTTTTCAAATCGCAATTTTCAACAAAGAATCACGAACCTTGGTCAAACTTCGCGCAGGCGAGCAAGCTTTATGAAAGCTTGACCAAAGAATGCCCTTTCCCCCAAAGAAGCAAAAGTCAGTCGTGCATTAATTAAGACGCGGTTTTAAAACGAGTTTAACTTCAAAGATGCCTTGAGTATTAGTTTCAACTTAGTTTTGGCGTCCAAAGGACGCCGTTTGGAGAGTGAAACACTCAACAAAGGGCAAGTTAATAAGAAACTCCACTTCACAATTGCTAAATCTTAGAACATGCACTTAACTTTCCGCCAGCGCTTTCGGAGAAAGGGCTGAATGGTGGGCCCGCGGGGCTTCGAACCCCGGACCTCCCGCTTATCAGGCGGGCGCTCTGACCAGGCTGAGCCACGGGCCCGCGAGAATTATGGTGCCCGGGCCGGGATTTGAACCCGGGTCGCGGGATCGAGAGTCCCGCATGATTGACCGGGCTACACCACCCGGGCGCGTCCGAGATTAAGGGCGCTGGAGGGTTTAAAAAGTTTTCGGTTAGAGGAGCTCCCCAACCGTTCTCCTCACGGCTTCATAGCTGTTGAGCCTCGGCCTCCAGCCGGTTTTCTTTGCCTTCTCTATGCTGAGGCGCATGAACTTAACGTCGCCCTTCCAGCCCCTGCCACCGTCAACGCCGCCCGTGAAGACGAACCTCGGCTTAAGGCCCATCTCCCCGCTCACTATCTCCGCAATCTCCCGAACGGTTATCCAGTCGTCGTTGCCGAGGTTGTAGAAGTCCACGGTTTTCTCGATCCCTCTGAAGTGCTCAAAGATCTTAAGCATGCCCTCCACGGTGTCGCTCACGTGGAGGTAGCTCTTCCTCTGGGTTCCGTCGCCGAGTATCTCAAGCTCCTCGGGGTTCCTCCTGAGCTTGTTGATGAAGTCGTAGATTACGCCGTGGTTGGAGCGCTCGCCTATGATGTTCGCCAAGCGGAAGATTAAAGCCCTGAAGCCGAAGGTGTGTGCGTAGCCGCTTATCAAGGCCTCAGCCGCGAGCTTCGCCCCGCCGTAGACGCTTATGGGCTCGAGAGGAGCGTAGTCCTCGGGAGTCGGTATGACCTCGGCGTCGCCGTAAACCGTTGAGGAGCTCGTGAAGACGATGTATTTCGTGCTCGAATCCCTCATCGCGTTGAGGAGGTTGTAGGTTATCAGCACGTTGGTTTCGTAGAGGAGCTCGGGGCTCTGGGAGCCGATTCTAACCTCCGGGTTGGCCGCGAGGTGGAAGACGGCTTCAACGTCTTTAACGGCCTCTTTTACAATCTCGGGGTTCCTCATATCGCCCTTTATGAACTCAAAGCGCTCGTCCTCGAGCCACCGCCTTACGTTGTCCAAACTGCCCTCGCTCAGGTCGTCGAGGACCCTGACCTCGTGTCCGAGCTCCATGAGCTTATCAACGAGGTGCGAGCCTATGAAGCCAGCCCCGCCGGTAACGAGAACCCTCATGCCATCACCGTTGGGAGTTTGAAGGAAGGTTATTAAGGTTTGGGAAAGTTTTTTGTATCCAGCACATACCTATAACCATGCGGGTTTACACGCTGGGGAAGGAAGAGAAAGAGAGAATTATCAAGCTGCTCAGGGAGTTTCTTCTGAAACGAGAGGAGGTTGCCTTCGCCTACCTGCACGGCTCATTCCGCGAGGACGGCCCCTTCAGGGATGTGGACGTTGCAGTTTACGTTAAGTCAAAGGTTCACCCGTTCTACGAGGAGGAGCTGGAAGAGGAGCTCTCAAGAATAATCGGGCTTCCGGTTGACGTTAGAGTTCTCAACGACGCTCCTGTAGCGTTCAGGTTCCGCGCCATTGGGGGCCTGCTGCTCTTCAGCAGGGACGAGAAAGCCCGGTGCAACTTCGAGGAGGGGACAATGCGGGAGTATCACGATTACTCATACTACCTGAACATGTACAGGAGGGAGGCCCTTGGAATACGATGAAAAGTTTATAGCCCCGGTATGCCGAGACACCAGGGAGGGAGAACCGTGAAGGTCCTAATCATGGCCGGCGGCTACGCAACTCGGCTGTGGCCGATAACGAAGGACAACCCTAAGGCACTGCTCCCGGTCGGGGAGAAGAGGATAATAGACTACATCCTCGAGAAGGTCCTCACACTCGACCTCCCGGTCTACATCTCCACGAACCGCTTCTTTGAGTCCCACTTCAGGCCAGTCGCGGAGGAGTACGGCGTCGAGCTAATCGTCGAGGACACGCTCCACGAGGAGGAGAAGCTCGGAACGATAGGGGCCATGAAGAAAGCCGTCGATGAGCTCGGGCTCGACGACTACCTCGTCATCGCAGGCGACAACCTCTTCTCATTCTCACTGAAGGACTTCCTGGCGAGGTACTCCGGCGAAACCCTCATAGCGGTTTACGACGTCGGCGACCTGGAGCTGGCCAAGCGCTACGGCGTGGTCGTGCTTGAGGGGGACAGGGTAGTGGCATTTGAGGAGAAGCCGGCACAGCCGCGTTCGACGCTGATAAGCACCGGTGTCTACGTCTTCCCGGAGAGGGTCATGGAGCTCCTCGACGAGTACCTGAGGGATGGGAACAGGGACTCGCCGGGCTACTTCGTCCAGTGGCTTCTCGCGAGGGGTGAGCCGATAAAAGCCTACCGCTTCTCAGAGTACTGGTACGACATAGGGAGCGCGGACAGCTACTTAGAGGCCCTGAAGACGCTTCTGAAGGAGAGCCGCATAGAGGAAATCCAGATAAGCCCCTACGCGAAGATAATCCCGCCGGTCGTCATAAAGCGCGGGGCGAAGATACTGGGCCGCTCGATTATAGGGCCCTTTGCCTACATCGGCGAGGAATGCCTCATTGAGAACTCCGACGTCAGCGACTCGATAATATTCAGGAAGACCGTGATAAGGAACGCAACCATATGGCGCTCCATCATAGACGAGAAGTGCGAGATAAGGAACCTCGAGCTGAGGAAGAGCCTCGTCGGCGGCCACGCGAAGATACAGAGGGGAGAGTAAGACCCTACCTGTTTCAGGTGGGGCCTACTTCTTTGGCCTTGAGGTAAATCAAATCGCAACCCTTATTGACAACTGGACCCTACCTGAAACAGGTAGGGTCTAATGCTTTTTGACACCCGTCCAAAGGCTTCAATGAATGAGGTTTTTGGGAGGAAGGCCGAGTATTGGGAGCTGTTGAGAAAATCGAAAACGGGAGGGACTTCTTTGTTATAACCGGCCCGAGGAGGATTGGAAAGACTACCTTCCTCACGGCGGCGCTGAACGACCTTCACGAGAAGTACAAATACCCCACATAATCATCGACGCCAGGGCCATTTCAACTGCCAACTCAAAGAACCCCCAGGGTCAAATTGTGAGAGAGCTCCTCAGCATTAGAAAACATTCCAAAAAAAAGGCGGCTCTTGAAAATAACGGACTCCATTGAAGGTATCACCATTATGGAAATCGTGGCGGGCATCACTTCCAGGAAGAACTCTGCTTCCTGGACGGAAATAAAGAACGCCCTAGAACTCAGAGAAGGTAAGGGGATTGATGACAAAAATCTTAACCTGCTCCTCAAGAAGCTCGTCAACTACGGCTTTCTGGAGCATGTGGGAAGGGAATACATAATCCCTGACCCGGTGGTCAGAAGGCTCTTCCAGACGTGATATTTTCAGACTGTGTAAGAGGGAGTTAGAAGGAGTGAGGAGTGCCCCTGGAAAGGCTGGAGTGAAGTTTCACCCATATAAATCTTCACTTTTAGTTAGCGTAAAATTTTTTAAGTGATTCGAAAATAATTTCTGTTCTTGGAGGCATTTCCCCGCGCTCAACGGGGTTGATAACCCCCCAGCGCTTGCGCAACCCTTTTATTGCCCCCCTTCGTAGGAATAACAACAGCGAAAAAGAGGGAGATTCTGATGGGGGGCGGTGAAAACAAAACCAAAAACGTTCTCGTCAGGTTCTTGGAGCCTAAGGTTGCCCTTTCGGTCGTGACAGCCGTAGCGCTCGTCGTAAGGCTCCTTCCCATGCGCTTCAAGTACCTGCTCGGCTACGACCCGTACTTCCACCTGGCCTACATCGAGTACGCCCTTAGGCACGGCTGGGTGAACTTCTTTCCCTACGCCTTCGGCCCGTGGGGCATGCAGATTAAGCTCTTCCACCCGCTCGGCCTCTGGATGACGCCGGCCTACGTGTACAAGCTCCTCCATCCTTTCGGAGTTTCGGTCTTCAACGCCTTCAGAATCACACCCGTAATCTTCGGCGTGCTGACGGTCGTCCTAACGTACCTCGCGGTCCTCAGGCTGTACGGGAAGAAGGAGGCGTTCCTGGCATCGTTCCTCCTCGCCGTGAGCTTTGGCCACGTCTTCCGCTCGATGGCTGGATACTACCGCGGCGATAACTACATGCTCTTCTGGTACGGCGTTGCCCTCCTGGGAATCTCCCTCGGACTGACGTGGAGGCCCCGGCGGTGGAGGTACGAGAGGTTCGCGTTCTACGCAATCCCGGGAATCGCGGTGGGCCTATCCGCCATATTCTGGCAGGCGTACTACCCCATATTCGCCTTCGTCCTCGCGAACGCGGTTTTGCTCTCGGTGGGGGCCTTCATACTCGAGAAAGATGAGACGATACTTGACGGGGCCGCAATAACAATCTCAACCGCCCTCGGGGCCCTGCTTGCAAACGCCCTCGGGGGAATTTTCCACTACGGCATGGTCGGCTACGACAGGGGACTCGGACAAAGCCTCGCGAAGAAGCTCGGCCTCCACTTCGGCTTCATAAAGGACGCGTTCCTTCTGGCCTACCTGAAGTACGCCGCTCCGGTTGCCCTGGTTGCGATTGTGGTCCTCCTCATAGTCGGAAGGAAAGTCAGGGGAAGGAAGAGGCTCTGGGTCGTTGGAGCCGGTGCGGTCGTCGCGGCCCTCATCGGTCTCAGGTACTACGGAACAGCGGAGTCGCTGGTAAAGGGGATATTCGTGAACGCACCGATAATAGAGACCCAGAGAACGGGTCTCCACGACCTGTGGGAGGCCTACGGCCTTTCCTTTCTCGTGACCCCCGCGTTCCTCCTGGGCTTCAGGAGGAAAAGGCTCGGCGACTACGTCATCCTTGGCCTGGCGTTCGTATCTGTTCCAATGCTCCTGATATGGACGCGGTTCCTATTCATAGGGTCCCTCGCGGTCGCGGTTATGGCGGGGGTTGGACTCACCGAGCTGGCCAACTTGGTGAAGGGAAGGGAAACGAAGGGTGCGGCGCTCGCCGTCACCGCCCTCGTGCTCTTGGTTCCGGCGGTGACTGCAGTCGAGGGCGTCAAGACGACGTGGGACGTGGAGCCCTTCATGAACCCCCACTGGGAGGCCGCCCTAGAGTACATAGGCAACCACTCAGCTATAAACGACGTTGTCATCACCTGGTGGAACTACGGCCACTGGGTAACCTACTACGCCCACAGGGCACCGGTTGCACAGGGGAGCCCAAGCGGACTGGTTGCAAAGTACTACCTCGGCCTCCTGCCCAACAGGACGCTGATGGGTCTAGGCGTTGACTACGTCATCGTCTCGCTTCCAACCGCCCTTCAGTTCCCGTCCATACTCGACACCGCGGGGATAAAGGGATGGGACGGCTACTTCATCGTGCCCCTCTGGCTTCACGGGGGACTAGGGGGGACGATGGTGTTCTCGGGAGAGGGCTACTCCGTCGTCCTCGCGCGGAGCGGCAACGCCATCTCCGTCTCGGTGCAGACGCCGAGGGGCCCCGTGACCCCCGCGGAGCTGATTATTGAAGCCGGGAAGTCCATCAAGCGCGTGGGAAAAGGCGGAAACGGCCTCTACGTCTACGTGAACCTCAACTACGACTACGCGTTCATCATGAACGAAAAGGCATTCAGGACGACGCTCGCCCAGCTCCTCTTCAACGGCGGGATGAAGGGGTACCGCCTAGTGTACTCCGACGGCGGCTACATCAAGGTCTACCGCTTCCTTCATCCGAACGTCGTTGTTACCGCTGAAAACGGCTCCATCGTGCTGAGGTTTGAGAACGCGACCGGGACCGGACTTGGGATATTTGGATACCTCGACAACGGAACGCTCGTGTTCAAGAAGTGGTACGGCGTGAAGGGCAGAAATGAGTTCGTGCTTCCGAAGAACCTGAACGGGAGCGTTGTGGTCAGGTACGCCTACGCGGAGGGAAAAGTTATAGTGGACAGGGGAGTTTTTAGGATTGAGGACGTGCTCGAGGGGGGATGGAAGTGAAGGCACTCATACTATCCGGTGGCCACGGAACGAGGCTCAGGCCCCTTACTTACTCCCAGCAGAAGCAACTCATCCCGGTGGCTAACAAGCCGGTCCTCTTCTACGCGATAGAGGACGTCATCGAGGCGGGAATCCACGAGATTGGGATAATAGTCGGCCCGAACGCCGAGCAGGTGAAGGAGACCGTTATGAGCAGGGACTGGGACGCGGAGATAGAGTTTATCTACCAGGGGGAGCCGAAGGGTCTGGCGCACGCGATACTCGTGGCCAGGGACTACCTGGGCGACGACGACTTCGTCATGTACCTCGGGGACAACATCCTGAGGGAGGGAATAGCCAAACACAGGGAGCACTTCGAGAAGGGAAACTACGACGCGAGCATACTCCTCCAAGAGGTCCCGGACCCGAGGCAGTTCGGCGTCGCCGAGCTGAGCGAGGATGGGAAAACGATAAAGAGGCTCGTCGAGAAGCCGAAGAACCCGCCGAGCAACCTCGCGCTTGTCGGGATATACTTCTTCAAGCCGGTAATCCACGAGGCGGTCAGGAACATAAAGCCCTCCTGGAGGAACGAGCTCGAGATTACCGATGCAATACAGTGGCTCATCGACCACGGCTACCGCGTCGGCTGGACGAAGGTCACCGGATGGTGGAAGGACACGGGGAAGCCTGAAGATTTGCTCGACGCCAACAGGCTCATACTAGACGACCTGAAACCGGACGTGAGAATCGAGACGAGGGCGAGGGTTCACGGAAGGGTCGTCATCGGGGAGGGGAGCGAGATAGACGAGAACACGGTCATAAAGGGCCCGGTGATAATCGGCAGGAACGTAGTGATAAGGAACTCCTACATAGGGCCCTACACGAGCATCGGCGACAACGTCGTCATTGAGAACACTGAGGTGGAGGACTCGATAATCCTGCCGGACAGCGAGATTAGGAACGCCGGCAGGATAGTCGAGAGCGTCATCGGACGGGGGGTTAAGATTCTAAAGGGCAACTCCCACCCCCTCGGGAAGAAGCTCGTCGTCGGCGACAACTCGAGGATAATCCTGTGAGGTGGAAGGATGAGGCTCCTCGTAACCGGTGGGATGGGCTTCATAGGGAGCAACTTCATCCACTACGTCCTCAAAGAGCATTCTGACTGGGAGGTAATCAACCTCGACAAGCTCGGCTACGGGTCGAACCCGGCAAACCTGAGGGACGTTGAAGACGACCCCCGCTACACCTTCGTGAAGGGTGACATAGCGGACTTCGAGCTGATGAAGGGGCTCGTAAAGCAGGTTGATGCGGTCGTTAACTTCGCGGCAGAAAGCGTTGCGGAAGATGAATTTGTGGCAGTTCACAGACATGGCAGGATAAGGCTTGTAACATTCGGTGAATTATTTGAGCAACTGCGCAAAACTAACAGGGTGATAAAAGACGGGAAGCATGAAATAATCGATGTTTCGGGGAAAAACATAAAGGTACTGTCATTTTACAACGGCTATGGGGCATGGTTTCCGCTGAAAAAGATTATCCGGCATTATTACAAAGGGAAACTCCTATGTCTGCGCCAGAAGTGGGGAGAAATCTGCGTGACCCCAAACCACTCCGTATACGATGTTTTTGGAAACCTCGTCGATGCAGATTTAAACCCGGAGCTTTTGGCAATTAGGAGGATAAACTACTACCCACACGAACACAAATTTAGAAACACTGCCAAGATTCATGCTGAGGGAACCGGCCATTTAAGGGTAGCTCTTGATAAAACATACACTGGAGAGAAATTAGAAGCCCTCCTGAGACTACTCGCAGCATACATTTCAGAAGGAAACGCCACATACAACAAAGCAAACGGCTCATACACTGTGGTCATAAATAATAGCAACGAAGATTGGCTAAAGAGCTTGGCTGAAGATTATAGGCTAATTTCGAACGGCTCATACTCAATTATAAAACGAAAACACGGAGTTTATCAGCTGGAACTAAACAGCAAAGAATTTTACCAAATGTGCATAAGGCTCTGCGGCAAAAATGCCCCAGAAAAAAGACTTCCAGATTTCGTGTACGGACTGGACAAGAAGTATCAGACGTTATTCTGGGAAACGTTGTTAGAAGGAGACGGAACGTATAGGCGCTGGAAAAGAGATAAGACTGCCGAGTATACAACGGTCTCAAGAAGACTGGCAGCTGGGCTGGGATTGCTCCTGGCACTGATGGGTGTTGATTACACGTACCATATAAGCAAGCCGAGAAATGGGAACCATACTTCATACACCATCAGGACAAGGCTGTTTTACAACGTTTCCGCTGGGAAAAGGGAGATAATTGAAATCGAGTACGAGGGCTACGTCTATGACTTAGAGGTCGAAAGATCTCACAACTTTATAGCTGGTGTCGGGAACATAGTAGCCCACAACACCCACGTCGACAGAAGCATCTCAAGTCCTGACCACTTCCTCAGGAGCAACGTGATTGGCGTTTACACAATCCTCGAGGCGATACGAAAGGAGAACCCCGAGGCGAGGCTCGTCCACATAAGCACAGACGAGGTCTACGGTGACATACTCGAGGGCTCCTTCAGGGAGGAAGACGCGCTGAAGCCCTCCTCCCCATACTCCGCCACCAAAGCTGCCGCCGACACCCTCGTCCTCGGATGGGCAAGGACTTACAAGCTCAACGCCTCGATAACGAGATGCACAAACAACTACGGCCCCTACCAGTTCCCGGAGAAGCTCATACCCAAGACAATAATAAGGGCCAACATGGGGCTCAAGGTTCCAATCTACGGCACCGGCCAGAACGTCAGGGACTGGATTTACGTTGAGGACCACGTGAGGGCCGTCGAGAGGGTTCTGCTGAAGGGTGAACCGAGGGAGGTCTACAACGTCTCTGCCGGCGAGGAGAAGACGAACCTAGAGGTCGTCAGGACGATTCTCAAACTCCTCGGAAAGGACGAGTCGCTGATAGAGTTCGTCGAGGACAGACCCGGACACGACCTGAGGTACTCCCTCGACTCCTGGAAGATAACGAGGGACCTGAAGTGGCGTCCGAAGGTGAGTTTTGAGGAGGGCATAAAGCTGACCGTCGAGTGGTACCTGAGGAACGAGGACTGGTGGAGGCCGCTGGTGAACGAGAAGGTCCTCCACCCGACGCCGTGGAAGCTGGGATGGTGAGAAAACTTAAGTATGTGATTACACATAATTATGTACGGTGGTGCCATGCCAACGATGACGCTCTCGATACCCCCCGACCTGTACAGGAAGATGAAGGAACACCCAGAGATAAAGTGGAGTGAAGTTGCAAGAAGGGCAATAGCCGAATACCTCAGAGAGCTTGAGAACTCCAGAACCGAGATGTCAATGGAGGAATTCAGGAAAATCCTGGGGAAGAACGTACTCGACGAGATATCATCGACTCCCGCTGATGAGTATGAAATGAACTACAAAAAAGCGAGGGAGCTCGAATGGGAGAGGACAGAAAGCTTTACGACACGAACGTCCTGATTGAGATGGTCAAAGGAACGATAAACGCCAGCAGGGGGTACACGACGACCCTCAACCTCGTCGAGTATCCAAAAGCCGTTGTTCTTGACCTGGGGATTCTAATCCCCACACCCAGGGAGTACGCATTGGCAGTTGAGCTTTCGGAAAAGCTCGTAAAGAGGGGGACTCCAGTTCCCGCCGTGGACGTAGTAATTGCCGCCGTTGCCATTAGCAGGGAGCTAACGCTGGTAACGATGGATAAACACTTCAGTGAGGTAAAGAAAGTGGCGCCCGAACTTAAACTTGAGTTAAGGTGATGGCGATGCCCTTCGAGTTCGAGAGGCTTGAGATTCCGGACGTTGTACTCATCAAGCCGAAGGTATTCGGCGACGAGAGGGGCTTCTTTATGGAGACCTACAAGAAGCCCGACTTCGAGAGCGCTGGGATAAAGGGGGAGTTCGTCCAGGACAACCACTCCCGCTCCCGGTACGGCGTGCTCCGCGGTCTGCACTTCCAGCGCGAGCCCTACGCCCAGGCGAAGATTGTCCGCGTTGTCAGGGGGGTTATCTACGACGTGGCCGTTGACCTGAGAAAAAACTCGCCGACGTTCGGAAGGTGGGTCGGAGTTATTCTGTCCGAGTTCAACAAATGGCAGCTCTACGTCCCGAGGGGCTTCGCCCATGGCTTCGTCGTCCTCAGCGAGGTTGCCGACGTGGTCTACAAGGTGGACAACGTTTACGCCCCCGACTACGAGGGGGGAATAATCTGGAACGACCCCGAGCTAAGCATAGACTGGCCGGTTGATGAGCCGATAATCTCGGAGAAGGACAGGAAGTGGCCGACGCTGAAGGAGGCCGTCGAGAGGGGCTGGGTGTTCTGAGGTGATTCTCACAAATTTTTTAGCTCCGGTGTCCAGATAAAAAGAGGTGATAATGTGGGCAAAGTGGTGATTACTCTCAACGTTCCCGACGGCATGGAGGAGTTCGTTAAGTCGCTCCTAGAGAGGGAGGCCCGGTTCATAGTACGAAAAATCTCCGCCAAGGATTTCAAAGACACCTTCGGGATTCTAAAAGGGAAAAAGAAAAGCATCGATGAGATTGAGGCTGATATCTATGACGAGTGGGAGGTTTAGGTTTTTCATTGACAGCAATGTTATCCTGGACTACTTTTACGGGGAAAATCGTGCAAAGGAGATAATAGAGGCCGCAAAAAGCCTTGGTGACGTTTTCATAAACGGTATTGTCCTAACCGAGGTCTCAATCAGGTACCTGAAGGACTCGACCGGAGAAAAGAGCTACACTTTAAAGCACAAACCTTCGCTCGTCAAGAACGTTGGCAGAAGCCCCCTTTATTCAATTCTTGATGAGTTTTCCTACCTCTCTGATAATATGCTTATCGGAGAGGATGCGATAGTGCTCATGGGTACATATGGACTCCTGCCAACTGACGCGATTATTCTCGCAACCTGTAAGTTCTACGGGGTTAGGTACCTGATATCGTTTGACAGCGACTTTGGAAAAGCGTGCGAAGGGAAAGGAATAACGCTTGTGGACAGCAAAGAAAAACTGGAAGAAGTCATCAAAAATGGTGGTTCCTCATGAGGGTCGCAATCATAGGGGCAAACGGCCAGCTCGGGACGGATTTGGTTGAGGTTTTTAGGGAGAAAGGATTTGATGTCGTTCCGCTGACCCACAGGGACCTCGACGTGACTGTTCCCGAGAGCCTGAGGATTCTGAAGGAGGTCAAGCCCGAAGTCATAATCAACACGGCCGCCTACGTCCGCGTCGACGATGCCGAGCGTTACCCGGAGAAGGCCTTCTCGGTGAACGCGGTCGGAGCGCTCAACGTCGCGAGGGCTGCGGAGGAAGTTGGAGCGGTGAACGTTTATATCAGCACGGACTACGTCTTCGACGGAGAGAAAGGAGAGCCGTACACCGAGGACGACGTCCCAAACCCGATAAACGTCTACGGGACGAGCAAGCTCGCCGGCGAGGTTTTCACGCGAAACTATTCGAGGAGACATTACATCATACGTGTCGCGAGCCTCTACGGTAAAGCCGGGGCGAGCGGAAAGGGCGGGAACTTCGTGAACTGGGTCATCGAGAAGGCGAAGCGCGGGGAGAGGCTCAGGATAGTTAACGATCAGGTCATGAGCCCGACCCACACCCTCGACGTGGCCAGAACCCTGGTGGAGTTCCTGAAGATTGAGCCTGAGTACGGGGTCTACCATATGGTGAATGAAGGGCACTGCTCCTGGTACGAGTTCACCCTCGAGGTTTTCAGAATCCTCGGCTGGGACGTTGAGGTCGAGCCGATAAGCTCCGGCGAGCTGGACAGGCTCGCGAGGAGGCCGAGGTTCTCGGCGCTGGAGAACAGAAAGCTTCACGAGCTCGACCTGAGGATGCCGAACTGGAGGGAGGGGCTGAGGGAGTATTTGGGTCGAAAAGTTTGGTAGGCCAGTGGCCAAAACGGTCACCATTGAGAAAAATTACTACTTTTCTTTCAGGTTTCAAAGCCGGTGAAAACTCCACCATCATCGATAAGTCGCGTCAGAAACTAACGCGACCTCTTAAGGTATACAAACTGAGGAGAGAATTTACTGGGAGCGCACACCACACACGAACATGTATTCAACAGGCAATACTTTTCCGTTTAGATTAGCAAATACGAGCTACAAGCTCATCGCCCGTTGCATGAACGGTGCGTTTCTGTTGCACTCATGCAACAGAATGCACCAGAGGGCGGAACTCCCGGCTGATAAGCAACACAATGGACGCCACGCGGGGCGAATTAGAGACCTAGAGGGTTTTATTGAGGAGTGTCCATAATCGAACAATCTAAAAAACCGAAAGTGTTATATATAATATTTTCTAATTTTTGTACATGAAACCCCTTTCAAAAATGGAAGTTAGGGTACTTTTAAAGCTTAAAGCCAGAAAAACCATAACCGAGTTAGCCAACGAACTGGACCTATCCATTTACCGAACCTCTATTCTCATTGCATCTCTTGAAAGAAAGGGCCTAGTAAAGACGGAAAAAAAGGGGAGATGCAAGATAGCATCACTAAACGAGACAAAGCCCGCAGAACTTTTTAGAAAATTGACCTCCAAGTTTGGTCACATGCCCCTTGATGAAATCCTGAGCGGAAAGAACCTCACCCTCCTCGCGGTTCTCAAGCCCGTCCCGTTGAGTGCCCATGAGCTCCGCATAAAGGGCAACCTTTCAAGAAGCACGTTCTACCATGTAGTTAACAAGCTCTCCAATTACGGTATCCTCGGGAAGAAAGATGAAAAGTATTTTCTAGTGGAGAGATATAGCCTGTTTCACGAGTTTGCAGAGGAATTTTATGAGCTACAAAATTCCATCAAAGCAAGGGAGTTCTCCGAGGATTCCGCCTTGGTGTGGAGTGGAGTCGGGGAGTTTATCCTGGAGACTGGAGCGTACAGAGGAAAAGATATCGGGAATTTTCATCTAACTGGGCTTGAAAGATTCAGCGATTTTGGAGTGGGGCTTATTGGAATCGGACAATACCACTATTATTATTCTGAGAAAACGGAGGGACTTTCGCTGGAAGATGTTATTGTGCATGCACTGCTAATTGATTTCAGCCCGAGGACGATTCTGTATTCAATTGTCCTGCTGTTGGCGCATAGAGAGGAGATAAATCAAAAGAAACTTATTGAGCTCGGTAGAAAATATGACGTTAGTGTGAGCGGGTTGTTGGAATACCTCAGAGACAAAGAGGTTAAAAAATATCCCTATCCCCCTATGAAGGAAGTGAAAGAAATCCTCAAAATGTACTTCGGTGAAGAGAAGTGAGTGCAGTAACCAGAGGAAAGATAATATCTGAATTCCACTTGCTGGAGAAAAAGGCAAAGCTACTTAACATCGAGCCTCTGGAAGTCTACTTGATTGGTGGTGGGAATCTGGCTCTCAGAGGGCTCAAAAGTGCGACAAAGGATATTGACGTTGTACTGTTAAGCAGGAAACAATTCTCTCTTATGCAGAACCTTCTAGAAACTCCACTGTCAAAACTACCAATTTATGTGAGGCAGTACAGGTCACAATGGGATTATGATTTGGGTATGAGTGCTAAGTACCTGCACCCTTTATACGGGTTTGGTTTCGATGTTTTTGTGAAGAGAGTTCTCAACAAGCTGTACCTATCTGATAGTATGATCCCAAGAGCTAAAGTTCCTAGAGATTTTGAATATCACGAGTTCTTCAAGATACACTTGGTTTCAAAAGAAGACATCTTTTTGTTTAAAAGTGCAACTTCAATGGAACGGATGAGGGACATTGAGGACCTGATTGCACTCGTTGAAACCGGGCTGGATTATGAGGTAATTATTCGTGAGCTTGGAAATCAGCTCTCAAAGGATGAATCACTCAGGAGCCTAGTCCCGAGGATAATAAATCGTGTTGACATTTTAATGCAACAAATTGGAACTGTAAGAGGACTCATACGTCTCATGCAATATCTGAAAGAAATAAGTAGGTGACCCTCATGAGCGAGGCAAGCCAGGCCCTGCAGAAGATTGCTAGGGGAACTGGAATCGTTTTTGCTGGACGTAGGTTTGATGTTTTCTGGTCTGTCACGTGGAAAAGGCTCATGAGTCCTCATAAGCGAAGCTCTAATCTTTACGTTGCTTTTTTGAAAGCTTCATTCAGGGAGAGGCTCCAGAAACGTAATATTTAAATTCTCGGTTTGGATACAATATTCGAAGAAACATGGATTTCACCAAGTTCGTGGCTCTGTTGAGATCCAAAAGCATCTCTGAGGTTACAGTTACACATCACTGTGAATATCGCCTCCAGATTAGGGGAATTTCAAAGGATTTGGTGGAAGAACTGCTTTATAACCCACAGAGACTCAGAGGCGTGCTCCAGCAAGAGCCTGAGGGGAGGTTTAAGTTATATTACGCGTATACTGAGGATAAGGACCTGATAATAATAGTGGATGCAAGGCATGTTAAGAGCAAATTAAAATTAACCGTGGTGACGGTGTTTCCGCAACCCTCCAAGAGGAGAACGAAGGTGAAAGAGTATGGGGGAGAAGATTGAGTTCAGACCCGTGGATTACGATCCCCTCGTCGATTCACTCTTTGTAGTGGTGCCGGAGGGCAAGTATGAGCATTCCGTTATGCTTGGGGACGATGTTATTCTTGACTTTGGCCGGCTTTCGGGTGGGGATAAGCTGGACGTCATCGGTTTTGAGATACTTGGGGCATCCAAGAAGTTCGGATTGGACAAAGGCCTGCTCAGGAACATTAGGAGGCTCCACGCGGAGATTAAGATCAGCGAAGACCGGGTTGAAATGATGATTTCAATAGTTGTAGTCCAGAGAAAAAAGGAACGTGAGCGCTCAAGGGTACTGGAAATGGCAAACGTCGGCCTTCCTACGGCAGTCACTTCTATCAGTGTCTAGATGGAATCAAAGAGAATCCTCCGATTTTCATAATTTCAGGGTAGTACTCTATGTGAAGGAAAAGGCAGTATAACGAATAAGGAATACCAGGAGCTGTTTAAAGTTTCAAGACAAACAGCGACAAGGGATCTTGGCAATCTGGTTAAGAAAGTTTCGAGTGTGTTGAAAGGGGCAAGTATAAACTAAAGACTCAACATGAGTCAACCCTGAGTCAAATGAGTCAAAAGGTGACTCCCATGAGCGAGGCAAGCCAAGCGCTCCAGAAAATCGCCAGGGGGACCGGAATCGTTTTCGCAGGCACCGTAATCTCGATGCTCCTGCAGTTCGTCAGCAGAGCGATAATAGCGAGGCACTTCTCGACGTCGGACTACGGCGTCTTCAACCTCGCCTTAACCGTTCTGAGCATAGCCCTCGTCGTCGCGACCCTCGGCTTCCCGAATTCCCTCCCGAGGGAGGTCGCGTTTTACCGTGAGAAGGACCCATCGAAGGTGGGGCAACTGACATCCACAGCCATCACGCTGACGTTAATCAGCGGACTGGTATGGGCGGGCTTCCTCTTCGCGGGTTCCCCCGAGGTCGCCGGCCTCTTCGGTGGAGGAGCACTCGCACACGCACTCAGAATACTTGCCTTCGCCCTGCCGTTTTCCGCACTGGTCTCGGTCATGGTATCGATATCCAGGGGATTCGGACGGGTTAGGGAGCAGGTGTATTTCCAGAACGTGGCGTATCCCGCGCTGTTCTTGGCCTTTGTGGTGGTTGGTGTAGTGCTTGGGTTCTCCTTTGAGTTCGTCTTCCTAGCCTACGTTCTCGCGCAGGCAGTGACCTTTGCGACCCTCACACTTGACGTTCTAAGGGTAAGAACCTTCGACGTAAAGCCCGCGTTGGATTCGAAAATTGGGAAGGAATTGGTTAAGTTCTCCGTTCCCCTCATGCTGACGGGACTGGCGAGCTTCATAATGACCTGGACGGATACGCTAATGCTCGGCCACTACCTCGGACCGGGGGCGGCCGGCCTCTACAACGGTGCCGCGCCTATTGCGAAGCTCTTACCCATCTTTCTGAACTCCGCGGGAGTAATCTTCCCTCCCCTCGCAACGGCCCTCTATGCGAGGGGACAGCTCGAAGAATTCAAGAGGGTTTACCAAGTTCTCACCAAGTGGATATTCATAGCAACGTTCCCCCTCTTTGCCCTCATGTTCCTGTTCCCGGCGGCAACGATAGGGTTCTTCTTCGGCCCCAAGTACACCCCCGCAGCAACCGCCCTCCAGATTCTGGCGGCTGGGTTTATGTTCCACACACTCCTTGGGTTAAACGGGTTGAGCCTGATAGTCATAGGGGATAACGGTTTCATAATGTCCTCAAACCTGCTGTCCGCGGGGACGAACGTTGTCCTAAACGCACTCCTAATACCCGCTTACGGGATAAACGGTGCGGCCGTTGCAACCGCAGTGTCGTACCTCACGGTAAACGTCCTCAACTCCGCGAGACTGTACAAGAAGGTTGGGGTTCATCCGTTCAGCAGAAGCTACACCAAAGTACTCCTCTGCGGGGCTGGCCTTTTGGGGATGGCTCTGGACCTTCACGTTTCCACGAGGAGTATCTGGAGCGCCCTCGTTATCACCGCTGGCATTATTGGTGTCTATCTAATCCTCATCCTCCTGACCCGGAGTATTGAAAGGGAAGACGTGGATGTGCTCAAAGCCGTGGAGAAGAAGACGGGGATTAGATTGAAAATATTGGAAAAGATTCTCGGGAAGCTTTGTTAAAACTTAATCTTTGGGACCTTCGTAGCTGTGGCCATTTTGAGGAACTTAATGACTTCTTTTTTCATATGCTTAACGATGTCTTCTGTAACCTCAATGTTAGGGTCATAGGAAATGATTTTCTCAAATTTCCAGTCTGTGACGTTGAAGATGCCCTTGAAGTTTTTGTAGTAAATAGCAATACGGTATTTTTCAAGTTCCTCGATGTTTTTTCGTTCTATTTCATTACGGGGCTTTCCAACATTTTGATGAATTCCATAGGATTCAGCAAATACGGTATCGTTATACAAAACACTATCATCTGAAAATTTATTATCAATCAACCCAAGAATAAATGGTTTAAGTTTCGTTAAGCTAACATATTGTTGTAGTTTATTATTTGGATCCAATAGTTCTAACTCATGACATTTGGGATATTTTACTAACAAAGGGACTCTAAGCAATTCATCGTATAAGAACGTTCCATGCCCTATTCTGTTGTGTTCACCTAATAATTGACCATGATCACTAGTTACTATAATAAGGAAATCATCAAAAGTCCGTTTTTCTTTTAAGAATTTCATTATATCTATGATTTTTTTAGTTATATATAAAACTTCATTTGGATATAACTTTGTCCATTTTTGAACAAATTCCCATTTGAGAGTATTTGTTTTCAAATTCTCCCTGAACCCGGTTCCACCTAAATCATCACCCAAAAAATAAGGCTCATGAACCTCCATGAAATTAATAAAGACAAATTTCGGGATACTCTCAGCAGACGAGAGATATTGTTTTAGAACTTTTATAATATCAGTTGCCCCTTTGTCCTTAGGCCATCTTTTTAACGCTGAATAAATATACAAATAAGGTTTACTAACTAAATAACTAAGACTAGCTTTAATCAAAAGGTTAAAATATCTATTTTGTACAAAGCCCCAGATTAGCTTTAATTTGGATTTATAGTGGTTCTCAAGCCGTTTTATTAAAGTTTTCTCAGTTGATGATAACAAAGAAAACTGTGGCAAGTACATACTGTCATAAAAGTTATCAAAGCCCACAAATCCAAATTCAGGACGAATATATGGATTTGCACTTAACAAATATGTGTCATAACCTAGTTCTCGTAATTTAAAACTCAAAAGGTTTCGTTTGATGTTAAGCCTTACTTTAACATCTTTTTTATCCTTAGTTTCATGAGCTTCATGGAATGCTGGATACATTCCTGTGAAAATTGATGCATGGCTTGGAGTCGTCCAAGATGCAGTTGCAATAACATTCTCATAGGGGATAAACCCCAGTTTCTTAAGTTCGCTTTTTAAGGACTTAGCATAGTCATCTCTAAGGGTGTCTACAATAATAAACATTACATTAGGGCAGTCCATTCTAATCACTCTCCCTTAAACCTTGTATATCCAAACTGAGTTTGAGGCATATATTTTTTGTGAATTTAGGAGATATCTGAATAGTGTAGGGTTATATAGAGACACATACTTTACCTTACTAATAGAACCAAACCAAACTTGTACAGGTACTTTTTTTCTAACAACTTCAATTGATCCAAAGTATAAATATGCATCTTTGTTAGGAAGATTAAGAATTATATCCTCATTTAAATTTCCTCTAAAGGATACCCCCGAAATTGGCTGACCAATAAGACCGAGAAATATTAAGGCATGGTCTTGATCAGAATATATTTTCATGTTATTACCTTTGTGGATGACAAGCCACTTACCCCCATATATTTCGCTAGAGTCCCAGTATGGACCATTGATTTTCTCTAACCATATTGGAGGATGAGGGTCATGTAATGCCACCACTATGATCCCTGAATTTGATAAGAAGTATATAACCAGAAAAATTGCTATGACCCTAGTGGCTTTTTTCTCGATAGTTCCAATCTTTTTAAACGGCAAAATTTTTCTTAGCAATGTTATAAGCGTAGTGATTCCAATAGTGAAATATGGTGATAGGAAAAACAAAGTTATTTGATACAGTCGTGTAGCATTAAGTCTGTTTGAGAAGTATGGCACTACAATTCCCGCGATATCATAAAGGAAAAAGACAAAGGAGAGGATATAAAATTCAAGGTATTTCTTGTTATCTTTAGCATTATACACCGTTTTCATTATGCCAATCATGATCATAATCTGTGCAATTATATTTACCCATTTTGCAATTTCCCACCCAAGGGTTGTTTTAGAAACTATAAGTTCAAGTCCCTGAGAATACTGAGGATTAAATATATTCTTAAGCATTATCAGTGTCTGATATCCAATAAGAGTCAGGTTAGTGAATTGAACTCCTCTTCCAGCATAGGAGTACCAAAGTATCGTAACAACAGAGAAAACCATCACTAGGGTATTACTAAATTTTTGTTTGATGTTAGGGCTAAATGCTTTAAGGAAAGAGATGAACAAAAAAGCGAACATAACTAGGTATGCTGTCCCATAATGGGAAACTGCAAGTGATATCAAAAAAAGAAGTACAAAGGTTTTGTTTACTCTCGTTATAAGCATGTAAACTAAGAGAGCTAAGTATAGTTCTGCTATCATTTGTCTTGCTAGTTGGACTAGCTCTGTAAAAAAGGTTGATAAAAAAACAAAGAAAAGCACTGAAAATTCTGCCAACATTTTATTTTTTAGAAGTTTTTCATATGCTTTAAGCAAAATTACAGGAACTAATGAAAGAAATAAGGGATATATAATTTTAAAGATCCATATTATATTAACACTTAAAATCAAAGAATAAACCGGTGCCAAAATATTATCGCTTGCAATTGTGTTGTATTGATAGTATGTTGAAATATTCCAAATCCCACTTGAAAGCACTAAGTTAGCATAATGATACTCGCCATTTATATCGTATCCCCAAATATACCCCCAGGACACTCCAAAAGTAGTGGACCATATTAAAGAGATGGCAATAGACCATATAGCAAAAGTTTTGTTAAAAGTTTTATATCTAAAAAAGAGTATAGGGGTAAAAGAAATAACGAGATACAAGAAAAGCAACCCCTTATTATCTCCATAATGACTAAAACGATAAGCACCAAGTAGAGACCAAATTGGTAGGAGGATAAAGGGAAAATCCAATTTTGAAAGAACTATCTTTTTGTTTGTGTAATTATCAGAAACACTAAATCCAATTTTCTTATACATCATAACAAGAGATAGGATAATCAAGTTAATGGTCACTAAAATTGACCAGAGAGTAATCGGCTTATCCACTCCAAGAAGGGGATATACAAAATTAGCAAAAATTCCCACAAGCATGATGACGGAGATACTCAGAGCAACACTCATAAATACCCGCTCTGAAAAGCTATCGAAGGTTGCTCCGGATATAGCTAATAAGAGATAACCAGGCAAAAATGTTAACACAAGAAACCCAAAAACGTACCTAGCCAAAGGAATATGAATCCCTAAATAACCTGCAATTATTGACGAATTTAATCCTAGCAGGATTGAAATTGTAATTATAATTTCCTTCCTTTTGCTCATTCCCACACTCCAAGCATAATACCATAGAAAAGTCTTTATAATGTTTTTGACCGGTACCATAATGATGACCGCCCCGAGAGTTACTATAATAATCCTTAACTGGAACGGCTGGAGAGACACAATAGAGTGCCTAGAGTCAGTGTATAGAATAACATACCCTAACTACGATGTTATCGTTGTTGACAATGGTTCTAGTGATAACTCAATTAAGAATATCAAAGAATACGCTTCCGGAAGAATGCAGGTTAACTCAAAATTCTTTGAATATAATCCGTATAATAAGCCAATTAAAGTGTTTGAAATTAGTGAGAATGATGCAAAGCATGGACGATTTAACAAAAAAGCACTTTATGAAAAGTGTGATATAGATAGAAGAATGATTTTAATTAAAAACAAAAACAACTACGGTTTTGCTGGGGGTAATAACATTGGTATGAAGTTTGCTCTAAGTACATTAAATCCAGATTATATCTTACTTTTGAACAATGATACTGTAGTAGACCCACACTTTCTAGACGAGCTCGTTAATGTTGCTGAAAATGATGAAAAAATTGGAATTACAGGGCCAAAGATTTATTACTATGATTATAACAGTAGGAATGACGTAATTAACTTTACTGGAGCAGATTTAGTTCTTTGGAGAGGCACAGAGAAAAGATACGGTTTTAATGAGGTGGATCAAGGGCAATGGAATAAACTTATGAGTGTTGATAAAATTGAGGGATCTTGCATGCTGATTAAAAAAGAAGTTCTAGAAAAAATTGGGCTCTTTGATGAAAGATTTTTCTGTTATTGGGAGGAGACAGATTTAGATTTTAGAACAAAAAGAGAAGGTTATACACTAGTCTATGTGCCCACTGCAAAGATATGGCACAAAGTAGCAGCTTCCAGTGGAGGCCCCAAAAGTTCATTCTTTATTTATCATATGATACGAAATAGATTTTGGTTTTTAAAGAAAAATAGCCTAATTAAATTCTTAAATGTTAGTTTGTTATATACGTTTACTTGGGAAATATGGTTTTATTTTGGTGTTTTCGTTATCTATCATACTAATTGGGATTTGTATTTGTCGTATTTAAAGGGCATCTTAGACGGAATTACAAACTAATCAACCAATTTCTCGATTTCATATTTTAACAATCTTCCTGCGTTTTCCCATGTATACTTGTCCTTAACTAACTTAGTTCCACAGTAACCAAGCTTTCTTCGTTTTGTAGCACTTTGGAGAATATCTATAATATATCTACTGAATTGTTTCGGATCGTCGGTAACTAAAAAGTGGTGATTAGTCTTACCATTGATGCCGAGAGCACCAACCGAGGTTGCCACAACAGGTTTTCCTAGGGCCAAGGCTAGAAGCATTTTGTTTTTGATTCCAGTTCCATACACAGTTGGAACGACTACTACAGAGACTCTAGATACGTACTTTTCAATATCTTTAACAAACCCCGTGATTATAACGCTTTTATCCATTTTTTCTATTTTCTCTAAAACTGGAGAGGGCTCTTTTCCGATTAGATAAAGTCGTATTGTTGGAATTTCCTTTTTTATATGCTTGTATATATTATAATAAAAGTACATGATGGAATCGATGTTCTTTTTATCTCCCAAGTGTCCAATATATGCTATAGATAGGGGATATTCACGTATCCGTATTTGGGAGCTTTGTTTTATTCCTTCAATGCCATTGGGTATCACAGTAATTTTATAAGGAGACACTCTTCTTGAAAGAAGTCTCTTGTCTTCGTTAGTTACTACAATAACCCGGTCGTAGAGGGAATATACAAACAGTTCCTTATACACTTCCCTAATGAACTCAATAGCCCAAAAAGTTTTCTCTAAAAAGGATGTTGATGCCCAATACAAATCCACCCATAACTTGGAATTACAATCTGTGGCGTCTACAATTTTCTTGACTGGAGCCTTTGCTACATAGTACGCCATAGTATTATCTGAGACAATCACGTTAGGTTTTATTTCTGAGATAACATCCTCAATCAACTTAGCCATTTTAATAGAGTACATAGCACCCAGAGGGTCTATTCTTCCATAGGTAAACCTCCATCCAAAAAACAGATATTGAAATAGATTTTTGATTGTACTAAAATATAAGCTTGTATTGTTCCGTTTTATTATATAAATGTGTTTACATAATTGTTTCATCTCATTGTAGTATTTTTCGAGATATTCTTTAGGTGATAAATAGGATATTAAATATATATCATAAAAATTTGATAAGTATTTAATGAAATTGTAAGATCTAATCCCCGTCCCATCGGTTGGATTTGGAATCTCCTGAGTTATAAACAAAACTTTCATAGCTTTCACCTGCTGTTAATAAGTTTGAAGTATACATCTTCATAATCTTTTACAACTTCATCCCAAGTCCTGATTTTTTTACTGAATGGGCCTACTCTAACATCGCTGTTCACAATCTTTGATATTAGCCCAGCAACATCCCGCGGATTAGGAGGGTATTTCACCCCAAAACATCCAGGCTCCCATATGAACTCCTCAAGAGCAGTACCTTTTGTGACAATAGCAGGAACACCAACAGCAAGGGCCTCAGCAACTACAATACCATAACCCTCAGACTTGGAGAGTAATAATAAAATATCCGAAGTTCTCATTGTAGCAATAACTTTATCATGCGGCATGAAAGGAAGCCAGAGTATAAATCTATCAACATTTAGTTTTTTGGCTAAGTTCATTAGATAATTCTTTTCTGGACCATCTCCAACAATAGTCAGGGTAACGTTTGTATACCCAAATTCATGAACAAGATAGTATAATGTCTGAATTATATAATGGATGCCCTTATAATGATTTAAATATCCCACATACAATAGCCTCAATTGACCTTCAAACTTTTTTTTAGTTGGTTTAGGCACTATCGGAACCCCATGTGGGATTACTTTTATTTTATATCCAGGAACTTTAAAGACGGACATTACGTTAGCAGCTTCAAAATACGAGATTGAGATAATAAAGTCCACCAAACTAATTGCATACTTGTTAATGGTAGTATCATAAAATTTTCCAAATAACATACCTCCCAATGTATTCCTATTTAGAGGGTCATAATGTGGAGTAAATATTATTGGAACATACCGATGTTTTTTTAATTTTTTTAAGAGAAGAATAGTCTCTCCTGAAAAAACTGTATGAGCACCATGAATATGAATTACATCTGGATGAAACTCCTTGATTAAATTTCTAAGGATCTTAGCATTCCTTAGATACATGCCATATGTCAAAGGGGAGTATTTATATCCTCTAATTAATTTAAATCCTTCTATCTCCTCAGTGGTCAACTCTTTCTCCTTATCCCACGCAGGGTTGAAAACAACGACATCATGACCCCACTTAGACATCCATCTAGCAATTTCAAACACTACTTTGTTAATCCCCCCAGGCGCTGTGGTTTCCATGTAATTAATTAAAAGGAGTCTCACTCACTACCACCTCATCAAACTCCTAAACACTCTCACATACTCCCTCGCGACCTTGTCCCAGTTGTACTGCCTTCGTATCCTTTTAATCTGGGTCTTCTTTATAAGTTTTAAGTCGTAATAGCCACCTTCAAGCATCTCCATTTTCCTCGCCAAGTCCTCAGCATCCTTGAAATAAATCCCTCCCTCTTGAAGAACCTCCTTGTTGAACGGCACGTCATAAGCCAGTATCGGTCTTCTAAAGAGCATCTGTTCAAGTAGAGAAGGATTAGTACCCCCAACCTCATAGGCGTGAATGTAGGCAAAGCAGTTCTTCCTCAAAACACCAAGGACCTCCCTATCATAAATTGGGTCAAGGAACAGTATCTCATTTCTATCCCCCTTTAACTTAAGGAGATGCCGAGTGTACGGATCCCGTCTGTTGAAGTTCCCTACTATGGCCAGCTTTTTACCGGAGTTCGCCATCTTGAATCCTTCAACTTCCACGTGAATGTTGTTCTCGGCCACGATACGAGCAACCGTCAGGTAGTACCCGTTTGGTTCAATGCCAAACTTTTCGAGAATCCGTAACTCCTCCTCCCGAGATAACTGAGAAGGCAAAAGCTCCCTTGCCCCGTAGGCAATGTAAACAACCCTTCTGGGATTATAATGTCTCTCAAGATGTTCCTTGATTCCCATAGAATCGGCAACCACAACATCAGGAAGCTTGCACGAGAGATATTCCATTAGGTACATGTAAAGCATGGTAGCCATGTAGAGGGGAAACACGTAGAACGGAACAAAGCGGCTTCTCTTTATCAAACGCCTCCATTCAACACCGTCTGGGTTTATCAAGAGCCTCTTCTTTGCGAGCCGGGCAAGAATCGCCGCAAGGGAGCTATCCGGGCCCAAAAAGTACATGAGGGAGATATCTCTTTTATGCTTGGAAAGCATGTACAAGGTATTCAGAAAATCATTGATTGAAGGAATACTTGTGCTTTTGCTCTCAACTGAAAAGGAGTGAACACGGACAATCCCATTGTACTCGTCCTCAAAAAAAGTCCTGTCCTCGTGCATCACATAGAAGAGAAACTTATCCTTTAACCTCTTGGTAAGTTCCTCCACAAACGTTTCAGTGCCACCGTACTTTGATGGGATGCCCCTAAGACCGATTATCGCTATAGAAGGTTTTTTATGCATACACTGTCACCACTGGTTATCTTGCTTTAGCGCAATGGTCCTTATCTCCCTCTTCAACTCCGCAATGCTCTTAAAGATGTAACCGACGATAAACCCAAAGACGATGAGGTTGATACCAACGATAACGAAAGTGGACGTCAGGGGGGCAAGCAGGTAATGGGTTATGCCCCTCATCCAGTCTTTGACGACATAAATTCCCGTGAAGAGACCCACGAGAAGGAAGAACGTTCCAATGAAATACAGGTACTTACCAGGGTTATACCGAGTGAGGAGCTCGAGTATCGTCTTCCCAATTCTCCAGCCGTCCTTTATCGGGTGAAGGTTTGCCCGACCCTTGCGTTTGTAATAGTTAATCGGAACCTCGAATATCCTGAAGCCGTTGGCTATCGTCTCAACGGTCAGCTCGGTCTCGACTTCAAAGCCGTGCTTCTTAAGGTTCACCGTCTTATAGAGGTCCTTTGTTAGGGCCCGATAACCGCTGAGAATGTCATGAACTTCAACGCCGTAAATCGTCCTAAAGAGCGCGTTGAAAATCTTGTTACCAATCAGGTTTAACCGAGTAAACGCCCCCTTTTCAAAGTTAATCAAACGGTTCCCTATAACGTGCTCGGCTATACCCCTCTCGATAGGCTGAAGGAGCTTTTTAACGTCCTTTGGGTCGTAGGTGCCATCGCCGTCAATCATGACAACAACAGGCGTGTCTATGACACTAAAGGCCTCCGCGACCGCCTGCCCTTTGCCTTTACCGCTCTGAACTATGACCGTCGCCCCTTTCTCCTTGGCAATCTCCCTCGTTCTGTCGGTGCTGTGACCATCCACAACCAGAATGTTGGTGTACCCAAGTTTTTTGAACTCGTCAATAACCCATCCGATTCCCTCTTCCTCGTTCTTCGTTGGTATGAGGATTGTAACTTCCTCGGGAGTCAGTGTTTTCACCTTGCCTCATCCCCCTGTCTTCTGGAACCCATTAACTATTAAACAACTCTCGCTTTTTAAAAGTTTTCCAGACGAAGAGCAGAAACGTTATAAAAATACCAAAGGCCGACATAACGGCGACCTGGGTTGGAGCGGAGCCCGCGTAATCAAGCGATTGCCTGAAGATGGCAAAAACCGCCGCCAAGCCCAAGAGAACGGCGGGCATGAAAACGTTAGGCGACAGCCTTATCGCCAGGGCGAGTAGGGAGCCCACGATGACCGACTCAGGGAAGAGAACGCCCAGGAGGAGGAAAGGCAGGGAGGCGAGCTCCCTCCTGCTCGGAATGTGCCTCACCCTCAGAACGTCGTCGAGGAGGATGAGCGTCGCGAGGGCCACGGCGGAGCCCCTGACGAGGGAGGCGTATGAGTAAACCGTCTGGAAGCTTACGGAGTTGGAGGCGTAGAGGACGTAGAGGAGGAAAGCTATGAGTCCGGCGTCCCTGTTCTTGAGTGAGATTAGCCACGGAACCGCCGACAGGATGCCCACGTAGCTCCCGGCGGCGTAGAACGCCACTATCGACGCTATCACCCCTATCACTCACACCACCCTCGCTATCTCCCTGAGGTAGTCGCTCGGCCCGAGGTCTATCGTCGGAACGAGGGCGTTGAACTTCCTTATAAGCCTCTCGCGCTCCTCGTAGGCTCTGTAAAGCCGCTCGAGGGTTCTCTCGTCAAGCCTCCCGGAGTAGAAGAGGACCGGGTTCGGGGAGAGTATGAGGACCCTGTGCTTCCGCAGTGCCTTTGAAACCGCCCCGTAGACCTCCCTCGGGTTGTTGAGGTCTGTGATGAGGATTACGAAGGAGGGGCTTTTGAGGAGTGAGAAGGCCTCAACGAGGCCCGAAGAGCCGCGCCTGCCCTTCTTCAGGGGGAGGACCTTTGAAACGAACTCCCTCGCCCTCTCCCCGAGGCCGGAAGCAGCACTGAACTTCAGGCTCATCAAACCCCTCTCGCGCTTTATCCCGAGGTTCCGCCGGATTGCCTCGAGCTGGCCGGCGCCCCTCGACGCTTCGACGAGCCTCGCGCCGACGTCATCGTAGACGACGAGGCCCACGCGGTACTTCCGCAGGAGCACGGACGCCAGCTGGAGGACGAGGGTCGAGCCGTAGTCCACCTTGGCCCGCTTTATGCCCTTCCTCATCTCCCTCGTGTTGTCGAGGAAGATGTAGACGTCGACGTTCTCCTCCCTGAGGAACTCCCTCACTATGAGCTCGCCGAGGCGGAGGCTTGCCTTCCAGTCTATCCTCCTGAAGTCGTCGCCGTGCTGGTACTCCCTCAGATCCTTGAAGTCAAGGCCCTCGCTCCCGAAGAAGCGGCCGGCCCGGTATAGCTCGGCCAGCCGGAGGTTCCTGTCGACCCGCGCCGCTTCTTCAATCTCCTTCAGCGACGGGTAGACGCGGAAGACCACCTCGGAGGCCACGGGGAACTCCTCGAAGTAGAGGCCCCTCTCGTCCTCCGCGGTGAGGGTTATGGACTCGATGAGCACGTCGCCCTTCTCGAGGGGCTTCAGCCGGCCGCGGAGGACGGCCTCCTCCCCCGGGCCGAGGAAGAGATCACCGGCCTCCACCCTCAGCCCCCTCCCGAGAACGCGGGGCCTGAGCTCGACGGCGCTTCCCCCGTTCGAAACCCGAATCCCGAACTCGTACTCGTTACCGGCCTCGAGGGGACCCTCCGGGAGGAGGGGCGAGGCCCCCAGAGAGAAGACTGTCGAGGACCTGACGAGGGTCAGGTACAGGAGGACGGCTAAGCCTATGAAACCCGGGAGAACGTTGCTCGAAAGGTAGCCCTCGAGCATGAGGAGGAACGCGGTCATCACAAGGAGGTCTTCCCTGTCCATACGCTACACCGGAACCGGGGTTCTTCTCAGGATGTCCTCGATGACGTCCCTGGGCTTGAGGCCTTCGAGCTCGTAGTCAACGCGGAGAACGAGCCTATGGGCCAAGGTCGGTAAGGCAACCCTCTTAACGTCGTCCGGAATCACGTAGTCCCTCCCGTCAAGGAACGCAACGGCTTTGGCGCCGTAGAGGAGGTGCTCGCCGGCCCTCGGCGAGGCGCCGAAGAGAAGCCTCTCGTCGCTCCTCGTTGCGGAGATGAGGGCGTAGATGTACTCGATGACCTCGTCGCCAACTCTGACCGACCGAACGGCCTCCATGAGCGAGAAGAGCTCATCCCCATCAACAACGGGGGAAACGTCGCCGAAGTCGCCGGTGCTCTTCCGCCTCAGGAGCGTCAGCTCCTCCTCCCTGCTCGGGTAGCCCATCTCGACCTTGAGCATGAACCTGTCAATCTGGGCCTCTGGGAGGGGGTAAACGCCTTCCTGCTCGAGGGGGTTCATGGTCGCTATCACGAGGAAGGGCCTGGGGAGCTCGTAGGTGTTGCCCTCTATCGTCACCTGCCTCTCCTGCATCGCCTCGAGCAGAGCGCTCTGCGTCTTCGGCTGGGCGCGGTTTATCTCGTCCGCGAGCACGACGTTCGCAAAAACAGGTCCCATCTTAACTACCCACTCGCCGGTCTTCTGGTCGTAGTAGCGAACCCCTATTATGTCGGCGGGAAGGAGGTCGGGCGTGAACTGTATCCTCGAGAAGCTCAGGCCTATGGCCGAGGCAAAGGCCTTGGCTATGGTTGTCTTGGCAACCCCCGGAATCCCCTCGAGAAGGACGTGACCCTCGGTCAGGAGTGCTATCGTGAGGAGCTCAATCACTTCCTCCCTTCCAACGACTGCCTTCGAAACCTCGGCCTTCAGGGCCTCGATGAACTCCTTACCGTCCATGGGCACCACCTAACTTTGAACCGGTTTCGATTTCCTCGACGAGTCTTTTTAACTTATCCCCGTCGTAGCCCCTCTCCTCGAGCTTCCTGATTACGTCCTCAAGGCCCTCCTCCTCGGTTCCAAAGAGCCTTTCGAGGATCCCCAGCGCCAGTCCAAGGGCCGCGAAGAGGAGCCTTGAGGCGAGGCCCGACTCGACGAAGAAGGCCAGCAGCGCAACGAAGAGTATGTAGTAGAAGACGTCGCCCCTGCTGACGGCGCGCTGGATGACGATCGTTCCGGACGAGTACGGGTTGAGGTCCCTGTGGTGGGCCTCGTCTATGTAGAACACCTTGCCGGGAAGGTAGGAAACCAGGTCGCGGAGGAAGGGCTCGTTCTGCCTGAAGAGGGCGTTCGTGAAAACGTCCGGGTCGGAGACGAGGATTATCATCCCCTTACCGTATTTTACCTCGTCGATTATCGGGACGGCCCCGTAGGTTCCGTTGAAGAGCGTGGCGTTGCTCGTGAAGGCCAGGGGATGCTGGGCGTTAAGTATCGCGGCCGGCCTGTGGAGGACGAGGTACGAAACGCCCCTCGAGAGGCTCGGGGAGAGGGCCCTTGTTACAGGGTAGGCGGAGCTCGAGTTGTACGTCACGCTGACGACTGGCTCGCGGGAGAGCCTGTCGGGAACGCCTAGGGCCTCGAGGAGGGCGTTCCCCTCGTTGAAGTTGTCGGCCAGGAGGAGCGTTCCGCCGGAGGAGAGGAACGACTTCAGCACGTCAACCTCCCGCTTCGAGAACCCGACGTCGGGGGCTATTACGATGAGCGTCCCGTTCTTCGAGGAGAAGTCGGAACCCGAGTAGGGAAAGAGGACTGGGACGACCTTCCCGGAGTGGTAGAGAAGAACGCCGAAGCTCGACGTCCCCTTCGGCCCGGTGTTCAGGACGCTGTAGGGCGCGTCGCTCTTGAACCTCGGAACGCTGAGGGGCATGACGAGGAGGAATATCCCTATGATGACCAGGATTACGTAGGCGACCCTCCTCACAGCTCCTCCCCCACGAAGAGCGATACTATCAGGTTGGCCGCGGCCTTGAGTGCACCCTTTACGGCGTTTGCCTTCATCCTGACCCCCGCGTAGACCTCCCTCTCGTGGAGGACCGTCAGGGCCTTGAGCCTCGGGTAAAGGCCGGAGCCCTGAAACCTCGAGAGGAGCTCCCTCGGGGTGACAGAGGGCGGCAGATGAAGGAGGCGCAGGAGGGCCCGGTAAACGGTCAGATAAACCTCGCGGACGCTCTTTGGAACCTCGCCGCCGGGCCCTTCCTCGGTCCTAACCTCTGGGACTGCCTCCGGAGCGGGGACCTTCTTCCCACCCCTCACACGCCTGTAGACGATGAAAGCGACGATGACAAGGGCCGCTAAACCGAGCAGTCTTGCAACGTAGCTGGTGCTCGAAACCGTAACGTCGAGAACGTTGGACTTCGCGGGCAGGTAGTTATCATCGCCCGGAAAGAGGACGTAGACCTCGTGCTCACCACCGCCCAGCTTGAGCCGGACCTCGAACTTCCCTCCACTAACCGTAACCTCGGAGCGCCTCTTGCCATCGACGTATACCCCCAGGGTAATGGGGTAGTCAGGTTTCGGAGAGAGCGTCCCCTTTAGGGTGAGGGCGCCCGAGAGCGGGTCGAACGACGAGGAGACCTTAATCAGTAGGGGTGATTTCGCCGGGACGAGCGGCAGGACGAGCGTTGAGGGGCCGTAGAAGCTGTTACCTAAGAAGGCAACCGTCCCGTTCACGGTCGAGTTCAGGTGAACGGTTATCCTAAAACTTCCGTTGGCTCCGGTCAGGCCCTTGTAAACCTTTCCAGCAACCACGAAGACCGTTGCGTTGGGAACGCCCCTGCCCCAGGCGTCGAGGACGTAGCCGACTACAACGGCCTTCCTCTCCCTCTTCTCCGACGCCACTATCCTCGTCGGAATCCTCGACACCCTAATCCTGAGGATGTTGGACTTGAAGGTTCCGGTTGAGTTCACACCGACGGCGTAAACCTCGTAGGTGCCAACGTCGCTGAAGGCGTAGGTCATCGAGAACGTCCCGTTTGAGACTTTAAGGGTGAAGGACCTGTCCCCAACCCAGAGCCTAACGGTGCTCATGTTGGGCGCGTAGCCGAAGAAGGTAACGTTCTCGAAGACGTAGGGGGACTCCTTGGAGGAGAAAACGACGAGGCTCGACGGATGCCACCTGGAGCTCAGAATCGAGTGATACTCACTTATCAGCGAGCCCACGCGGTTCAGGGCATCGTTCAGGGAATCGGTCGGAAGCGTCTTCTCGGAACCGTTCACCGAGAGCCGCACGGAGGAAATAACGGTGAGGGCCCGTCTTGACAGGGCGTAGCCCTCCTCGACGAGGAGGACCGCCGAACCCGCATCCGCGTAGTCACCGGCCCGGGTGTAGTTGGTGAACTCAGCGGCCCCGAGCGAGATTAGATAGACTCCCCTACCGAGGTCGTTGAAGGCACCGGCGAGGGCGGCCACTGGGCCCCTAAGGCCGTAGACGAGAACCGCAGAGTAGGTAATGTTCGTGGCGTTCCAGAGGCGGACGGCGCCTTCGAGGGAGGTGTTGCCGTCAAGAACCGAGTGGAGCGCGGAAACGCTCATGTTGAGGAGACCGCCGAAGTAGACGTAGGCCCCGGAGTCGTCCCTACCCTGGGGCTGGGCCTGAACCGATGGAGTCCAGAGCACAAGGAGCACCAGCAGGAAGAAGGATGCGGCTCTCTTTTTCATTTTGTATCAAGGTTCATTAACAAGAAAAACCTTTTATAAGGTTAGTGGTTTCTCCTCTGGGAGGGAAAATGGAGGCAAAAAACGTCATCGGCGCCGTTCTTATAACCCTCGGCGCGGTCATCGGCATCGTGGGCTTCCTCAACGCCGAAGTCAAACTGACGAACCTTGGCATAGCCGGCGTTTTCTTGGGTCTCGTCGTCCTTACGTTCAAATCGAGCGAGTACGTCAAAAGGGAGAGCGTTAACGCCCTCATGGAACCATACAGGAGGGTTTTCTCGACCTTCGCCGACAACCTCTACCTTGAGGGCAACGCCGTTTTCATACCACCCTACGAGAACCTTCCGAGGGGCGGACTCTTCGTGCCGCTCCACGAGAAGTTTGAACTCGACCTGGCGAGGCTGGACGAGAAGACGGTCTTCCTGACCGACGTTCCCAATGACAGGGCAATGGGGCTCTTCCTGGGCCCCTTTGGAGACTCCCTCGTCGAGAAGTTCGAGGAGCACTTTGAAGGACCGCTCGACGGGGCCGGGAGCGGTGCCGTTGAGAGCGTCGCCGGCTCGGTTCTCAGGTACCTCGAACTCGCGGACAGGGTGTACATAGAGGAAAAGGACGAGGGATTCCGCGTGGTGATTCGACCGACAATCGGGTGCAAACCGGAGAACTGCGAAAAGGTCCCCTGTCCGGTGTGCTCCTCCGTTCTCCTCGCGCTCGCCAAGGGGACGGGTCAGGTGCTCGCGGTAGAGTCCATCGAGGAGAAGGACTACGGGATTGAGGCAACCGTCAGGAAGCTCGGGGGAGTCGAGGAATGGATGTAGAGGACCTCATGCTCCTCTTCCTGTCGGCGTGGGTTTTGATTTCAGCCCTGGCAACGTCGAGCGTGGGCGTATTCCTGACCCTAACGCTCATAGGCCTCCTGATTACCGTTGAGGTGGGAAGCCTCTTCCTGAGCAGGGAGCAGAAGGAGGGTTTAAAACCCCTCATAGAGCTCCTGATTGTGGTGTTCGTCATCATAGTCATGGCAAAGGTGTACTCAATCCTCTCGGGGGGAAGGTGAGTGGAAAAACCTGAGGGAGTCTGGCGCTACTGGGACCTGCTGACGCTCATAGGCCTCTCCATCCTCATGGACGTCCTGATAGCGGCCTTCCCTGACAGCCTTGCAAGGAAGGCACTCGGTTTGGCGTTCGTACTCTTCTTCCCGGGCTACGCCTTCGTAACGGCCCTCTTCCCCGAGAGGAAGGAGCTTGACAACCTCGAGAGGCTGGCGCTGAGCTTCGGTCTCAGCATAGCGATAGTCCCCCTCATAGGCCTCGCCCTCAACTACACTCCCTGGGGGATAAGGCTCAAGCCAATCCTCGTCAGCCTGACCCTCTTCAACATAATCTTCGCCCTCGCGGCGGTTTACAGGAGGAAGAACGCAATCGAGCCCTGGATTCCCTGGATAACCCCTGAGGACATTAAGAGGGAGCTCGAGTGGGAGGAGGCGAGCAGGCTCGACAAAGCGCTCACCGTGATTCTGATAATCGCAATCGTGACCTCCGTGGGAGTCTTGGCCTACGTCGTGACCCATCCGAAGCCCGGAGAAGCTTTCACAGAGTTCTACATCCTCGGCCCGAACGGCAAGGCGAGCGACTACCCCACCAACCTGACAGTCGGACAGAACGCAACAGTCATAATAGGAATCGTAAACCACGAACACAGGAACGTCACCTACTACGTCCAGATTTGGCTCGTGAACTTAACCTGGGACAACAGGACGAACACGACGATAATCCACGAGATGTACCCCATGCCCGGCTGGTTCAACGTCACCCTTCCACCGGTTCCGGTGAAGCTCGAGGGCAACTGGACGCCCGAGTTCGAGAAGAGGTACACCTTCAGGATAGACAGGCCGGGCAGGTGGCAGCTCTGGTTCCTCCTGTTCAAGGACCGCCAGCCAAAACTCCCGCCGGCGCCGCGGGACGGAAACTACGCCGAAACACCGGCAAAGGAGCTCATCCTGAAGGCCGTCAACGGAACAATACAGAGTCTTAAGCTCAATATCTACGTTCATAAGTGAGTAATTACAACGAATAAGCGAAAAGAATATAAGGGATGAACGCCAACCCCCAGTGACTACCACCGGAGGCAGTCAAGATGAAACGCTCACTGTTAGTTGCCACGTTGTTCTGTCTGCTCCTCGTCGCGGGCGTCTCCCGCTCCCTCTTTACGGACTCGGCGCTCTCAAAGGGAAACAGGATAACGAGCGGGGAGCTGAGCGTTACCATAAGCAGGGACGGGAAGCGCTTCTACCACAGCCTGAAGCTCTTCGAGCTCAAGAACCTCGTCCCCGGCGACGCCAGAAGGGTCGGCTTCTACGTGAAGAACGGAGGCACCGTGGCCATAGGGCGACTGACCCTGACCCTCACGGTAAGGGATTACGAGGTCAAAATGTCCAATGCCGAGAAGGACGTCGATTCAACGCCCAAGGTCGGAGAGCTTGGAAAGTGGCTGGTTCTGAAAACAATCAGCGTGAACGGGAAGTCCGTGCTCGTGAACAAAACCCTCGACGACCTCAACGGTAGGGCAATCACCCTGCCGGTAAAGCTCAAGCCAGGGGAGAAGGCAAGGGTCGAGATGAACCTGGAACTGCCGAAAAAGGCCGGCAACGAGTGTCAGACCGACGGGATAGAGGTGACGCTGAGGCTCGACGCGAGCCAGTGAGCTTTTATACTTCCCCCACCTTCTCCCTCCGGTGGGAGCATGATTGGAATAGTGTTCGACATGGACGGCGTCCTCTACCGCGGAAACCGACCAATTGAGGGTTCGCGGGAGGTAATCAAATACCTGAAGGAAAAGGGGATTCCCTTCGTATTTCTCACCAACAACTCAACGAAAACACCGGAGGCCTACCGGCAGAAGCTCCTCTCGATGGGTATAGACGTCCCGGCGGAGAGAATAGTCCCCTCTGGCCTCGCCACGAGACTCTACATGGCAAAGCACCTCAAACCGGGGAAGGTTTTCGTCATCGGGGGGGAGGGCCTCCACGAGGAGATGAAAAGGCTCGGCTGGGGCGTTGTAAGCATCGGGGAGTGCAGGGAAGGGAAATGGAAGGAAATCGAGCACGTTGTGGTTGGCCTTGACCCCGAGCTAACCTACGAGAAGCTCAAGTACGGGACGCTGGCGATAAGGAACGGGGCGAGCTTTATCGGAACGAACCCCGACACCACGTACCCGGCGGAGGAGGGACTCTACCCCGGGGCGGGGGCGATAATAGCGTCGCTGAAGGCTTCAAGTGAGAGGGAGCCCCTAATCATAGGAAAGCCCAACGAACCGGCCTATGAAGTAGTGATGGAAAAGCTCGGGCCAGTTGACGAGGTATGGATGGTCGGGGACAGGCTTGACACAGACATTGCCTTCGCGAAGCGCTTCGGCATGAAGGCGATAATGGTTCTCACAGGCGTGAGCACATTAGAGGACGTCGAGCGGAGCGAGATTAAGCCGGACCTCGTCCTGCCGAGCGTAAGGGAACTCCTGGACTACCTGAGGGTTGTGGAATGAAGGCAAGGGAGCTGATAGAGAGGCTAATCTGGCAGGAAAACGAGCTCTACAACCTCTACAAGCTAGGGGAAACGTACGCGCTCTTTGAGAGGCCGGAACTGAGGGACACCTTCGCGCTCATAGCCGAGGAGGAACTCAGACACCGTAAAACCCTCGCTGGACTCCTAAACGAAGGGACCCTCGAAAACCTAATCATCGACTACATGGACGAACTGTCAATAGAACCTGTCCTGAGCGATGAGAGGGCCAAACCAGAGAGCTTCGAGGAGCTCGTGGTCGAAGCCGTCCTGAGGGAAAAGCACGCCTACGAAATGTACTCAAAGCTCGCGAAGCTCCTGGGTGAGCCCTTCAGCGACCTCTTTCTCCACCTCGCGAGAGAAGAACTAACCCACGCGTACAGGTTGAAGCTGATGTACGAGTCCCTCTAAGTTGTCCATCCCCCTTTTCTACCCGTCCCCTACCATCCAAGGTGATAACTCAGAATTCGTCAGGGTGGCAAGTCGAAGCAGGGCAAGGTATATTAGGGAACCCGGCGAGAGTGGCGGTGCTGATGATTTTACCAATGGTCAGATTTATACACAGCTGTGTGTCAGGGGTGTTTATATGGCCGTTGAAAAAGTGATGAAAAGAGACGGTAGAATCGTACCTTTTGATAGGGAGCGTATAAGGTGGGCCATCCGGAGGGCAATGCTCGAAGTTGGAATCCACGACGAAAAGCTGCTCAATAGGGTTGTCAGAAGGGTCGTCAGGCGCGTCAACGAGCTCTACGACGGCCAGATTCCCAACATCGAGAACATACAGGACATCGTTGAGCTCGAGCTCATGAGAGCGGGCCTCTTCGACGTCGCCAAGGCATACATCCTCTACCGCAAGAAGAAGGCCGAAATCAGGGAGGAGAAGAAGAAAATCCTCAACAAGGACAGGCTCGATGAAATCGACAAGCGCTTCTCCCTCAACGCCCTCCGCGTTTTGGCGAGCAGATACCTCATAAGGAACGAGAAGGGGGAGATTGTTGAGAGCCCCAGGGAGCTCTTTGAAAGGGTCGCCACCCTCGCGGTCATCCCCGATTTACTCTACGACGAGCGCGTTTACGACAAGGAAGGAAAGCACGAGCAGGATTTAAGCCGGGTCAAGTACTACCTTGAGCACTTCGAGGAGTTCGACGGGAAGTACTCAATCGGACGCTTCAAGCTCAACAGGTACCACTTCGAGAGGCTCGTGAACCTCTACCGCGAGCTGGCAGAGAAGGGGAAGATGAAGGTCTCGATAGACGAGTTCCTAAGCATGCTCGAGAACGGGGCCTTCGACGACTACGAGGCTGAAATAGAGGAGTACTTCAGGCTCATGGCCGGCCAAGTCTTCATGCCCAACACCCCGGCCCTCATCAACTCAGGTAGGCCGTTGGGAATGCTCTCGGCATGCTTCGTTGTCCCGATAGAGGACGATATGGAGAGCATAATGAAGGCCGCGCACGACGTGGCCATGATACAAAAGGCAGGGGGCGGCACCGGAGTTAATTTCTCAAAGCTCCGTCCTGAAGGTGATTTCGTCGGTTCTACGGCTGGAGCGGCGTGTTTCACGGGAGACACGAGGATTCTCACCGACAGGGGCTTCATCCCAATAGAGGAAATAGTGCACGGAGAGAAACCAAAAATCATCACCCACGCAGGACTTAGGAGCATTATAGAGGCCTATGACAACGGAGAAATGGAGGTATTTAGGGTCGTTACAGAGGATGGCTACGAGCTCAAGGTTACGGACGACCACAAGTTCCTCGTCTTTGATGAAAACGGTAATCCCCTCCTTAAGCCCCTAAGGGAACTGAACGTCGGCGATTACATCTACATCCTTGCCCCAGAGTGGGAAGGTGGAGAATACATCAAGCTGAAGACGGACGTTGAGCTGAAGAGTAAAGGTTACGAAGTGAAATTACCATCAATACTCGATGAGAAACTCGCATATCTCCTCGGCATAATCTACGCGGATGGTCACGTGAGACACTATTTCGAGAACGGGAGAAGGAAGAACTCAAAGATAGAAATCTACCTGAACCAGAGTGAAACGGGGATAAAGGAGAAGGTCAGAAGGTACTTTAAAGAGCTCTTTGGCATCGAACCAAAGGAGTTCCTGAGGGAAGAGAGCCACAAGATAACACTCGTCATTCCCTCAACGAAGATAGTGAAGTTCCTTGAGGAGAACAACCTCTCGAAGGACAAATCTGAAAACATACGCGTTCCGGAGGCCATCTTCAGGAGCCCGCCGTCGGTCATGGCCGCGTTCTTGGCAGGGTTCTTTGATGGGGACGGCACGCTCGACCAGCACTACAGAATAGCCTTCAAGTCCGTTTCAAAGGAGTTCATAAAGGACGCCCAGCTCCTCTTCATGGCCCTTGGAATCGTCACAAGCATACAGGAGTACAGCCCAAACGCTCCCGGCCACAGAACCGTCTACACACTCAGAGTTCAGACGAGGGACATGAAGCTCAAGGCATTTGAAACCCTAAAAGAGTCAGTCAAACTGTCAGAAATAGCCAATGAAGCGATTAATAACCTCGAAGAGAACGGGAAGAACAAGAAGTATTCCTTCCCGTTCAACGTGATATACCGCATAAAGAACCCGGAGACGAGGGCAAAGATACAGAGGGACTACAAGCTCTTAGCTTACAACTCGAAGGTAACACACAGGGCCTTTATAAGGAAGGTGCTTGAGCTTAAAGATGAACTCGGTCTTGATGAAGAGGAAGTCAAGTACTTTGAAATGCTTTCAAAACTGTATCCAACGAGGATAACTAAGATAGAGCCCCTTGGAAAGCGCCATGTCTATGACCTCCAGGTTGAGGAAGTTCATCTCCTCACGGGGAACGGAGTTTACACCTCCAACAGCGGGCCCGTTTCCTTCATGCACCTCATCGATGCGGTCAGCGACGTCATCAAGCAGGGAGGCGTAAGGCGCGGAGCGAACATGGGAATCCTGGAGGTCTGGCACCCGGACATAGAGAAGTTCATTCACGCGAAGGAGAGAAACACCGGAACCAACGTGCTCAGCAACTTCAACATCAGCGTCGGCATATGGGAGGACTTCTGGGAGGCCCTGAAGGAGGGCAAGCGCTACCCGCTCGTGAACCCCAGGACCGGTGAAAAGGTCAAGGAGGTCGACCCCAAGAGCCTCTTCGAGGAGTTGGCCTTCATGGCCTGGAGCAAGGCCGACCCCGGCGTTATATTCTTCGACGTCATCAACAGGAGGAACGTTTTGGCGGAAGCGAAGGGAGGGCCGATAAGGGCTACTAACCCGTGTGTGGTCGGGGAGACGAGGATTCTTACCCCAGAAGGGTACATTAAAGCGGAAGAACTCTTCACGCTCGCGAAAAAGCGCGGAAAGAAAGAGGCCGTTGCAGTAGAGGGCATAACCGATGGAGGAGAGCCTTACGCCTACGCTGTTGAGGTCCTCCTTCCGGGAGAAGAAAAGGTGGAGTACAAAACGGTTCACGGAGCTGAGCTGGCGATTGCTGACCCGATAGCAGTTCCCGCCTACGTCTGGAAGGTCGGCAGGAAAACCGTCGCAAGGGTGAAGACAAAAGAAGGATACGAAATAACCGCAACACTTGACCACAAGCTCATGACTCCAGAGGGCTGGAAGGAAGTTAAGGACATCGCTCCGGGTGACAAAATACTCCTCCCGCGCTTTGAAGTCGAAGATGACTTCGGAAGCGAGAGCATAGGGGAAGACCTTGCCTTCGTTCTCGGCTGGTTCATTGGAGACGGATACCTCAACACTAAAGACAGAAGGGCATGGTTCTACTTCAATGCCGAAAAGGAAGAGGAAACAGCCTGGAAAGTCAGAGAGATACTCGTCAAACACTTCGGAATCAAAGCCGAGCCCCACCGCTACGGCAACCAGATTAAGCTCGGCGTCAGGGGAAAAGCCTACGAGTGGATTGAGGGTATCGTCAAAACCAACGACAAGCGCGTTCCAGAAATCGTCTTCAGGCTAAAGCCGAGGGAGATAGCGGCTTTCCTCCGTGGCCTCTTCAGTGCAGATGGCTACGTTGATAACGACAAGGCGATAAGGTTAACATCCAAGGACCGCGAGCTACTCAGGGAAGTTCAGGACCTCCTGTTGCTCTTCGGAATACTGTCCAAGCTCTACGAAAGGCCGTACCCGAGCGAGTTCAAATACACCACCAAAGACGGCGAGGAGAGAACTTACAAGGGCGAAGGTTACCACGAGCTCGTCATAGCCAACTACAGCAGGAAGCTCTTCGCGGAGAAGATTGGCTTCGAGGGCTATAAGACGGAGAAGCTCAGCCTCAAGAAGACCAAGAGGGACGAGCCTATCGTTACCGTTGAGAGCGTTGAAGTGCTTGGTGAAGAGCTCGTTTACGACTTCACCGTTCCAGAGAAGCACAGCTACATAAGCAACGGCTTCCTGAGCCACAACTGCGGTGAAGAGCCCCTCTACGAATACGAATCGTGCAACCTCGCGAGCATCAACCTCGCCAAATTTGTAAAGTATGACGATGAGGGGAAGCCGTACTTCGACTGGGACGAGTACGCCTATGTCATTCAAAAGGTCGCCAAGTACCTCGACAACGCCATCGACGTCAACCGCTTCCCGCTTCCTGAAATCAACCACAACACGAAGCTGACCCGGAGAATAGGCGTCGGAATGATGGGACTGGCAGATGCCCTCTTCAAGCTCGGCATTCCGTACAACAGCGAGGAAGGCTTCGCATTCATGAGGAAGGCAACGGAATACCTCACCTTCTACGCCTACAAGTACAGCGTTGAGGCCGCCAAAAAGCGCGGAACGTTCCCGCTCTACGAGAAGAGCAGATACAAGGACGGTGAGCTACCGGTCGAGGGCTTCTACCATCGCGAGATATGGACGCTCCCGTGGGACGAGCTTGTTGAGGAAATCAAGCGCCATGGAGTTAGAAACGGCATGGTGACCACCTGTCCACCCACTGGCTCGGTTTCGATGATAGCCGACACCTCCAGCGGAATCGAGCCAATCTTTGCCCTCGTTTACAAGAAGAGCGTCACCGTTGGCGAGTTCTACTACGTCGACCCGGTCTTCGAGTCCGAGCTCAAGAAGCGCGGTCTCTGGAGCGAGCAGCTACTGAAGAAGATAAGCGACAACTACGGTTCAGTGCAGGGCCTTGAGGAGATTCCCGAGGACATGCAGCGCGTTTTTGTCACCTCGATGGACGTCCACTGGCTCGACCACATCCTGGCTCAGGCCAACATACAGCTCTGGCTCACCGACAGCGCGAGCAAGACGATAAACATGCCAAACGACGTGACTGTGGAGGACGTTAAAGCGGCATACCTGCTGGCCTACAAGCTCGGCTGTAAGGGAATAACCGTCTACCGCGACGGTTCGCTCTCGGTACAGGTCTACAGCGTCGAGGGAGAGAAGAGGAAGCGTGTCCCGGCCAAGCCGAGTAGCTACGCCGTCGAGAAGCTGAAGGCTGTCGTCGAGGCCGAGCCCTGGCTGGCCAAGTTCATCAACGTCGAGGCCATACTCAACGGCACCAACGGGAAGGAGAAGAAGGAAGCGCCGGCGCTCAGCTTTTCCCTGAGCACAGCAAAGACCATCACGCCAAAGACGCCAGAGCACCCGCACCACGCGGAGAAACCGGAGATTCCTGAGGAGAAGATTAAGGAGCTCCTTGGAGTGGCTTACTGCCCGGTCTGCTACGAGAAAGACGGAGAGCTGGTAGAGCTCAGGATGGAGAGCGGTTGCGCCACCTGCCCGCGCTGCGGCTGGAGCAAGTGTGTCATCAGCTGAGGGTTTCTTCCGTTTTCTTTGCCCCCTTAATTTCGTTCCTCCAGACATCTTTTAACATTCTCCTGCCAAAATAGGTTTTTTAAGGCCTTTCTTTTAACTTCCACCACTCACCCAAAGCTTAAGTTCGGCGTTGAGAACTCACGCTATTCGGAGGTGTTCCCATGGACAAGGTTTACCTGACCTGGTGGCAAATTGATAGGGCCGTCTTCGCGCTCGCCGAAGAACTGAGAAAGCACTTCATGCCCGACGTGATAGTTGGAATCGCGAGGGGCGGGCTTATCCCAGCTGTGAGGCTGAGCCACGTTTTGGGTGATGTGGAGTTCAAGGTCATAGACGTCAAGTTCTACAAGGGCATCGACGAGAGGATGGAGAAGCCAGTGATAACGATTCCCCTTCACGGCTCGCTGGAGGGCAAGAAGGTCGTCATCGTGGATGACGTCAGCGACACCGGAAAGACACTTGAGGTCGTCATCGAGGAGGTCAAGAAGGCAGGGGCGAAGGAGGTTAAGGTCGCCTGTCTCAGCATGAAGCCCTGGACCAAGGTCGTTCCCGACTTCTACGTCTTCCGCACGGACAAGTGGATAGTATTCCCCTGGGAGGAGTTCCCGGTTGTGGTGAGGGAGTGAGTTTTTCTGCCTCTGCACTTTCTTTGCATCTCCGTGCAGCTCTTTTTACTCGAGCTTCTTTTGGAGAATTCTGTAAGGAAAATCCGTGTTAGAATAGATTCATACTCAAAAAAGAAAGGAAGAAACGTTACTAATAACAAGAGGAAAAACTTATAAGGGATAAATCATCCAAATAGTAATACAAAAACTGTAAGGGGGTGAACCACTTACGGTGGAGGCCACTATTAGCAGCCCTGTTGGGACTGCTGATGACCAGCGTTCTGGGGTATATTTACGCAACACCCATAGGCGGTGCCAAAGTGGTTCTTCTCGATAGAGATGGAAACGCATTAACAGGACAAGGGAAAGTCTACTACACCATCTGGACGTTTGACGAGAAAGGGAGCATTAAAGTCCTCGAAAGGGGCTCCCTCGAAAGGAGACTCCTCTTCTCAGAAAACACCATAAGGATATCCTCAAACACCCTCAACGAGGCCAGAGTAATTGCAGGGAAAACAGGCTCAAAAACCGCCTTCATCGGCGTGGACGTCTGGGTCGTGAAGAACGGTGCGGTTTATACGTTACCACCGGACAGCTTTGAAGTAACCCCCCGGCAGAACACTCTCCCGAAAACTGTAAAACTAAACTTCGACCTCAGGGAAGCTAAAAGAACCCCACTCGCAGAAATTGAGAGAAAGGCCGGCGTACAACCCGAAGGCTACATAAATCCCCCGTGGTTTGAATGGAGAACGGTAAGAGAGCAGAGGTTTCAAAACGTCAAAATACCTGTTCTGATAATCCACAACAACGCGCAGAGCGACATCTTCGGCACGGCAGACATTGGGATAACAGTCCAGAAGTACTGGGGTCCGGACGTGACAGTTGCAATGGGGGATAGGATATCAGAAAAAGTTGAGTTCGACCCGAGTTCAATAACCGTCAAAGTCCTTGGAAGGTCCATAACCAACTACTTCGCGGGAGGAGACGATATAACGGTTCCAAAAGGGTATTCCTGGGGCTACGTATGGATTAAGGGGACGGTGCACTACATATACCAGAAGGAATACATGTGTGAGAGAGACTCACACGGACAAGTACTGTGTTCGCCAACGGGAAACGAAAGATACTTCGCAAAAATAGACAGCTTCACCATAGACAGGGTAAGCGGAAACGTCGAACACATAGAGAGCGGCTCAACACTCGGAGAACCACCATACAGTTTCCCCAATAGTTGGATGGAGAAGTCAAGGGGAATATCAGTTGGAATAAACGACCCCGTATCTCTCTCGGAGTTCTACGGCAAAATTTACGCAGGAAGCGACGGTCACAGCTTTGGCGTTGGAATCCCCATAGGAGCAATTCTGGACGCTCTCGCCCGGGGTAGTCTCCCCCCATGGTTCGCGACAATAACCGTCGGGTTCAGCGTCAGCGACTACTCAAGCTACGTTATGCTCGGCCACGTCAAAAACAACGGACCATCAAGTGACGTGATATTCTACGCCATGGAAAGCAACTACACGGTGGAAATCCCGGTACACCACTGGTACGGCACAGGTTATGAAAGAGTGAACGTCCCAGTTGGTCTCTATGTCGAAGCCGACCGCCGTTGAGCTTGTAACGAACACGAAAACCCCTTTAACCCCTCCCTCCAACTTTTCTCGGTGGTGGTATGAGGGCGTTCATAGCGATAGATGTGAGCGAAGAGGTTCGCGACAACCTCCTGAAGGCCCAGGAGAGGATAGGGAACAAGTCGGCGAAGATAAAGTTCGTCGAGCGGGAGAACTTCCACGTGACGCTCAAGTTCCTTGGGGAGATTGACGAGATAACGGCGGAGGAAGTCAAGAAGGCCCTGGCGGAGATAGCGAGGAAGCACAAAAAGCACCGCGTTCGCGTCAAGGGAATCGGCGTCTTCCCGAACCCAAACTACGTGAGGGTTATCTGGGCCGGAATCGAAAACGACGAGGGGATAAAGGCGATAGCGAACGACGTCGAGCGCGAGATGAGAAGGCTCGGCTTCAAGAAGGACAAGGACTTCGTGGCCCACATAACAATCGGGCGCGTCAAGTTCGTCCGCGATAAGGTTGAACTGGCGATGGCGCTCAAAGACCTCGCCAACGAGGACTTCGGCGAGTTCAATGTCGAGGCGATAGAGCTGAAGAAGAGCACGCCGACGCCGAAGGGCCCGATTTACGAGACCGTTGCGAGGTTCGAGCTCGCTGAATGAAGCTGGAAGAGGAACAGCGGGACGGGAATTATCGCAAGGTTCCGGGATTCCACAAAGTCAAGGTCGGCCTTTGAAAGCAGGATTTTGTTCTTTATGCCAACCCTTGGAAAGTCTGATGAAGAGACGCTTTTCCTCCATTTTACCTCAACCCCAAGGTTTCCGGCTATGAAATCAACCTCCTTCGAGCCGTAGAAGTAGTAAGTGGGAAAGAGCCTGCTTAGATGTTCACCCACGACACCCTCAACGACCCTTGGCTCGTCCACGGCCACGCCGAAGAGCCGAGAAAAAGTCCTGAGTACCAAGGGGTCCAAGAAGTAAAACTTCCGCTCCCTTCTGAACAGGGGCGTCATGTCGTGGAGCCTCACCTGGAAGTAGTTCCTGCCGATGAAGAGCTCCTCAAAGAGCTCCAAATAATCCCTGACAGTCACGTGGGAACCGATTTCAAGCTCCTTGGCGAGGGAGTTGAGGCTCACCCTGTCACCGTAGCGCCTGAGCAGACCGAGGATGAGCGAGAGAGCAATTCTCTCACTCCTTCCCAGCTTCACAACGTCGAGAACCGTTGCATTGTAGACCATCTCATAGGTTTCGGGCGAGATTTCACCATCTAAGAGCTCATAGATTGCACGGGGATAGCCACCGGAACTCAGGTAGAGGTCAAACGCTCCGTAGAGGTCATCGAGGTAAGGATACAGCTCGAGGGCGTTTTCGTAGAACTCTTTTGGAGTCGTGGGATTCCCGTGAAGGAGTTGGATTCCACTTAGTTTGGGTCGATAAATGGACGCAACGAGCCTAAAATCTACAGGGAGGAACTCCTCAACTTTGATTTCTCGGCCCGGAAAGCTCTCCCTCTTAAGACCGGCCGACGTCGAGCCCGTAACCTGAAGGACCATCCTCGAGGCCAGAGGTGAATCTAGGAGAAACTTAACCGCCCGCTCCCAGCCATCAACGAACGTAACCTCGTCGAGAAAAACGTAGGCCTTCCCGGAAGTCCTCCTCAGAAACGAGCGAACAATGGAGACGATTTCTCTGTAGTCCCTCAGGAGGTCGCAGGAGAAGTACATGATGTTTCTCGGATTAACACCGGATTCAATGAGATGGGCTATTGAAAGCTTCATGTAAGTTGTCTTGCCAACCTGCCTAGGCCCTATCAGGATTTTATTCACGGGCTTAAATCGATACAGAAGCCGAGGTTTCCTTGAGAGCGCCCGTTTAACCCTATCGTCAAGGTAAATCGCGTCCGCGTCACTCCACCAGGGGTTCTGAACGACGGCAAGCCCCTCCATGCTCGCACCTACTTGATAGCTAGCTAACAAAAGATATATAAATATTTTGATAGTTTTAAATCAATAGGTGAGGGAATGCAGGTTGACGAGGTTCTAGAAAAAGTGCTCTCCAAGATAAGGCCTAGCGAGGAGGAGAGAACCTTCGTTAAGACCCTCATGGAGGAGCTGAGAACTATAACTGAGGAAAAGATAAACGAACTCGACCTCGATGTCAGGCCGTACTTCGTCGGCTCGCTCGCGAAGGACACATACTTAGCCGGAGACCACGACGTTGACCTGTTCTTAGCCTTCCCCCTCGAAACCCCCCTTGAGGAGCTGAGGAAAAAAGGTCTGGAACTCGGAAAAGCCATAGCGGAGAAGCTCGACTCCTACGAGATAGCCTACGCGGAGCACCCATACGTCCGGGCGAGATACAGGGGGGTAAGCGTTGACCTCGTGCCCTGCTACGACGTCAGAAATTGGAGGGACGTTAGAACCGCCGTTGACCGCTCGATACTCCACACGCGCTGGGTGAACGAGCACCTCAGGGGGCGGAACGATGAGGTAAGGCTCCTCAAGCGCTTCCTGAAGGGCATCAACGCCTACGGGAGCGAGATTTACGTAAGGGGCTTTTCCGGCTATTTGGCCGAAATCCTCGTCATCAAGTACGGTTCTTTCCTCGATGTCGTCGAGAAAGCGGACTTCATACTGAGGCAGAAGGTAATAGACCCGGCGGACTGGCTGAGGGAAGAGCCGGAAACCGCGCTTAAGACAGTGAAGAGGGAAACCGAGGAGGACAGACCGCTGGTAGTGATAGACCCCGTCGATCCGAGGCGGAACGTTTCGGCCAACTTAAGCTGGGAGAAGTACGGGCGCTTCTACTTCAAGACGATGGAGTTCCTAGAGAACCCCTCGGTCAAGTTCTTCTTCCCACCGGAGAAGTCTAAGGGAAACTACCTCGACGAGCTGAGGAAGAGGGGAACCGCCCTTGTAACGCTCCTAATCAATGCCCCGGATATGGTGGACGACATTCTCCTGCCCCAGCTGGAGAGGAGCGCGAGGGGCTTTGAGAAGGCCCTTGAGAGGGAAGGCTTCCGCGTCCTCGGCTGGGACGTCGGGAGAAAGAGCAAGGCCTTCATAATGCTCGAACTTGATAGAGACACGCGCGAGAAAGTCAAGATTAAGGCCGGCCCGGAGTTCTTCACCGAGCGGGGACGGAACTTCTACCGGAAGAACGGGAAGGTCTGGGTTATTGGAAAGAGGCTCTACTCCGAAAAGGCTGTCCGGGAGAGCGTTGTGGAGGTCATAATCGAACTCCTCGACAAAAACCAGGTGTCGCTCGGAAAAGGGATAAGAGACGCGGTGAGGGAGGCGGATATTTTACTAAATTACGTTCCCAAGGAGCTTGAGCGTGAGGCTTATCTCTTCCTGAGCAAGGAGAAGTGGAATCTCAAGGAGTAAAAGGAGCTCTCGACCTTGAACCTTCTCCCGTATACCCTCAAGCGCCCGCTTGAGCTCCATGCACCTTCTGCAGTCAATGCCCTTGAGTAGGCATTCGAGTAGATGAGACTCCCCAAACTCGACCTTTTCTTCGGATTTCATTGGAACCACCAGTTACGAAGTTAGGGAAGACAAAATATAAACCTACCGTTCTGGTTGGTTATAATGGCCAAGACCGCGTTTCAAGGGATAAAATTAGGAAACTACCCCCGGTGTTCGCAGTACTCCGAGTTCTCCCAAAGGCCGTGCCTTTCGCCGGGGATGTGGCCGGTGTCCGCGGTTGCCCACTCGAGGTTGTAGCCTTCAATGAGGCTTCTCAGGTCGCCCCAGAGGTCACGTTTTCCTACGTAGAGCGCGGCTCTCGTCACGACGTTGTAGCCGCTCGTTGGAACCTCGGGCTTCAAAGCCTCGCGCCAGGCCTCTTCACCCGTCTCCCAGCCCTCGATTGACGGCATCGCGGAAAGGTTCCATACGTGGTAGAGGTCCTCAAAGCGGAGCATCTTGAGATACGCCCCGATAAAGAGCGACTGAAGCTCGCTTCCCTCGAAATACTTCATCAGCTCAATCAGAGCCTTCGCCATGACCGAGACGTTGGAGAAGGCAACGCGGGTGTCGAGGTTCTCCCAGAAGCGCGGGCAGGAGTGGTTGGCGAGGAGCATGAGGTAGTATGCTCTGCCGAGCGGTAGGGCGTCCATATCGCCGTCGGCAGGCTCGAGGACGTAGTTGAGAGACGTGCTCAGGCCGAAGTAGTCGTAGTAATCCCTGAAGAAGACCCGCGCATACCTGACCAGGAACTCCTCGGGGTCGGCGTTAAGCTCTTTCAGACCCTTTAAAACGCCGAGCCTCACCGTCCTGTTGAGCTCGCCGAAAAGGCGCGTGAAGGCTACCTTCCAGAGCTGGGAGATTTTTCTTCCGTTTATTTCCCTCGCGAAGACCCTTCCATCGGCCCTTCGGTAACCGAGCCAGCGCGAGTCGCTCGTCTTGCCGTCAAGGCTCAGGTCGAGGTAGTCGCTCCAGCTGGAGAACTCTTTGACGGGCATCTCGAAGGAGCACTCGCCCTTGAGGCGCTTGAATTCGCCGGAGAGCTTCTTCCAGACGAAGGAAGGCGCCGAAATCCGTTCAACTCCGTTTCTCTCAAGGCCCTCCATCCAGGCAACGAAGCGCTCGAGCTGTGCAGGATTTCCGAGCAGGCTCTCGAGGTCGCTCGCGGTGAAGACCAGGTAGGGAACGCCTAGGTTCTCCTTGTAGTCGTCCCTCCGAGAGAGTGTCTCGCTCACCAGCCCTTGGACATCAAGGATGTTGAAGGCGAAGGCGTCGCTCAGGCCCCACTCACGACCGAAGACGAAGGAGTTGGAGTAGCGGTTGCACGAATACTTCGCCTGCGGGAAGTCGTAGAGTAGCTGTCTTTCATCGAGCAGGAAGACGAGCTTCCTATCAGTGAGGGATTCAATGAGCTGAACGGTCCTTCTCGTTATCACGGCTTCCGGAAGCCAGTAGCCGATGACGCTTTTGTCGCCAATCAGAGGGGCGTAGAAGTCAAAGGAAACCCTTGCAAGGATTCTCTGCTCAAACTCGTCGAGGTGGGGCATTATCGGGTGGAAGGGAACCGTCGGAACGGCGTCAAGGTTCTTAAGAAGCTCAACGGCATCTTCAAAGACATTCCTCCTGTACTTAAGGAGCATGAGGAACGTGAAGGGCTCGATATCGACGCTGACTCCCCTGAGCCTTGAGAGAACATCGGAAATCCGCTCATAGGAGTAGAGCATCGCCCGTGTCCAGTTCTCGCCCCTAACGTCCTCATCGCCGATTCTAATCGCGACCGGGCTTTTCCGCTCCTCGTACTCTATCGGCCCGGAGCCGTCGCCGTCCTCAACGTAAACTATGTCGCCCGGCTGGTAGGCGTGAAAGTGGTGGGCGTACTTCATGAACATGGTCTCACCGATAGTGATACGTCCTCAACCCTTATCGCCTTTTCCTACCCATATCTGCCCGATAGGTTAATAAAGCTGTCCAGCAAAGCACATGTGGTGGGAGAATGAAAAGGCTCTTGAGGGAACTCCTTGGGGAGGAGCTGGCCAACTACCTCGAACTGCTGAGGGCGAAGCTGGCCTTCGCGGAGGAGCTTTACGGAATAAAGATGAACTACGTCCCGCTCATCACCGAAGGAGACGTCGTAATCCTCGACAAGAGGGACGGGCTGATAAAGTGGCTGAAAACGAAGAAACCGCTTGAAGAGGAGGAGCTCAGAGAGCTGGCCGGTAAAATCCGCGAGAACCTCGAAAGCGGTTACGTGGAGATGCTCCTTTCAATGAACATGTCCTGCATCAATGGACCCGGGGAGTAGCTTTTTAAATTCCGGTAGCAACTCGGCTCGATGAAGAGGGCCGAACTCATACTTCTCACGATAACCGCCATGTGGGGCCTCACCTTTCCGGCGATGAAGGTCAGTCTGGACTACCTTCCGCCGATTCTCTTCTTGGCTTATCGCTTCGGTATCGCGTCGCTTCTAATGCTAATCCTCTTCCGCTCGAAGGTTCTCAGGAAGGAAACTCTGCGCGAGGGCTTCCTCCTCGGGCTTACACTATTCTTTGGCCACGGCTTCCAGATTGTCGGCCTCAAGTACACCACCGCGTCGAACTCGGCCTTCATAACGTCTCTCTACGTCGTGTTCACACCCTTCATAGCCTACTTCCTCCTCGGGGAAAGGGTAAAAGCGAGAGACGTTCTGTCGCTCGCCATCGCCCTTACCGGGCTGTACCTCATCTCAGGGGCAAGCTCGAGCATCGGCTACGGCGACCTCCTAACGGCCCTCTGCGCGGTTAGCTTTGCATTTCAGATAGTCCTCGTCCAGCGCTTCGGCGAGAAGGACTACCTCAGCCTGGCCTTCTGGCAGATTTTCTGGAACTTCGTCTTTTCCTTAATCTTCGCTCTGGCGTTCGAGCCCAAGGTTTTTCCGAGGGAGCTGCTCCCCTGGCTCGGACTGCTCTATACGGCCGTCTTCGGAACGGTTGTGGCTTTCACCCTTCAGGTCAAGTACCAGAAGCACACGACAGCATACAAGGCGGCTCTCATCTATTCGATGGAACCAATCTTCGGTTCTCTGTCGGCCTTCGTCCTCCTCGGCGAGAGGTTCACGAGGAGGGCCCTGGCGGGCGCGTTCCTCATAATGGCAGGCGTTTGGAACGAGATAAGGAAAAACTAACGAAAGGTTAATAAAAACTTCCACCTATTCTTAAAGCGGAGGTGATGGTCATGGTGCACGAGTACATAAAGGACCGCACCAAGGAGTTATCAAAGGAGGAGAAGGAGAAGCGCTACAAGTACCTTGGAAAGGAGGTCATAGACGTTGGAGACCCGGGACTCGACAGCATCCCCGAGTTCTACGGCATAGCGAACGCCATATGGCGCGACTGGAAGAACGGGGAGATAAGCACGAGGACGGCCCTTGGAAGGCTCGCGCTCCTCAAACTGCTCACCTACAAGAGCAAGAACAAGAAGATTCAGGACATCCCAGAGGAGGAGCTTGAGGAGGTCAGAAAGTTCATAGACTACGTGATACAGGTCATCAAGAACGAGAGCAGGAGAAAGGGCGAGCCCGAGGAGGAGAGGCAGGTCGAGGAGAAAGCTTCATCGTAAGGCTTCTCTTACAAACTTCCATTTTTAATAGGTTATCAAATGCCCCCCAGCCCCTTCAGCTTTGCCTCGATGCGCTTGAACTTCCTAAAACTCTTCTCGCCAATCTCCATCAACGTCTCAAGACTCTGCTCTACTGGTTCAGAGTTTCTCAGTTCTTCTTCCATTTCTATCTCCCACTTTTCAAGCTCTTCATCAGTAACGGTAGTGGCCAGCCTTTCAACTTCCTTCATCAGTCGTTTCATCTCAAAAAACCACACTATGTCCTCAGGCTTCTCATGAATTTTCCTCGCGAGCTGGACAATCCATTCACTGACCGAACGCCTGGCCTCTTCGTCGGTCTTAAGCATTAACTCAATCGCCCTCACATCAGACGCCATAACTCTCCCCATTCTTTTTATCCGCGACGGATTATAAAACCCTACCGTTGGCAATGTTTGCACGTGAGTTCCGCAAAAGCTTAAAATTCTCACCGGCCTAACCTTAACCGCCCTCCCCTCTCACGCCTCCGGGAGGGGTGACCGGGGGACGGTCGGGGAGGGCACAGCCTCATTTTCTCCCGAAGAACAGCTCCTGATTCAGTCTCGGTATCATCGCCATCAGGACTGCAATCTCGTTGAGCTCGGTTCTCGTGAGCAATCCTTTGCTGAGAACGCCTATCGCGCCGACCTTCCTCTTGAGTTCTGGGTCTCTGACGAGCTCGCCCATCGCCACGCCTGCCTCAACTCCCTCTTTAATGATTCTCTTGATTACAACAGGCGGATACTCAAAGCCAGGGCTGTGGCCTATCGTTATCCTCCCGTCGGGACTAACAACTGCGCAGACCTGAACGTCGAGGTAGCCCGTCAGCGTCCCGGGGAAGGGGTAGATTCCGGCCTCAATTCCGACGCCAAGGTCAGCGTTGGTCTTCTCCAAAGCCCTCTTCGCCCTGTTTATAGCACCCCTCGCTATCTCCTCGATTCCAATCGGCTGGTCTGAAACCCCGCTGTCAACTTCAACGCCGACCACATCAACGTCGCCGTAAATCCTCTGCATCACGTTCTCAACGGCCTTAACCTTCGTCGGATTGGTAGAGCCGACCGCGATTCTCATGCCACCACCGAAACGGCTTGGCAGAAAACCTTATAAGCTAACTTCCCAACTCTGCCCCGATACCCATGAGGGGGGAGTGTTTTATCCTTCGCTCCGCCCGTTTCGAGGCTTGAGCCCTCTTCTGGGTTAGCCTTAACTATCACTTCTGGAGGGTTCTGGGATGATTAAGGAGCCGGAGTTTAGGGAATACAACCCAGGCAAGCTGGAGGAGAAGATAGAGGCCTTTTGGAAGGAGAACGACACCTACGAGAAGGTCAAGGCCAGCAGGGCGAACGGCCCGAAGTACTACTTCCTCGACGGACCGCCGTACGTGAGCGGTGCAATACACCTTGGAACGGCCTGGAACAAGATAATCAAGGACATGATAATCCGCTTCAGGACGATGCAGGGCTACAACGTTCGCAGACAGCCGGGCTTCGACATGCACGGCCTGCCGATAGAGGTCAAGGTCGAGCAGGCCCTTGGACTCAAAACCAAGAAGGACATCGAGACCGAGATAGGCGTTGACAACTTCATCAAGAAGTGTAAGGAGTTCGCCCTTAACAACCTCAAGGTCATGACCGAGCAGTTCAAGATGCTCGGAATCTGGATGGACTGGGACAACCCCTACATGACGATAAAGAACGAGTACATCGAATCGGGCTGGTTTACCCTCAAGAAAGCCTGGGAGAAGGGGCTTTTGGAAAAGGACAAGAGGGTTTTGCACTGGTGCCCGCGCTGTGAAACCGCTCTGGCCGAGCACGAGGTTCGCGGTGAGTACAAGGTCAGGAAGGACCCGAGCATCTACGTCAAGTTCCCGGTTGAAGGAAAGGAGAAAGAGTATCTTCTCATCTGGACTACCACACCCTGGACGCTTCCGGCCAACTTAGCCGTTACCGTTCACCCCGAGTACGACTACGCGAGGGTTAGGGTCGAGACCGAGAACGGCGAGGAGTACTGGATAATCGCGAAGGCCCTCGTCGAGCGCGTTCTGAGCGAGGTTGGGGTCAAGGGTGAGGTGGTCGAGGAGTTCAAGGGCGAGGAGCTTGAGGGGATTCGCTATACCCACGTCCTTCTCGACGAGTATCCGAGGCAGAGGGAGTTCCGCGAGAAGTACGAGTGGGCGCACCGCGTAATCCTCGGCGAGCATGTAACCCTTGAGGACGGTACCGGACTGGTTCACACCGCGCCGGGCCACGGTGAGGAGGACTTCGAGGTCGGGCAGAAGTACGGTCTGCCTGTCTACAGCCCGGTCGACGACCAGGGTCGCTACACCGAGGGCAGGTGGAAGGGCGTCTACGTCAAGGACGCCGACCCGGAGATAATCGAGCACCTCAAGGAGAAGGGCTACCTCGTGAAGGCCGGAACGATAGAACACAAGTACCCGCACTGCTGGCGCTGTAAGACCCCGCTGATTTTCAGGGCGACCGACCAGTGGTTCCTCAAGGTGAGTAAAGTCAAGGACAAGATAATCAAGGAGAACGACGAGAAGGTCACCTGGTATCCGGACTGGGTGAAGGTCAGATACGACAACGGCGTTCTCAATTCTGGCGACTGGGTCATAAGCAGGCAGAGGTACTGGGGAATACCGCTTCCGATATGGCAGAGCGAGGACGGCGAGATATACGTCGTTGGAAGCTTTGAGGAGCTTGTCAAGCTCGCCGTTGCGATAGAGGTTAACGGCGAGCGCGTTGAACTCCCGGAGGACTACAACGAAAAGCTCAGGGTCATAGAGGAGAAGCTTGGCCCAGAAGACTTGCACAGGCCCTACGTCGATGCCTTCATCATAAGGGTCAACGGCAAGGAGATGAAGCGCGTCAGGGACGTCGTTGACGTCTGGTTCGACAGTGGTATAGCGAGCTGGGCTTCGCTCGACTATCCAAGGAACAAGGAGCTCTTTGAGAAGCTCTGGCCGGCCGACTTCATAGTCGAGGGCGAAGACCAGGTCACCAAGTGGTTCTACTCCCAGCAGGCCGCTTCGGTGATAGCCTTCGACACCGTCCCGTATAGAGCGGTCGCCATGCACGGCTACGTTCTAGATGAAAAGGGCGACAAGATGAGCAAGAGCCTCGGCAACATCATAAGGCCCGAGGAGGTCGTCCAGAGGGAGGGAAGGGACCCGTTCAGGTTCTACATGCTCTGGGCAACCAACCCCTGGGAGAACCTCCGCTTCAGCTGGAAGGGACTGGCTCAGGTCAAGAGAATGCTCAATATACTCTGGAACGTTTACGTGCTCAGCGCCACCTACATGAGCCTCGACAACTTCGACCCGACCAAGCTCAAGCCCGAGGAGCTTCCGTTCCGCGAGGAGGACAGGTGGATACTCAGCAGGGTCAACGGGCTCATAAAGGACGTCGAAGAGGGTATAGAGACCTTCAGGCTGACGAAAGCGACGAGAGCGATATACAACTTCGTCGTCGAGGACCTGAGCAGGTGGTACGTTCGCCTAATCAGGAAGCGCATGTGGGTTGAAGGCGACGACCCGGACAAGCTGGCCTCTTACTACACCGTCTGGAAGGTCTTCGACGTCCTGCTGAGGCTGATGGCTCCGTTCACGCCCTACATAGCCGAGGAGATATACCAGAACATGCTCAGGCCGTTCCTCGGCGTGGAAAGCGTCCACATGCTCGACTGGCCGAAGCCCGACGAAAACGCGATAGACGAGGAGCTCGAGCGCGAGATGGAAGCGGTAAGGAAGATAGTCGAAGCGGGCTCAAGCGCCAGGCAAAGGGCCAAGATAAAGCTCCGCTACCCGGTCAGGAGGATAATCGTCGAGACCGAGGACGAGACAGTAAAGAAGGCCGTTGAGAGGCTCAACAGAATCCTGCGCGACCAACTCAACGCCAAAGAAGTGGTCGTCGGAAAGGTCGAGCGCGAGCTCGTCATCAAGCCGAACTTCGCGAAAGTTGGTCCGGAGTTCAAGGGCGACGCCAAACTCGTGATAGCGTGGATAAACGAGCACGGAAAGGAGCTCTACGAGAAGGGCGAGATGGACGTTGAACTCGAAGGAAAGACATTCCACCTCACGAGGGAACACCTGACAGTCGAGGAGAAACTGCCTGACTTCTTCGTTAGCGAGGAGTTCGAGGGTGGAAGGGTCTTCGTGGACAAGACCCTCACCAGGGAGCTCCTCGCCGAAGGCCTCGCCAGGGAGTTCGTCAGAAGGATACAGGAGATGCGCAAGCGCCTTGATTTGGACGTGAACGACAGAATCGCCGTCACCATAGAGACCACCGACGAGAACCGCGAACTGCTCGAGGAGAACCTCGACTACATAAAGAAGGAAACCAGGGCGACTGAGGTGGTCTTCGGCGAGGCGAAGGGCTACGTCGTCGAGTGGCCCGAGGTTCAGGCGAAGATAGGGATTGAGAAGGTGGGGTGATTTTTACTTTCTTATTCTCTTTCGTTCTAACCAAAAACAATCCCCCACGCAATTTTTGTTTCTTTCAAAGGCAGGCGTCCTAATATTCCCAGGCAAATAACCCTTTCGAAACCCTTATAACTTATGCCCCAGTAAGTTACTTACGGTGGCGTAAGTGCTGTTCGACCTCAGGCCAAAGGAGAGGAGAGAGGAGATTTTTGACAGGGAGAAAGAGTTCGAGGAGCTTGAGAAAAGCGTCGAGAGGTATCCTCTAACCCTTCTGCTCGGAATAAGGCGCGTGGGCAAGAGCTCGATACTAAGGGCTTACCTCAACGAGAATCCCGGGATTCTGATAGACTGCAGGGAGCTCTACGCCGAGAGCGGGCACATAACGAAGGAAGATCTCATAAGGGAAATTCAGTCGAAAAGGGGACCCCTCCGGAGAACCCTTGCCCGGTTCAGGGTAAAGCTGAACCTTCGGTTTCTTGAGATAGAACCAGAGAACGCCTCGCTGAGGGAGGTCTTCAGGGAGCTGAACGAAGTCGGCGAGAAAACGGGGAGGTTCATAATAGCCTTTGACGAGGCCCAGTACCTGCGCTTCTACGGCTCACGGGGCGGGAAGGAGCTCTTAGCTTTGTTTGCCCACGCCTACGACAGTCTGCCGAACCTCAGGATTATCCTGACCGGCTCGGAAGTCGGCCTGCTCCACGACTTTCTTGGCATAGACGACTACGAGAGCCCGCTTTACGGAAGGGTTGGAGGCGAAATCTACGTCAGGCCCTTCGACGGAAAAACCTCAAAGGAGTTCCTGAGAACAGGCTTTAGAGAAGCTGGCCTTGATGTGTCTGAGGAGACCATAGACCGCGCCGTATCAATCCTTGACGGAATCCCTGGCTGGCTCGTCCTCTTCGGCGTGAAATACCTTGAAACGAAAGACTTCGAAAAGGCAATGGAGGCGACGCTTAACGTTGCAAAGGGCCTGCTGTTCGGTGAGCTGGGGGAGCTTGAAAGGAGGAGCAGGAGGTACAAGGAGATTTTACGGGCGGTAGCCCTCGGCTACAACAGGTGGAGCCTGATAAGGGACTACCTCGCCGTGAAGGGTATGAAGACTCCAGAACCGAGGCTGTACGAACTTCTCAAGAACCTGAAGAAAATGGGGTGGATTGAGGAGGAGAACGGGGAGTACCGACTGGCCGACCCCGTGGTTAAGCTAATCCTGAGAGGACCGTAGAGCCCGAGTACACTGGTTGGGCTTTTGCTTTTTCTTTTCCATTCAGCCGCATCACTTTTCCAAAATTTTCACCTTCAATCCGTACTCCTCGAAGCGTTTGAAGTCCTCATCGCAGGTGTAGAGCGTCGCATTGTGGGCTATGGCAGTGGAAGCTATGAGAAGGTCCTTTGTTGGAGGTCTCAGACCCTTGGACATCAGGTCTCTGAATATCTCGCCCGCAATCTCCGCACTTGCCCTATCAAAGTTCAGCACAGGCATCTTTTCAAGGGCCAGCCTCTGTCGGGGTTTGAGCTTTCCGCAGAGGAGCTCAAAGAGCACTATCGAAGGGAGAGCATACTCGGCATCTTCTGGGAGTTGCATTGAAACCCTCCGATTGCCCTTGAACAGTTCAATTACCACGCTGGTGTCCAAGAGTTCAACCATTCCTCAACCTCCTTCATTTCCTTCTCAAATTCCTTGGCCTCCTCTTCCGTCATCGTCCCGAAGGCAATCATCAGCACGTCGAGATTGCCCTTCTTTTTCTTGCCTATGAGCTCTCTCAAAAGCTCGGAAAAGCTCTTGTTCCCCTTCATCTTGACGAGCTCGTAGTAAACGTCATCCGCTATCGTTATCGTCTTGCCCAACGGCACCACCTATAAGTGCATGCATGCACGAAATATTTAAAGTTTGTCCGCCACAATCCTCCACGCGACCCACAGCTGAAGGAACACGATGACCGTCAGCGCCAGCGCCGTCAGCTTTCTGCTCTTCCTCGACCCGTAGAGGCTAACAATGCCAAAGAGAAAGTTCAGCCCAGAAAGTTCAAGGAGCAGGCTTACCAACTCCGTTTTCCGTCCAAAGGCCATCATCTTCCCGATTAAATCATCACCCGCCGGATAGTTTGAATGGAGTGCTATGAGCCTGACCGCGACGAGGATTGCCGTGAGGACAAGGTTCTGTCTTATCAGCTCAATCAGGAAGTCCCTGCTGGGTTCCCTCCCGGTAAAGAGCCTGTAAAGGGAGTGGGGAAAGATAATAACCCAAATGACCATCGAGACGAAAAGAACGAAGAAGGCGAAGATTTCAGCAAACATCGCGACTCCGCTTAAAAGTCCCATTATCGGGTCTCCAGTCGCCAGAAGAACCCACGCAAAGAGTCCCCAGAAGATAATGGCGTCGCCGATGATATTAAACACCTCTTTTGGAAAGTAGAGCCTGCCGTGGGTTTTCTCGATTATCTCGGGCAATCTTCTGATGTCTTCCCGCGAGTAGCCGTAGCGTTCGAGGGTCTTACCAACGAAGTGAAGCGCCACGAGGAGAAACGGAATGAGAAGGAGGAAAACCGCGAAGATGTTCACGGCGTTTAGATGTTCCCTCATTGGGGGGATGAGAAGCCAGAGGACGAGCCAAAATACGACGATGAACGCCCATGGGAGGAGGTAGTCCCTAACAAAGACCCGCATGGCCGTTAATATTCCCGGGGGTAAATAACCTTTTCGAAGCCCTTACAACTTACGCCCCCGTAAGTTACTTACGCCCCCATAAGTAACAACTCAAAAGAGGAACTCAGGAGAAATTCAGGGTAAAGGAATCCTCTCGACCTCAATCCGGTCGAAGGTCGGGTACTCCTCGACGATGAAGAACCTCACGTCGCCTTCGATGGCCTCGGCCAGCTCTAAAGCCACCTCCTCGGGCATCTCAATTCTGCCCTTTTCCTTGTTCACGTGGAGCCATTCCTCCGGAACCTCGGCCTCGCTGACGAGGAACTCGTAAAGCTCGTCCAGGTCGTCGTATTCGGCAATCCCAAAGCGGAGCGTTCCGTCTTCGGTGATTTCCATGTATGGCTTAGCCACGCTCCTCGCCATTCTCCTCAACCGGTTCCTGAGCTGGACGGCGTCCTTGAGCTTCGCGGTGCAGAGGTGGTAGCTCAGCGAGGTGTTTTCCTCACCCCACTCGAGGAGTTTAAGCCCGAGTTCAAGCGAACCCTTTATGGCCGAGCTCTCGTCGCTTATCGGCCGGTACCCCCTGTCGAGAAGGTTTCTGAGGTTGGTCTCGCTGAACTCCAGCTCGTTCACGTTGAGGAACTTCGCACCGAGGCTGTCGAGGAATTCGGCGTACCACTTCATCCTCTCGAACTGGCCCGGGACGGAGGGAATCTCCCCGCCGATGTCCCAGTCGAAGTCGAAGGCGTTCTTTATGTTCTCTATTTCCACCTTGAAGAGCTTCGAGTTGGGATTGAAGAGGTCGGGGTGGAAGCGTATCTCGTCAAGGCCTGCATCGTAGAGCTTTTCGAGGTTCTTCTTGGTCGCTAAAGCGCCGGTGGTGTAGAGGTGGACGTGAAAGTCCTCACCAAAGGCCTCCTTGAGGGCGCGTATGTATTGAACCGTTCTGTCGAGCCTCGCGAGGGGGTCCCCGCCGGTGACGCCCGCGCCCTTTGCCTCCTGAATCATCACCTCCTCGATGACGTCATCAACGCTCTTAACGGGTCTCTCGTTGGCGTAAACAACATCTTCCCTCCTCCAAGGGCTCAGCGGGCAGTAGAAGCAGTCCCTCGGACACTTCCCTGTGGTGAAGAGGACGAGCTTCTCACCCCTAACGCAGAGCCCACAGCCCTTCGGAAGTTCCCTCACGGCGTATGAGAAGTAAGGGGTCTCCCATACCATGCCAACACCTCGCCAACCCTAACCCGGGGGCAGGCCTTAAAAACGTTGGCGGGCAAAGTTGTCCGATGCCTATGAGGGAGAAGCCAAAGTATCTGCCCCCTACACTCCGCGAGAAGCACCGCTACATAGCCTTCCAGCTGATTGGGGAGAGGCCCTTCCGGAAGGACGAGGTCAAGAGGGCGATATGGGAGGCAAGCCTCTCAACGCTCGGAGTCCTCGGCTCGGCTAAAGCAAAGCCCTGGTTCATACGCTTCGATGAGAAGAGCCAGACCGGAATCGTCAGGGTTGACAGAAAGCACGTCGAGGAGCTCAGGTTTGCCCTAACCCTTGTGACGGAGATAAACGGCTCGAAGGCAATCTTCAGGACGCTCGGAGTTTCAGGGACGATAAAAAGGCTGAAGAGGAAGTTTTTAGCCAAATTCGGCTGGCGTTAGAGCAGGAAGGGCATCGCCTTGTCCACTGCTCCTGTGTAAACGAGCAGGTAGCGCCTGCAGGCCTTCTCCCAGGCGAAGTCCTTTCTCGCGCGCTTCTTGGCGTTCTCACGGAGCCTTGCGAGGGTTCCTTCGTTGAGCTCTTTAGCCGAAACCATGGCCCTCGCGAGGGCGAATGCATCTCTCGGCGGGACGAGTATTCCGGTGGCGTTCTCAGGGTCTATGTTGAGGTCTATTATCGTGTCCTTGAGTCCACCGACGGCGCTCGCTATTGGAATCGCCCCGAGGCACATCGCCTCAAGCTGAACCAATCCAAAGGGCTCAAAGTAAGACGGAATCACCACGAAGTCCACCGAGCCGTACAGCTCGCGGACGGTTTCCCTCGGCAGGACGTCGGTGATTACCTTGACGTTCTCAGGGAAGCGGTTCTCAACGGCTTTGGCCCAGGCCTCTAATCCCGGGTCGCCCTTGCCGACGATAATGAAGCGCATCTCCTTAAAAGACGGGTCCCCGGAGAGTATCTCTATCGCCCTTAGGAGCGTGTCAACGCCCTTCTGGGCCCTGTCGAAGCGACCGATGAACATGAAGGCCTTTCCGTCACTCAAACCAAAGCGTTGGAGGATTAGCCGTCTCCGCCCCTCCCTCGGCCTATCGGCGTTCTCAAGGAGCTCCTCGCTCCAGAAGGAGCAGTCTATGCCGTTGAAGACGTGCGTCACCTTGCCGTCAAAGTTCCTGAAGAAGTCCCATTCCTCGAGGAGGTAGCTTTTGCTAACGGTCGTTACCGCGTCGGCTATGTAGCAGGCGGTGTGCTCGGGGTCTATCTCGGGGTAAGGCGCGAGCTCACCAAGGTTGGCCTCGTGGAAGTAGCCCGCTGGAATCCTGGCCTTGTTGAGCCTGTGGACCGTGAAAACGGCTTTGGGAGAGAAGTACTTCTTCAAAAGTCCGAGGGCGAAGACGGTGTGCCAGTCGTGGGCGTGAACGACATCGGGCTTAAAGGTCCCGATAAGGTGGTTGAGCAGACCGGCCGAAGCTTTGCCGAAGAGGACGGCCTTCCTGAGGAGGGTCTCCCAGTCGGGGTAAACGTCGGTGTCGAGGAGGTCTCCGGAGAGCGTGTAAACCGTGACCCCGTTCTGCTCCCTCTTTCTGGCGGTTACCTCGACGGTCCTGCCCTCAAAGGAGAGCCTGAAAGTGAGAAACGGCTCACCGAGGTTCCGCCCATGGTCGGGGGTGAAGACGATTACCTCGTTGCCGAGCTCGACAAGACCTTCAGCTATGCTCGTAACGGCCTCCGCCAAACCACCGACCTTAACCGGCAGGTATTCGAAAGAGAGTATGAGGACGCGCATAGGCATCACTCAAGGAGTATGAACTTCTCGCCCTCGACGTCCTCGACGTAACTGCTTATTCCGCCGACCTTCCAGCGGTTGCCACCGGCCTCGATTGTGACGTTGGCCACGAGCGGGGTGTACTCGTAGTCAACAATCTTCCCGTGGAGCTCCACCGGCTCCCTCGTATCGACGAGCTTTCCAACGATTTCGGCCTCCCTCGGAAGGCCAACGTGTTTGAGTATCGTGATAAGGGTCCTGACGTTCACGAGGGTCAGGGGCTTTGAGAGGGCCTCGTAGTTGATGGGTTTGACCACCTCGCTGTTGTCGAAGTAAATCGTGTAGAACCAGTGCATGTACTGGAAGACCGCCCTGGGGCTCTTGGCCCAGAAGGAGTAGAACTTCTCCCGCCTCTTGTCCTTGGGAATCGCGCCGAAGAATATCGAGTAGTCCGCGTCGCCGATTATCCAGCTCGCCATGAGCCAGGGGGCACCGCCGGTTCTCGCGAGGAGTATGTTGTCCGCCTTGAGCCAGTCGGGGATTTCATCGGGCAGGTTTGTGATTATCACGAAGATTACGTCCTTCCTGGCCTTTATGTCCCGTCTGAGAAGCTCGAGGAACTCGTAGGGCGTGTTGATTAGAACCTCGTAGCGGGCGGTCCTTATTATGTGCTGAACCCTCTCAAGGGTGTTGTCGAAGCCGAGAATCGTCCATATCTCGGGCAACTCCTGCCCGTGGGTCTGCTTGTAGAGCTCGACGAACGCCTCCTTGAGCTTCTCAATGTCCTCAATGAACTCCTCCTTTATGCGCTCGAGGACGACCTCGGGGTTAACCGGGCGGTAGAGCCTCGGAGTCCCGTGCATAACGTCAACGAAGCCCTTCCTGTGGAGCGAGCTGAGGACGTCGTAGACCCTCGTGTGCGGAATTCCGCTCTCCTTGGTTATGTCGGTGGCCTTGCTCGGGCCGAGCTTGAGAAGGGTTATGTACGCTAAGCTCTCGTACTTCGTGAGTCCGAGCTTCTGGAGCTTCTCAATGATTTCCTCCTCCCTCATTTTACTTCCCCCTGTCTTTCACTAACGATAGTTTATTCATCTTTAGTGGTATATGGTCACGGTAGGTGTATAAAACTTTTGGCTTCAAACCTTTTTTAAGGGGCGTTTAAGAGGTGGAAACGGGGTCAAAATCATGCTCGAAACCCTCGCCGATTTCATAGCCGAGAACTTCCCCAGGGGAAAGGCTGTTGAGCTCGGCATAGGCTTCCAGACGAAAGTGGCTTTAAGGCTGACCGAGCTCGGCTACGACGTTCTGGCGATAGACTGGAACGAGAGAGCCGTTGAGAACGCGAAGAAAGCTGGCATAAAAGCGGTCCGCGACGACCTCTTCAGGCCGAGGGTCAGCCTTTACAGGGACGCGGTGGTTCTCTACTCAGTAAGGCCGACGCCCGAGATAATGAAGCCCATCGTCGAGCTGAGCAAAAAAACCGGCGTTCCCCTCGTGATTCTGCCCCTGAGCGGTGACTCCGTGCCCAAACAGATGAGGCTCGTGAACTATAAAGGACTGGCGATATACGTTTATAAGCCGTGAGCGAACTAAAGCCGGTGGTGGTATGAAGCTCTTCGGCACCGCGGGGATTCGGGGAAGGCTCTGGGAGAAGGTGACGCCCGAGCTTGCGTTGAAGGTCGGAATGGCCGTTGGAACTTACAGGAGCGGAAAAGCGGTCGTCGCGAGGGACGGGAGGACTTCAAGCATCATGCTCAAGAACGCTCTGATAAGCGGTCTGCTCGCGAGCGGGATGGAGGTTTTAGATGCCGATTTGATTCCAACTCCAGCTTTAGCCTGGGCAACGAGAGAGCACGGCGACGCTGGAGTTATGATTACAGCCTCCCACAATCCCCCGACCGACAACGGGATAAAGGTCTTCAACGGCGACGGGACGGAATTCTACGTCGAGCAGGAGGGGGAGCTTGAGGAGATAATCTTCTCCGGGAACTTCAGGAAGGCAGAGTGGAACGAGATTAAAACGGTTAAATCCCTCGACGTTATAAACGACTACATCGGAGCGGTTCTCGACTTCGTAAACCACGAGACGGACCTTAAAGTCCTCTACGACGGGGCCAACGGCTCCGGGAGCGTTTTGGCTCCTTACCTGCTCCGCGAGATGGGGGCCAAGGTTATAAGCGTGAACGCCCACGTTGACGGCCACTTCCCGGGAAGGAAGCCAGAGCCCCGCTATGAAAACATCGCCTACCTCGGGGAGCTTGTTAAAGAACTCGGCGTCGATTTGGCAATAGCTCAGGACGGCGACGCCGACAGGATAGCGGTCTTCGACGAGAGGGGTAACTACGTTGACGAGGATACAGTAATAGCGCTCTTCGCCAAGCACTACGTTGAAGAAAACGGCGGGGGAACGGTTGTTACGTCGATAAACACCGGGTCGAGGATTGATGAGGTGGTTGAAAAGGCCGGAGGGAAGGTTGTACGCGTTCCCCTCGGCCAGCCCCACGACGGCATAAAACGCTACAACGCCATCTTCGCCGGCGAGCCCTGGAAGCTCGTCCATCCAAAGTTCGGCAACTGGATTGACAGCTTCGTGACGATGGCGCTCCTGATTAGGATGATTGACGAGAACGGCCCGCTCTCGAAGCTCGTCTCGGAGATTCCGGTCTATTACTTGAGGAAGGAGAACGTTCCGTGCCCGGACGAACTCAAGGGGAAGGTCGTCGAGAGGGCCAGAGAGGAGCTTGAGAAGGCCTTAGGGGAGGAAATCAAAGAAGTCCTCACGATTTCGGGCTACCGCTTCCAGCTGAGGGACGGCTCGTGGGTTCTCGTCAGGCCGAGCGGGACGGAGCCGAAGATTCGCGTCGTCGTCGAGGGGCCGAGCGAAAAGAGAAGGGACGAGCTCTTCGAGTTAGCTTATAAAACGGTTGCAAAAGAAGTGGAAAAGCTCAAACGAAGCGCGCGGGTCGAAGGGTCCTGACGGCTATTTCCCTTTTATCTATCATGACCTTAAAGCCCTCCTTTGCGACGTAGGTCTTGACGCCCGTTACAGTTTCGATGTACTTTGCCTCCTTGTAGGGGTTGGCGAAGTGCATCTTCATGCCGATGTGGCTCATTATCAGGACTTCCGGCTTTTTCTCCATGCTCTTGAGCATCTCAACGGCATCGTCGGTGCTGAGGTGGTAGGGAATTCCCATGTCCCTCGGGCGCGTTATGGCAGCTATGAGAACTCTCGCCCCGTCGTGCCACTCTATCAGGCCGTCGAAGTAGGCCGTGTCGGGAATGTAGGAGATGTCGCCGTAGGCGGTCTTCATGCGGAAGCCGATGGTTGTGGGGTCCGAGTGCTGGCTCGGCGTTATGAGGAACTCCTCCTCGCCTATCGCTATCTTGTTGCCCGGCTCTGGCGTGTGGACGCTCTCAAGAACCTCAATGTGGTACTTGCTTATCGCAGGTGTATGAGTCTCGTCGCCATAGACGACGCTCTTCGAAGCTATCAGCGTTCCCCTCTTCTTGAGCGCACCGCCTGTCATGGCCTCGACCATGACCTCGAGGTCGTTGCAGTGGTCAACGTGCCTGTGGGAGACGAAGATAGCATCGAGCCTCCTCGGGTCGAGCTTGTAGCGCCAGCTCCTGACGAGCGCTCCCGGTCCGGGGTCGACGTAAACGTTCCTGCTCGCCCTTATGTGGAATCCCCCCGTGGAGCGGAACTGGGTTATTGTGATGAACCTCCCGCCCCCGCTTCCGAGGAAGGTTATCTCTATCACTCCCTCACCTCCGTATCCTCTGCGGACGGTAGGGTTTGGGCGGTGGGGTATATAAGCGCTCCGAAACCGGTTTAAGCTCCGGGGAGAAGTAGTGGCGGTGGTTCTGATGGAGTTCGAAGGGGTTCTGAAGGAAGTTGAAAGCTTAAGGGATGAGATGGTAAAGACGCTCGTCGAGCTGATTAAGATTCCGGCCATAAGCCCCGACTACGGCTACGAGGGGGAGTACGACAAGGCGCAGAAGCTGCTTGAGATTATCAGGGACTGGCCCTTCGATAAGGTCGAGGTCTACAACGCCCCGGACGAGAGGGCCAAGAACGGGGTCAGGCCGAATATACTGGCCTATTACTACGGCGAGAAAGGCGAGGAGAGCGAGAGGCTCTGGATTCTCACGCACATCGACGTCGTTCCGCCGGGGGACCTGAGCAAGTGGACCGTTACGGAGCCCTTCAAACCGCTCGTGAAGGACGGCAAGGTTTACGGCAGGGGAAGCGAGGACAACGGACAGAGTTTGGTTGCTTCGCTTTACGCTGTGAGGGCCATGATGAACCTCGGGATAAGGCCGAAGAGAACCGTCATTTTGGCCTTCGTCAGCGACGAGGAAACCGGGAGCAAGTACGGAATCGGGTGGCTTATGAAGGAGCACCCGGAGCTGTTCAGGGAAGACGACCTCGTGCTCGTCCCGGACGGCGGAAACGAGGACGGAACGTTCATAGAGGTTGCCGAAAAGGGAATCCTCTGGTTCAGGTTCAAAGTTAAGGGCCAGCAGGTGCACGCGAGCATGCCGGACAAAGGTTTAAACGCGCACCGCGTCGCACTAGATTTGGCCTACAACCTCGACAAAAGGCTTCACGAGAAGTACAGCGAGAGGGACGGGCTCTTTGACCCGCAGGAGAGCACCTTCGAGCCGACGATGGGAGGAAACCCGGCCGACAGCCCCAACATAATTCCCGGCGAGCACGAGGTCGTTTTCGACTGCAGGGTTCTGCCGAGGTACAGCCTCGACGATATTCTCAGGGACGTCGAGGACGTCGCGAAGGAAGTTAAGGAGAGGCACAGGAAGGAGCTTGACGGGAAGGTTCTCCCCGAAATCGAGGTGGAGGTCCTCCAGAGGGGCGACCCGGCACCGCCGACAGACCCGAACAGTGAGATAGTGAGGCTCCTGAAGGAGGCGATAAAGGAGCTACGCGGGAAGGAAGCAAAGGTTGGTGGTATAGGTGGTGGAACCTTCGCGGCGTTCTTCAGGAGGAAGGGAATTCCGGCCGTCGTCTGGGCGACGCTCGACGAGATGGCCCACCAGCCCAACGAGTACGCCAAGATTGACAACATGGTCGAGGACGCCAAAGTAATGACCTACCTCGCCCTGCGCTGAGCGAAAGCCTTTTCTTTCCAGTTTCCACCTCTTTCCATGCCCCTCTGGAAGGACGGAAAGCTCGGACTGCCTGTGAGGGAAGCGGTTAAGCTCTTTCCGGAGCTGGAGGAATACGTTGACGAGCTCGGAAGGCTCGACTTCTCGAACAGGAGGGCGAGGATACTCTACAATAGGGCGATAGCGAAGGCCCTCTTCGGGCTGGAGATAGAATACCACCCGCGCGGTCTCGTGACGCCCCCGATATCGCGCTACCTCTTCCTTAAGACGTTTTTGAGGGGCGGGGAGAAGGTTCTGGAGATTGGAACCGGACACACCGCGATGATGGCGCTTATGGCTGAGAGGCTTTTCGACTGTGAGGTAACGGCCACGGAGCTGGACGATGAGTTCTTTGAGTACGCGCGGAGGAACATCGAGCGTAACGGCGCAAAGGTCAGGCTAATCAAGAGCGACGGAGGCATAATCCGGGGGGTAATCCCCGAAGGAGAGCGCTTCGACGTCATCTTCTCGGCTCCTCCCTACTACGAGAGGCCGACGAGAGGCGTTTTAACGGAGAGGGAAGGCGTTGGCGGTGGGAAGTACGGCGAGGCCTTCTCGGTGAAACTTATTGAGGAAGCGAGGGACTACCTACGGTCCGGCGGAAGGGTGGCCCTCTTTCTTCCCGACAAGGAGGAGCTGATAAGGGTTATAGCCGAGAAGGGGGAAGAGCTGGGCTATTCCGTAAAGGACGTCAAATTCAAAGCTGGGACGCGGTGGAGGCACAGTTTGATACTCAGACTGTAATGGTCGTTGTAACAGCCATAACTTCCGCAATTTTGGTCGTTTGAACAACCAAATAGAAAAGGATTTCGGTCGATAGAGCGACCATAACGGGACTCGGACCGTGGGCGTCTCAGCACTCACGCCGGTCTCAGTGGAGGTGCTTTCTCGTCATCGTCCCCGAGTTTCAGCGCATATCCTCAACGTAGAGGAAGAGACACTTAAGGTATTCGGTGTCCTTCGAGGCCATGAGTATCGGGTGGTCCGGGGCCTGAGTCCTGTAGGGCTCGAGCATCTTGAGGAACTTGCCGGCCTTTGCCCCAGCGGCAATGACCATGTCCTTGAAGGCCTGCATGTCAACGTGCTGGGAGCAGGAGCAGGTGACGAGGATTCCACCCTCCTTAACGAGCTTCAGGCCGGCGTGGTTGACGTTGAAGTAAGCCCTGAGTCCGCGCTGGAGGTCCTTCTCGTGCTGGACGAAGGCAGGTGGGTCAAGGATAACTATGTCGAACTTCTCGCCCCTCCTGAGCATCTCCTCCATAACGGGGAAGGCGGAACCGACGATGAACTTCATTTTATCTTCAACGCCGTTGAGCCTGGCGTTCTCCTTGGCGGTTTCAATGGCCCGTGGGGACTTGTCAACCGCAACCACTTCCTCGGCTCCAGCCACCGCTGCGTGTATCGCGAAGCCACCGGTGTAGGTGAAGACGTCGAGAACCCTCATTCCCGGCTTGACGTACTTCTCCAGGGCTATCCTGTTCTCGCGCTGGTCGAGGAAGAAGCCCGTTTTCTGACCGCGCATGTCGACGATGAACTTGGCCTTTCCTTCCTCGATTATCGTTCTGTACTTCTCCTTACCGAGGAGAACGCGCTCGATTTCAGGTAACCCCTCCCTGCGCCTGCTCCTTCCGGTGTTCTTCTCGAAAACGGTCTCTATTTCCGGTTCGACCTCCATTATGGCCTCGGCCAAATCGAGCTTAAACTTCTCCATGCCGATGCTCGAAATCTGAAGTGAGGCTATCTCGTTGAAGCGGTCGACTATCAGGCCGGGCAGATAGTCGGCCTCGCCGTAGACCATTCTGTAAGCCTTGTCGTAGCCGAGAACCTTCTTCCTGTACTCGTTGGCCTTCCTAATCCTCTCCTTGAAGAGCTCCTTCGTTATCGGGGTTTCCCTGTCCTTGATGAGCAGGCGGACCATTATGTTTGAGTTGGGGTTGACGAAGCCCCTGCCGAGGAACTTCCCTCCCCTCGTGTAGACCTCTACTATATCCCCGGGCTCAAAGTCCCCCTCGGTTCTCACGACACCCTTCTTGAAGACTATCATCGCGCCCTTCCCTATGGCCCTCGCCGCCTGGGCGTCAACGATTACCCTCGCCATTCTCACCACCGGAGGGGTTAGAGAAGGGGGTTTAAAAACCTGCCCGGCGATAGGTATTTAACCCCCGGAACCCTATATTAGAGCGGTGGTTTCTATGCACTTCGACGTTGTAAAGGAGTTCTTGGAAGAGATTGGCGCCGACTGGATTGAGCTCGACGGCGAAATCCACCTCGAGCCCGAGGTCTTCTACGAGGTTTGGAAATACATCGGCCAGCCCGAGCTGAAGACCTACGTCGTCGAGGACGAGGTTGTGGAGCCAGGCTCCTACGACCCGCCCGAGATGAAGTACACCGACGTCAAGAAGATTAAGGTCAAGAAGGTGTACTTCGAGACCCTCGACGGCAAGAGAATCGTGACGGATTACTCCGAGTTCCAGAAGATTATGAAGGAGAAGTCCGCCTGACGTTTCATCTTAGCAGAACCGGGAGCATCAGGGAGCCCATGCAGGCCGTCCTCTTCACCCCGAGGAGAACGGTTAGGTAACCCACAATCGAGGAAGCGGTCAGCGCGAACAGGCCCGGAAGGCCGTCGAAGATGAAGGCCAGGAGAACCAGAAACGCCAGAACAGTGAGGTTGATAAACCGGTACGGGAGCCTCGATAGGGCCCCCGCCAGAAACCTCGCAAGGGACTCGCCGTAGAGGAGAACCGCGAGGCCCACGAAGAGCGCAACGAGTAGGAACGCCGGGAGGGCTTTGACGCTCAGGGGCTCCATCAGCGTCACCACTCCGTTTCTTTCCCTTCCCGTTTCAAGGAAGTTGAGGAAGGCGAAGAGGAAGTTGGCGGTGTTGACGGAATAGACGATTGTCAGGAACGAGCGCTCGTCCCGGGAGATGAACGAGCCGAGCAGGGCCGCCTGCGATGCCGTGAAGGCCGGGAGGAGGGAAGCAAGCATACCGAAGAGCGTCCCCATGAAAGAAAACAGAGTGAGCCTTCTGGGAGTAATCTCGAGCTCCGGACTGCCAGGCTCTACCCGCTTGGCCCCGGCCAGGAGGGAGGAGACTATAACCGGAACGCCGAAGAGCCCGGTGAAGAGGACATAAAATGGCTCGTTCAGCGGGAGCGAGAGAATAAAAAGGCCCAGGAGTCCGGAGAGGAGCACCACGAAGAGCGCATAAATCCTTTTCACACTCCGCTCTGTGAAGACGAGGAGAATTATTAGGAGCAGGACGGCGAACTTTCCAAAGGCCGGCCTGTAGAGGGGGGCGAGGAGAAGGTATAATGGGACCAGCGGGAGGAAGAAAATGACTGCCAGAAAACTCGCGATGAGCGCTATCCTGACGACTTCAAGGCCCCTACCGCTGAGCACGAGCCGGTGAGCCGGCAAAACGCCGAGGGCCGTTCCTTCATCGGGAACTCCAAGAAAAGTTGAAGGGATTACGTCGAGGAACGTGTGAGTTAATCCCATCGCAAAGAGAACGACCGCGCTTAGGCCGAAACCGCGGAGAAGGGAAGCCAAAGTGTTCACATGAATTCCCGGCGTTATTCCCGTGAAAGTGCCGAGCAGGAGGCCTAACAGTGCTTCCCGGAGCAAAGGTCCTCACCAGACTGAACTTCAAACGCCGGCTTTCCCCTGTAGGTCGTGAAGAAGCCGTAGGTGGTTATGCTCTCGTTTTCAGCCAGAGAGACACCGAGCCTCGATGGGAGCTTGAGGAGAACCGAGCAGGTGCCGTTTGTCACGTTTGCTATTCCAAAGCCGCTCCTGTAAACCGTTACCCAGGTGACTTTTCCCGAGATTCTCGCGAAGGAGCCTTCGTTGAAGGAACATATGCCGTTGGGCAGTTTCTCCCGGGGCTTCACGATGGAGCAGTTCAGGCAGAGCAAACTGGACTTCCTTCTCAGGGCCTCAAAACGAACCGTGTCGCCGGTTCTCGCATGGAAACCGTAGAGCCTCAAGCTTGTGCAGTCGAGCTTCAGGTAGCGGGAGGTACTTTTGATAACGAGACACTCGCCGGTGGCTATATCCCCGATTTGGGCCAGATTGATGGGTTTCTTCTCTGCAGACCCAAGGACATTAACGTCGTTGACGGAATCGACGTAGAGGGTAATCGTCGAGTAAAGCCTCACAACGCCGAGGACTTTGACGCGAAGGCCCGGTCTGAGGGAAAGGCCGTGGGGGAGGTAAACCCTGAACTCCTCGCTCCCGTTCCAGACTGCTGCGGGGTTTCCACCGTAGAGAACAACGCCCTCAAGCGGGTAGGGCATGCCGTTTTTGGGTTCCCTCAAATAGCCGAGCTCCTCAACATTGACGGGATAGAACTTCGAGCCATAGGTCAGTCCCTCAAGCCTTACGCGGCTTCCCTTCGGAACGGTGAGTGCGTAGGCAAGAAGGACCCTCGAGGGGGTTAGCAGAACCGGGCCGTTAGAGTACCAGTAAGCCCCTTCAAGGCTCTCAAGGGGAAACGTCGCGTTTGCAGGGACTACTGCGGAAACGTCCATCCAGAGACCGCGGTGGGTTGCCCTGAGCCTGCCCTCGACGGTGTAGACCCTTCCGAGCTCCAAAGACTTCCCGAGCGCAACCGTTGCGGTGCCGTTGTAGAGAACTGATAGGGAGCCGGAAGAGTAAACGCAGAGGCCGGTGAAGGACTCTTTCTCCGGGGAGTAACGGCTAAGCGAAAGGGAAACGATGAAGAGTGAGGACAGCAGGACGAATACCAATAATCGCCGCTGAACCATTGAAAATGGTAAGGAGGGAGACCTTAAAAAATTTTAGGTATCAGTAGATTTCCCCGCTTGGGTAGACGACGATGCCCTCTTCGGTTATCTCGAAGGGGTACTTCTTCATCGAGTGCCGAGTTTCGCGCATCTTCCTGATTAGGAGGTAGCGCTTGAGTTCAACCTCCCTCTCGATGAAGTCGAGAAGGATGACGCCCCTGGAGATGTACTCCTCGACGCCGTACCTGCTGATTTTGCCCCTGCCGGGGTCGGGAGCCTCGGTTGTGAGGATTGACGTGACGCCCATCTCAAGAAGTATCGTATTGAGCTGAAGAAGCATTTCCCTGATTTCTTCCTCCTTCTTGAGGCGGAAGGCTATCGAGGGAATTGAATCTATAACGAGCCTTCTGGCGTTGATTGCCTTAACGACGCGGTAGATGTAACGAAGGAAGTCCTCGGCGTTGAGATTGCCCTCGAGAACGTACTGTTCCTCCGATGGGAGCCCAACGACCGCGCTGACACCGTCAACGATTGCTATCTTTCCCTGTTTCTCGTACTGCTCAATATCCCAACCGAAGGTCCTCATCTCCCTTCTCAAGTCCTGTGCCCGCTCCTCTAGGGTAACTATCACTCCAGGCTCATCGTAGAGTTCAACACCCTTGTAAACGAACTGAACCGCGAACGTTGTCTTACCGCTTCCGGTGGGACCGGTTACAAGGACCGTGGTTCCCTCTGGGAATCCCCCCTCAACGAGGTCGTCAAAACCGGGAATCCCGGTCTTGACCCTGCGAACTTGCCACATCTCTCTGGTCATACGAATCACCGTGATGGCTGTTAGGGAATCCCTTAGTTCATCCGCTATAGCTATTTGATGGTTTGTGGATATAAAACTTTTGGAAGATAACGGAACTAAAGTCCCTTTCAATGGAAGATTTACAACGGGGCCCACTCAAAACCGCCAAGGGGTACCATCGGGGCGGAAACGTTTTATTGAAAAAGGCAAAGTGAGAGCAAGGTGAAACCATGCCCGACCCCTTTGGAAGGGAGGCACAGGAACTAATAAGGCGTGAATTCGGCGATGTTTTAACGCTCCTTGAGAGAATCCCCTCAAGCATAGACCCAGATGAAGCCATCTCACTCGTCAGGTGGATGCTCGAATCAAAGGAGCCCCCCGAAAACCTCCTCACCGTCGACACACTTGAGGAGCTCAGAGACCTTTTCCGATTCTACGCCCTCCTCGGGGCGCTGGCTTTCTCCCCTTACGGTATCGAGGCCGAGTTCGTGAAGAAAGCGACCGCGAGGCTCTACCGCGCGAGAATAGAGAGAAAGGGCTTGCTGGAGGGTAGCCTTCTAAAGATTGAGCCGGCAAAGGGAATACCTGAAAGGGACAGGAAGATACTGGAGAGGGCGATGGACAGAAGTCTGCCCGAGGAGGAGAGGGGGAAACTCAAGCTGAAGTACAGAATGCACTTGAGCGAGTTCCTTGAGCTCTGGGAGGGGTCGCTGAAAGAGGTCTACGTGAGGAAAGGATACGCCTACCTCCGCTGGGACGAGGCGTTAAAGCTCTGGGAGATGGCCTTCGAGAGGCGCTTCGACAGGGCCGTTGGTCTTCTCGCGGACGTCAGGGACGAACTCCCCGGGTTCTACGAGGAGCTCAAAGAGAAGCTTGAGGAGCTCGCCGGGGAGTACTTCAAGGAGAGGCTTGAGAAGCTCGGAAAGGTTGGCGCGAAACCGCTCCGCTTCGACCTCTTCCCGCCGTGCGTTAAAGAAGCCCTAAAAGGCGTCCCCGCTGGAATGAGGAACTATGCGATTACGGTCCTTTTAACGAGCTTCCTGAGCTACGCGCGCATCTGTCCAAATCCGCCGAGGAAGGACGTCCGCGTTAAGGACTGCGTGAGCGATTTAAGGGTCGTCGAGGAGGAGATTCTACCCGTTATCATTGAGGCCGGCAACCGCTGCAAGCCGCCGCTCTTCGAGGACCAGCCCCACGAGATTAAGAACATCTGGTACCACCTCGGCTTCGGATTAACCGACAAGCCAACGCTCGAGGACAGCGGGAACTCAACGTGGTACTTCCCGCCGAACTGCGACAAGATAAGGGCCAACGCTCCCCAGCTATGCAAGCCGGACAGGTACTGCAGGGGGGTCAAGAACCCGCTGACCTACTATCTGAGAAGGCTCGCGAGGGAGGAGCGGAGCGAAACCGGTGAAGGGGGTGAGGAGGGTGGCTGAACTGCTCAGAGAGGTCAGCAGGGAGGAGAGGGAGCTCTACTACAAGGGCGAGTGGAAGGCCGAGAGGATTCCGGAGTTCATCCTTGATAGCCTCGAAAAGCGCGAGTTCGGCTTCGACCACACCGGGGAGGGGCCGAGCGACAGGAAGAACGTATTCACCGACGTTAGAGATTTGGAGGACTACGTTAAGGCCACCTCCCCCTACGCAATCTACACATCGGTTGCGCTCTACCGCGAGCCGGCCCAGATGGAGGGCTGGCTCGGTGCAGAGCTCGTCTTCGACATAGACGCCAAGGACTTGCCCCTCAGGAGGTGTATGGACAGGCACCCGAGCGGGCAGGTGTGCCCAATCTGCCTGGAGGACGCGAAGGAGCTCGCGAGGGACACCCTGGTTGTCCTTAAGGAGGACTTCGGCTTCGAGAACGTCCACGTGATTTACTCCGGCAGGGGCTACCACATAAGGGTTCTCGACGAGTGGGCGTTGAGGCTCGACGCCAAGGCCCGCGAGAAAATTTTAGCCTACATCAGCGCCTCGGAGGAGGTAACCTATGAGGACGTGATGAGCAGGAGGATTATGCTGTCGAGTGGCTACTTCAGGGTTTTCCGCCTCCGCTTCGGTTACTTCATAAGGAGGGCCAACGAGAACCACCTGATAAGCGCGGGGATAAAGAAGGGCCTTGCCAGAAAACTCCTGAGCGATGAGAGCCGGGAGAGAATCGTCAGGAGCTTCGTCGAGAGGGGTCTGCTGGCGGCCTTTCCAAGCGGGGTTGGCTACAAAACCCTCATAAGACTCTTCTCGATATCGAGTACGTTCTCCAAGGCCTACTTCGACGGGCGCGTTACAGTTGACGTCAAGAGAATCCTCCGCCTGCCGTCGAGCCTGCACTCCAAGGTGGGGTTGATAGCGACCTACATCGGCCCAGACGAGGGGAAACTCGAGCGCTTTAACCCCTTCAGGGACGCCGTGCCAGAGTTCAGGAAGGAGGAAGTGAAGGAAGCGTACGAGGAGTGGGAGCAGTCGCTATGAACCGGGGAAAGGCCCAGATAGCGCTTGCAATGCTTATATGGGGGAGCGTCGGGATATTCGGCAGGCTCTCCGGGCTTTCCGGCCTGGGCGTCGCCTTTGCGAGGGTTTCGCTTGGAGCGCTCGTCCTTCTCCCAATCCTCGGCCTCAGGAGAAAGCTCGGAAACGCTTTGAGAGAGCTTAGAGAGAGGCCCTATCACATGCTCGCGCTCGGGACGGCCTTAGCTTTGAATTGGGTCTTCCTCTTCACGGCCTTCAACTACACAACCATAGCGAACGCAGTTCTCGTTTACTACACCGCCCCGGTTCTGGCGACGCTGATTTCATGGCGCTTCCTCCATGAAAGGCTCGACGCAGGAAAGGTTCTGAGCCTCGCCATAGCCTTCACGGGACTGCTCCTCATAACATCTTCCCAGAGAATCAGCCTCTCCGACAAGGAATTCACAGGAATCGTGTTCGCGTTTCTGGGAGCGCTCTTCTATGCCCTGATTCCGAACCTCGGCAGGTTCCTGAGGGGCGTTGACGGTGAGAGCCTAACCTTCCTCCAGCTGGCGGTAGCGTCAGTCGTTTTAATTCCCTTTGTGGCCGTTGAGAACGTTGGAAGCCCGGTCTGGTGGGCAATAGCGGTTCTCGTCTTGCTCCACACGGTGTTCGCCCTCTACATCTACATGGACGGGCTGAAGAAGGTGGAGGTCAAAGACGCCTCTTTGTTGAGCTACCTCGACCCGCTGAGCGCGATAGTTTACGCGTTCCTAGTCTTTGGAGAGGTGCCGGGAGTTAGAACCGTGATAGGTGGCGCCCTAATTCTGCTCGCCTCAGCTATTGATTTGGCGAGGGGGTCGTAGCCCGCCTTCTGTGTCAAGGGGGCATTCGACTGAGCGGCCTACCACGGGGCTCGCACCGGGAACTCATCGCCCCTCCCACGGCCTTGCACCCCGCGGGACGGCCGTTTCACCGCATCCCCCAGGATTGTCTGCGGGTTAGCTCGGTGCCCGTCGCCGGGCCCTTCGCGCGCGTCATCCACATCTCCCGGGGGCCGTGTCGTTTCTGCGCCGTTGCCCTCCCTCCCGGGAGGTGCCTTACGGCACCGCGGCCCCGGTGCGGTGGGCGGAACTTCCTCGGGAGTGCCCCGAGAGCCCCCGACCCCCTCGCCGTAAGGAAGTAGAAAAGGGAGAATAAAAAGGTTTGGTCACTTCTTTTTGGGCAGGGAGTCCCTCTCATGGAACTTTGGCGGTTTTGGCCTCTTGAACCTCCCGAGCGGTGAACGGCGCTTTGGCCCCCTCTTCCCCCGACGTTTCTTACCACCAGAGTTCCAGTGGGTGTAGTAAGCACCGACGGCGACGAGAACTATCAGCAGGATAACGAGAGCAGGCCACCACCCGTTGCCTCCAGAGCTCGAGAGGGCCGTTGAGTTGGAGGGGGAGGAAGAAGTTGATGTGGTTTCCAGTGTCTCAGTAGAGGTTGGGCTGTTGGTAGAGGTGGTGGTCGTGGTCTGGACGGGCGGTGCAAGAGTCCCACTAACCGAGCTAACGTGACCGTCGGTGGAAAGGTTGAACGAGTACGTCACACCAACTTCACCAGAGGGGAAAGAGAAGTCAACCGTCGAGTTTCCGGGGGGTATATCAACTACCCTCGAGCCGCTGTAGGTCGTGCCGTTTTCGAGACGAACAACGTACGAGAGGAGCCCAGAGGTCGCGGGGCCTGGATTCGAAAGGAGAACCCTGAACTCAAGGAGTTTCTCCGAACGGGCTGGTACCACCGAGGATATCTTGGGGGGCGCTATAACCCTGTACTCCGAGGATGCAGTGCCGACAATCTTTCCAGCCACGAGCAGGGAAACCGAGACGCGGTACTGACCGGGTTTTTTCGTGAACAGAGGCACGTTGAAGACGAGAGTGCCCTGGTCGAGTGAGAGAGGTTTTGTGAGGGAATAAACCGGCTTCCCGTTTAGGTAGAACTTCACGCTCAGGTTCGCCCGCACGTTTCTTTGGGAGAGAACAGAAACGTAGGCAACCACCTTGTCGCCCGTGTAAACACTACTTCTCTCGAGAGAAACACCGAGGAGTGAGACACCCCAGCTGAGGGTGAAAGCTTTGGTTCTGGAAAACGTTCCCCGGGGGGTCCTTATGGTGTAGTTAAAAACGTAGTGTCCCGGAGGGAGGGAGTACGGGGTCTTCACCTCAAAGCTCACCGACGTAGTTCCAGGTCCAAAGACGACGCCCTTACTCAGGTGAACGTAGGGCTTTCCGTCGTGAAGAACCGTCAAGTACGCGGTCCCTTTAACGGTTTTGTGGCCTAGGTTATGAACCGTGGAATACACAACGAAGCCCTCGCCCATAAAAACGAGCGGCCAGGTGCCCGAGGGAGTGTACGCGTGGACCTCACCGAAGCGCAGAGGAGTTGAGAGGACCGTCAAAGGTACTGAAGCCGTGAACGCGGACAGGCCACCAGTTGATAGGGAAACCAGGAACCTAATCTTTAGGTAGTAGCTTCCCGCGGGAACATTGGGAGAACAACTCACATTGTATGAGAAGGTCTTCTCCTCCCGCGGTCCCCATCCCTGGACTATGTGGGGTGATACCGTTACGTTGAAGCCCTCCACCCGTTTTCCGCTGGAATCCTCAACCCAGATGTCCCTCACCACGGCGAGCTTGTATGAGGCATCAGTTGGGTTTGAAACCGTGAACGTTCCAACGGCGTAATCCCCGGCTATAACCTGAATCGCCTGACTTGATGACGCCGAGCTCGGTGGTATGAGGGCTAGCAACATAAGGAGGATGACGGCCGAGGAAAGCCTCCGCATTCAAACCACCCTAAGGTTATACAACTGGAGGGTATAAAACACTACCGACCGAGTGCCAGCAGAACCGCGCCCGAAACGGTCAGGATGAACGAGAGAAGGAGGAACAACCTGTAAAGTCCTAGACCGGAGAAGTGCTCCCTGGCGACGAGGGCTATGGCAAGAAGCATCACTCCGTAGAGGAGGGCGAAGATTCCAAGGGCTAGCGATGTCTTTATGCCGAGGAGCACGAGGATTCCAAAGACCGCCCCGGCGAAAACCGTAACGTGGGGAACAGTGAAGGCGAGATAGTTGAGGAAAACCTTCCTATCGTCATCCATACCCATCACTCCGCTATGAAGGCATAGGTTGTCGCCGTCGGCAACTCCCGCCTCACCCTGGGGAGCAGGTACCTCGGGTAGAGCCTTTCCTCCGGCTCGTCTAGGGGATCATAGGAGCCGAGGAGCCTGTCTATCACCTTGACCGCGACCCTTCCCCTAACCCTGAAGTAGCCCCTGAAGTCGCTCACTATCTCAAGGACTATCGGGAGGAGCAGTTTCTCCTCGCCGCCGGGGTCGAGAAGGTCCTTAATCCTCTCGAGCTCTGCCTTTCGGAAGGAGTGCACGCTCCCGTCCCTTAGCCTAACCGATGGCTCGTTGTCTTCTAGGAGCCGGGCGAGGGTTGGCCTCTTCGCCGGAAGGTGGCTGTTTATGCGGTAGATTTCTCTCAAGAGGGCGTTTTCAGGGTTCATACGGGTGTCAATTCGAGCCAAGACAGATAAACATTGTTTAACATCTTCTCGTCAAAAAGTTCAAAGTTAAGCAAAAGAATAGACTTATCTATGTCAAAACGATGACGTTCATAGGCCGTTTTTCGTCAGGTGTTCAAAAATTCAGGGGAAAGGGTTAATTAGGTGTATCTGTTCAGCATCTAGCGGAAATAATTGAACAATAAATCAATACGGTGATGAAAAAATGAACGAAAGTGCAAAACTCCTCGGAGTCGAGACGAAGGGTCCGAGGTTCCTCCAGCTCATATTCGTGGACATAAACGGCGTTCCGAAGGGAATGGAGGTTCCTATAGCAAGGTATGAGGAGGCAATAGAGGAGGGCATAGCCTTCGACGGCTCCTCGATTCCCGGGTTCCAGGGCATAGAGGACAGCGACCTTATCTTTAAGGCCGACCCGAGCACCTACGCCGAGGTTCCCTGGGAGGGCATAGCGAGGGTCTACGGCTACATATACAAGGACGAAAAGCCCTACAAGGCCGACCCAAGGGGAGTCCTCAGGAGGGCCCTTGAAAGGCTTGAGAAAGCCGGCTTCAAGGCCTACCTCGGGCCGGAGCCGGAGTTCTATCTCTTCAAGAAGAACGGAACCTGGGAGCTCCACATACCCGACAGCGGGGGCTACTTCGACCTCGTAACTCTCGACAAGGCGAGGGAGCTGAGGAGGGAGATAGCCCTCTACATGCCGGCCTTCGGCCTCGTTCCGGAGGTGCTCCACCACGAGGTTGGAAAGGCCCAGCACGAGATTGACTTCCGCTACGATGAGGCCCTCAAAACCGCCGACAACATCGTGAGCTTCAAGTACGTCGTCAAGGCCATCGCCGAAATGCGTGGGTTGTATGCAACGTTCATGCCGAAACCCATCTACGGCTACCCGGGCAACGGAATGCACCTCCACATAAGCCTCTGGAAGGACGGAGAAAATGCATTCATCGGCGAGGACGGGCTGAGCGAGACGGCTCTTCATTTCATAGCTGGAATACTCAAACACGCGAAGGCGTTGACGGCCCTGACCAACCCGACGGTGAACAGCTACAAGCGCCTCGTTCCGGGTTATGAGGCTCCTGTCTACATCAGCTGGGGTTACAGGAACAGGAGCGCGCTAATCCGCGTCCCGGCATTCTGGGGCAACGGGGCTAGGATAGAGTACCGCTGTCCAGACCCGAGCGCCAACCCGTACCTGGCTTTCTCGGCGATACTTCTGGCCGGGCTCGACGGAATTAAGAGGAAGCTTGAGCCTGAGGCCTACGTCGAGACCAACGTCTACGAGATGAGCGAAGAGGAGAGGAGCAAAGCGGGAATCGAGACCCTTCCGGGAAGCCTCGGGGAGGCGCTGGAGGAGCTGAAAAAGGACAAGGTCATCAGAGCGGCACTCGGAGAGGCCTACGAGAACTTCATCGCCTACAAGGAAAGGGAATGGAGCGAGTACGTCGCCTACCTCGAGAGCAGAGAACTCCCGCTGGAGACCAAGAAGGTGACCGAGTGGGAGCTCGAGAGGTACTTCTACGTCTGATTCCCCCTTCCTTCCCTCATGTGCACGAGGATTGATGCCCCTATTATGAGCGCCCCGCCGAGGAGCTGAAGGGGCGTTAAAGCCTCATCAAACAGGATGTATGCGAGGACTATTGCAACCACCGGCTCAACGGTCGCCACTATGCTAGCCCTGCTGACCTCCACTTCTTTGAGGGCGTGGTTGTAGAGGGTGTAGCCGAGGAACGTCGGGAAAAACGCTAAACCGAGAAGGTAGGGAATCGCTCCCCTCGGAACGGAGAACTTAGAGAAGGGAGCGAGGAAGAACAGGCCGAAGAGCAGGGTCATGAAGAGAACCCTCTCGGGTCTCTCGTTTCTGACACCGAACTTGGCGAGGACTCCATAGAGGGCGTAGGTGAAGCCGGTCGCTATGCCTGTCAGTAAAGCCAAGTGGCTCACGTTGAAGTCAACGTTCCCTGCAACGAGAACGACCCCTGTAAGGACCATCACCAGGGCTATCGCCTTCTCGGTCGTTATCGGCTCCTTGAAGATTAACCTGCCGAGGATTACAGAGAAAGCGGGGGCTGTGTAGACGAGCAGAACCGCGAAACCGACTGACGAGATTTTGACGGTGTAGAAGTAGAGGGTGTAGAAGGCGAAAACTCCAACGAGGCCGTAAACAGCGTAGAACCACAGTTTCTCGCGCGTGAAGGGGTTCTCGCGCAGGAAGAGCGAGATGTAGGTTCCGAGAATGATTAGAGCAAAGAGAACGCGCCAGAAGACCATCGTGAAGGAATCAACGTTATAGCGGTAGATGTAGGTCGCGAAGATTCCCAGGGTTCCCCACATTGAAGCAGCGAGAAAAACGAGAAGGTAACCGCGCTTCATCGGCTCACCTCAGAAGCTCGGGCCCAGTGGCAGACGGCGCTTGTGCTCGCTCCTTTTAACAAGGTTCTCAACGTATTCGACCCGCTCGATTGGTACGCCCAGCTCCTCAGCTATTTCCTCCTTGTCCTTCAGCAGGTCAACGAGGCGCCAGAGGATTTCGTCGAGGAGGCGGTAGCTTATGCCGAGCTCGTCCTCGTCTGTCTGACCCTCCCAGAGACCGGCGGTGGGTTTCTTCTCGATTATCCTCTCGGGAACGCCGATGAGCTTCGCAACCTCCCAGACCTCGGTTTTGTAGAGGTTTATGAGAGGCGCGTAGTCGCTCGCCCCATCGCCCCACTTGGTAAAGTAGCCGGTGAGGAACTCGCTCCTGTTGCTTGTTCCAAGGACGAGGCGGTTCTTCTCATTGGCGTGAGCGTAGAGGAGAACCATCCTCGTTCTCGCCATGATGTTGCCAAGGCTCCTCCTGTCGGGCTGGAAGCCGAGCTGAGAAACGAACGAGTCAACGATGGGCTTTATGTTTATCTCCCTGCACTCGATTCCAAGGGAGGAGCAGACGAGCCTCGCATCTTCAACGTCCCTGTTCTGGTAGTAGGGCATTATCAGGCCGAGAACGCGCTCCCTTCCAAGAGCCTTAACGGCGAGGTAAGCGGTCGTGGCGCTGTCTATGCCGCCGCTTATCCCTATCACAACGCCCTCAGCTCTCGCCTCCTCTACCTTCTCTCGGATAAAGGCCGTGATTATCTCGACGACGGAGTTGTAGTCGAGGGACCTCATTTCCGCTTCCCCCTGAATGCGTGAACGTAGGCAACCCAAAAAGTTATCGTTCCAGCGACTGCGAGAATCGACGCGGGTATCGCGAGGTCAGAGTAGGGGTGGCTTATGGCCTTCACCCTGTACGTGTAAGTGACGGTGCCGTTAATAACGTTCACCTCAGGCCTGTCGGACGGGTAAACCGTAACGTTTCCCCTGATGCTGTATGTTCTGTTGAAACCCGTCCAAGAAACCTGAACCGTGGCGTTGTTTGCACTCAGTGTAAGGGTTCGGTTGTAGTATGAGTACCTATCCTCAAAGCTTCCGTTGCCAATGACGTGGACCCCCTGCCCAAGACTACCACCTGAAGAGTAAGTGGGTGTCGTCGTGTAAAATACTGCGAGGGCCGACAGAAGCATGGCCAAGACTAGCATGGTGAAGCCGGCAACCATGAGCTTCGACCTAGAAATGAGCTTGAGAGCTTCCTTCATTCCCATCACCAACGAGGAAAAAAGAGAGGGTCAGAATTTGCCGACGAGGTGGCACTCCGCCCAGTGGTTGTGCTCGTACTCGATAAGCTTCGGCTGCTCCACGTCACAGAGGCCCTTCTTGAAGTAAATACACCTCGGATGGAACCTGCATCCCGGTGGAATATTCACGGCACTCGGAACCTCACCCTTAATCGGGAGTTCCTTGATGACGTTCCTCCTCTCTGGCTTCGGCTCTGGAACCGCCGCCAGCAACGCCCTCGTGTACGGGTGAAGCGGGTTGTCTATGACCTTCTCCGCAGGACCCATCTCTACGATTCTGCCAAGGTACATGACCGCCATCCAGTCCGCGAAGTACCTTGCGGTGGACATGTCGTGGGTGATGTAGAGGTAGGTGACGCCCATCTTGTCTTTGAGGCTCTTCATGAGCTCGAGGATTTCCGCACGGATTGAAACGTCGAGCATCGACACCGGCTCATCTGCAACAATGAACGTTGGATTCAGGATGAGGGCTCTCGCTATTGCCACACGCTGCCTCTGTCCACCCGAAAGCATGTGCGGGAACCTGCTAACGTAATCTTCGGGCGGCGTAATCTTGACCATCTCAAGGGCCTTGTAGATGAGCTCCTCACGCTCGGCCCTGGTTTCACCGATGCCGTGAATCAGGAGCGGCTCCTCGAGGACGTCAAAAATCCTGAAGCGCGGGTTAAGCGAAGCGAACGGGTCCTGGAATATCATCTGCACTCTCCTTCTGTAAGCCAGGACTTCCTCCTTGGTCTTAATGTCCGTGACGTCCTCACCCTCAAGGTAAATCTTACCGTCCGTTGGCTCGAGGAGCTTGACGATGAGCCTTCCGGTGGTAGACTTTCCACAGCCACTCTCGCCGACGAGGGCAAAGACCTGTTGCTTGTAGATTTCAAAGCTGACTCCGTCAACCGCGTGAACGAAGCGCTGAGGCTCACCGCGCAGACCAGCGAGGAGACCCCTCTTGAGTGGGAAGTACTTCTTGAGGTTTTCAACTTTGAGTACCGGCTCCGCCATTTCTCACACCTCACAGCAGCCAGCATGCCGCATAGTGGTCTTTATCAATCTCCTTCAGCTCGGGCTCCTGCTCTTTACAAACGTCCATCGCGTAGGGACACCTCGGGTGGAAGCGGCACCCCTTCGGCGGGTTGATGAGGTTGGGTGGTTGACCAGGAATGAACTCGAGCCTCTCAACGTCCTCGTGAAGTCTCGGGATTGCCGCGAGGAGCTTCTGAGTGTACGGATGGGCCGGCTCATAGTAAATCTTCTCGCTGTCACCGATTTCTACAATCTTACCCGCGTACATGATGGCAACCTTGTCGCTAATCTCCGCCAAGATACTGAGGTCGTGGGTGATGAATATCATTGAGAGGTTGAGCTCCTTCTTGAGCCTCTTCATGAGGTTGATAATCTGTGCCTGAACGATAACGTCCAGAGCGGTAGTCGGCTCGTCGGCGATGATGACGCTGGGCTCCATAAGGAGAGCCATTGCAATGACGACACGCTGCTTCATACCACCGCTCAACTCGTGCGGGTAGCGGTAGACTATTTCAGGGTCGAGGCCAACGAGCTCGAGGTACTTCTGAGCCCTGTCGAGAGCCTCCTCTTCGTTCATGTGCTTGTGGTAGAGGAGAGGCTCAATCATCTGGTACCCAACTGTGTAGACAGGGTTGAGGGCGTTCATTGCTCCCTGGAATATCATCGAAATCTTCTGCCAGCGGATTTCCTTTCTAAGCACGTCCTCCGGAAGGCCGACTATTTCCCTTCCGTCAATCTTGATGCTCCCGTCAACTATTTTTCCAGGAGGGGTGGGCATGCCTAAGAGAGTAAAACCAAGGGAGGACTTGCCGCAACCGCTCTCACCGGCAAGTCCAAGCACTTCTCCTTTTTTGAGGTCGAAGCTGATGTTGTCAACTGCCTTGACGACGCCTTTGCTGGTGAAGTAATACATCTTGAGGTTCCTAACTTCAAGGACGTTCTTAGCCATCTAAACCACCTCACGCGCGCTTGAGCCTCGGGTTGAGGACCGTGTCGAGTGACACACCAATCAGGACGAATATCAGTCCCACGAAGGCTATAGCAAGTCCCGGCGGTATAATCTGCCACCAGTAGCCGTTGAGCGTAGCACCGTTGGCCTGTGCGTTGTTGAGCATCTGACCCCAGGTTATCATGTTCTTGCTCGTGAGACCAAGGAAGCTCAGTCCGGCCTCGCTGAGGATTGCTCCAGGAACGCTGAGGGCTATGCTGGCGAACGCGTATGGGAGGAGCTGTGGAACGATGTGCTTGAAGACTATCCTTCCGGTGCTCGCACCGAGGGCCCTAGCCGCTTCAACGTAAGTCTGTTCCTTAATCTGAAGTGCCATACTCCTCGCAACCCTCGTGGTGCCCATCCATCCGAAGAGCACCAGGATGAACACCAGCTGCGTCAGCGAAATCTTTCCTCCGAAGTACAGCGAGAGCAGGATGAGCATCGGAAGCACTGGCAGGGTCATCATGAACATTGTGAACGTCTGTATGGCCTCGTCCGCCCAGCCTCCAAGGTAGGCGCTCGTAACTCCGATGAGGATTCCTATGAGGACGGTGCTAACCGAAACCGACAGACCTATGGCAAGGGCAACGCGGATTCCCCAGAGGAGACCGACTGCTATTGGCCTGCCGAACTGGTCAGTTCCGAGGATGCCGTAGCTCCTACCAACCATGACAACCTTCATGTTGCTGAGGTCCACGTGGACGTACTTTGGCGCCTTGACTATAACCTCAACCTTGTAGTTGCCCTGGAGGGGCTTGGCGTTGTATATGACGTCGGTGAGTGAGAGGGGCTTACCGTTATCGTCGGTTATCTTACCGAAGATGACCCTCATCAGGTCCATGGCCTGGGAATAGCCGTAGAGGGTGTTGTTCATGGTAACCTGCTGGGAAATGTACATGAGCTTCATGTCAAGGGGAAGGTTGTTCGGTATCGCCATCGGGAGCTTAAGGACGCCGTTCTCGTAGAGCCAGAGGAACACGAGACTCTTTGAGGACGGTGTGTACGAGAGCTGGAGGAAGCCCCCACTGGTCATCTGGTAGTTGTGGGCAACGACGAGGGTGTTGTACTTAACTCCCTTCTCGGGAGGCCTCGTGATGACAACGTCAATTACAGGGTTGTCCTTCGGAGTTGATGCGTTGGAAGTTATACCAGTGACAACGAGGTCCTTGGGCGGGTAGTAGTACTTCATATCGTACGTGAATGTGAGGACGTAGTAGCGGTAGGAGCCGTTGACGTACGTCTTCTCGTTGAGGTCCTTGAGGGTATAGACCTTCTGAGGTGCCCTGCTCTGGTGGCTGAAGTAGTTCTCCCATGAGGGCGGGGCGTTCTTGGGGTTGGTAATCCAGGCGGTTCCGGTCTGCCACTCCGCGGGTATGTTGGGGCTGGTTATGAAGGGAGCGGCGATTGCCAGGATTATGAGCAGCAGGAGGAAAAACAAACCAAGCATTCCACTCTTCTGATGCTTGTACTCGCTCCAAAACCTCTTGAAGCTGTCCTTGAAATCAACCCATCTCATTTACACCACCTCACGAGCTGGCCGCGGCACCAATCCTGATTCTCGGGTCGAGGTACGCGTAGAGTATGTCCGCCAGAAGCATTGAGAACACGGTCATCACTGCAAACATGTAGTTGAGTGCCATCATGGTTCTAACGGCGTTCTGGCCTATGGCCATCCAGTAGAGACGTCCCATTCCAGGCCAGTTGAAGACTATCTCCGTAATCATGGCACCGCCCATTGAACCAATCATACCGAATATAACCATGGTGATAATCGGCGGAGCGGCGGCTTTGAGGGCGTGTCCGTAGATTATCTTCCTCTCAGGAACACCCTTAGCCCTGGCAACCATGATGAAGTCCTCCTGCATTGTGCCAATCATGATGTTCCTGGTGGTCCATGACCAGCCTCCAAAGGAAACGAGCACGATTGTAACGAGCGGCAGTGTCATCTTCTTGAGCAGATTGACCCATCCAGAGACCTCAACCTGGGAGTACAGGGTTATCGGCAACCAGCCGAGGTAGACAACGAAGAGGAGTATCATTAGCATTCCAAGCCACCACATCGGGAGGCTCGTGGTAATCATTGCCAGGATGGATATCGTTCTGTCGAGTAGGCTTCCTGGGTTGCGGGCGCTCTTGATACCGAGGGAGAGTCCTATGAGGATTATCAGAATCTGCGCCGTCGTGAATAGCAGAATCGTGTTGGCGAGGGCGGTCTTTATCTGGTCCTTAACGTTGTGGGTACCGTATATAGGAGGAATCGATTGCCCCCATTTAAACGTAAACGTGTCTATTGCATAATTCCAGGCCCTCTGCCAGTAGGGTTTGTCAAGACCGTACTGGTGCTCAAGGCTCTTGCGATACGCCTCTATTGCCTCCTGTGTAGGTGCCTGGTGGCTCTTCTGCTGGTAGGTACGAATCCACTGCTGAACCTCGGAGTTTATCTGGGCGTTCAATTGTACCGTCGCAAGTTTCGTGAAGAGGGCCGACATCAAGAGCACGGCCAGGAAGAGGAGGATTAACGCGTTTACCACACGGTACAGCACGTACTTTCCAAAGCTCATCCCCATTCTATCCCCTCCAGCAACGATACTACTGGCATTCTATGAAGTCAACTTTTACGTGCCAGTTAAAGTTTAAATAGTTTTCCCCAAAAAGAGCACAAATGTACACATTTTGAACACAAGAACAGGGATGTCCATCAGGGAGAGTGTAAAGAAAGAAGGAAAGGGTCACTTCCTCCTCCTGAGGAGGAGCGGTATTATTGCGAGTCCGACTATCGCGGCCGGACCGCAGATGCCCTTGCTGCTCTTCGAAGTAGTAGTGCTACTCGTCGGAGCCTGAGTGCTGGTGGCAGTGTTGGTGCTGGTCTGGCTGCTGGTGTGGGTCACGGTGCTGGTTGAGGTACTTGAGGTGCTCGTAGTGGTGGTCTGAGTGGTAGCAGGCATTATGGCCCTGGCGGAGAGGAAGCTTCCGAGACCGCTGACCGGGTCGGTCATTCCGAGCTTGATGAGCTTCTTGTTGGTGAGGTAGAACGTCCAGGTCTCAACGAGGTACACGAACGGGGAGTTGTAGATATTGAGACCGTAGGCAATCTTGTAGATGTCCCAGAGCTGGTCAAGGCTGGTTATGGTAAGGGTCTGGTTGTTCGGTCCCTTCCAGCTGTTGAAGGCGAGCAGGTTGTCGAGCTGGTAGCCATTCCAGTCGAGGAGCGGCTTCAGCTTGTCCGGAGTGTTGTAGTACTTGAGGTTGAACTCCTGGATGAACTTGTTGAGGTCACCGTTTGAGACGGCGTTGACGAGGTCCTTAACGGTGTAGGTGTCCTCCTGGGGAGCCATCGGGGACGGGTTGTAATAGTAGTCAAAGGCCCAGTAGTCCCAGACTATCCAGGTGAGCGGCTGGATACCGCTTGAAACGAATCCAGCGGTGTAAACCTGCCACTGGAGGGTGTGCGGGTCACCGTTGTAGACGGCCTTGTTGGCCTTAACCCTGTTCCACTTGAGGAGGTTCACGGTGAAGCCGGCCTTCTCGAGGAGCTGGGCAGTGTACTTACCGATGTCAAGCCTCTCATCCTCAACACGGGCGATGACATTAACGGTAACCGGGCTGAGGCTTCCCCCGGCCTTTCCGAAGTACCACTTGCCGTCCTTCTTCTCGAGGACATAGCCCTTAGCCTTGAGGTTCTGCGCGGCCTTGTTCATGGCCTGGTCGATGAGCTTGAGGGCGTACTGCTCGTCACCCTGCGGGGTGAGACCCATGGCGTTGGCAACGGTCATTATCCTCTGGTAGGCGTTGGCCTGCCCGCTGACCTCGGGACCGAACATTGGGGCACCACTTCCCTGGAGTATCTGGCTGACGATGTACTGCCTGTTGACGAGCCACTGGAGGGCGTACCTGACGCCGCGGAGGGCCATGACGTTGAAGACTTCCTTACCGCTGGAGTTCACAAGACCGGTCTGCTGGTCACCGATGTCGTTTATCTGGAGGGCATCCCAAGTGCTTATGGTCCTAACTGGGTAGACGTTGTTCTTGTACTCTTGGAGAATCTTCTGGATGTCGCTGAACTTGGCGTTGTACCAGTAGAGGGCGTAGTCACCCTTGGCGACGGCCAGGAGGGCAGTCTGAGCGTTGAGGGTACCGTAAATGTCAACCTCCTTCCAGTAGGGGTCCCACGGGAGGGGCTGACCGTTAATCTTGTCGGGGAATCCAATCCTCTGAACCTTGTCAGAGAGCTTGAGGACGAGGGTCATGGCCTTCGGGTCGTACTTGTAGAGGTAGTACGGACCGTTGCTTATGTAAGCGTTCTTGTACTCCTTGGCCCAGTTGGCTATAGCCTGGTAGCCGGCCTTGGCGAGGTCAGTGGTTATGCCGGCCTGCTCCTCGGTGATGCCCCACTTCTGGAGCCAGGGCTTGAGGGTGCTGAGCCAAATCGGGATTGTTCCGTCGGCAGCGAGCTTCTCGGCCTCGGCCGCGAAGTACGGGGCCTGGTTCGGGTCAATCATGTTGAGCCTGAAGCCGTTCTGGGGCTGGGTGGTCCAGTCAAATGTCTTGCCGTTAACACCGTTAACAACCATCTCGTCCATAACGTAGTAGAGCTCCCACGGCCACATAGTGTACCACATGGCGTTTCCAACGGCGGTGGTCCACTTGTCGTAGGGAACGGCGTAGTTCTGGTAGAGGGTGTACTCGACGTACTGGTCGGTGACCTTGTCAACCTTCAGACCAAGGACGAGCTTCAGAACGGGCTGCATACCAACTGCCCACTTCTGATTGTAGTACTTGTCGTTCTTGCCGTCCTGGTAGCTCCACTCCCAGTCCATCGCGTAGTTGAAGAGGATGTCTGCGAGGGTTACCGGCTGGCCGTCCTGCCACTTTCCGAGGCCGCACTTCCAGGTGACGGCACTCTGAGCGGTCTTACCGGCGTAGGGGGCAACCCACTTCTTCTGGGTTCCGTTCCAGATTATAGCATCGGCCGGAACCTTGACGTTGTACTGAACGCTAACGAGCTCACAGCGGTAGTTGTGGAACTTGGCGTCCGGACCGGTGACGTAAGCTGGGTCAGAGAGGAAGTACCTGACACGAATCGTGTAAACGTCACTGAATCCCATCGGGGAGAAGACGTCCATGAAGATTGAACCCTGGGACGCCAGTATGACGATTTTAAGCTTGTTCCCAAGCTGGGTGCTCTGGGCGCTGGCTGGCTGTGCAACCAAGAACACACTAAACAACATCAAGCCCATAACGAACAGGCTTAGGGCCTTCCTATTCATACTCCACTGCCTCCTTCACTTTTGGCAACGTTTGCCACATACGGCGTATAATGGCATGAAGCTATACATTCGGGCCCTATTTAAGGGTTACGTTAATGTAAAAGGAGCCGAAATGCAACTAAGAGGACAATCAAGATACAGCCAAATCACGCGAATTCCACTGAATATCAGAATAATGCGACACATACCTCCTGCAGATAGGTTAATTAGACAATACAAGAGCCCTATTTAGTATTTCAAGCTATATAGAGTATATAGAAATTCGAAAAAAGGGTTGGAGCAATTTTTGACCAGTCAAAAATCTTAAAACTCCGGCCAGGAAAACCTCGTGCGGGCTTCAATGCACGAGCTCGTTTTAAGGGGAAAGTTTCCAGCCAATGGGGAACTCGTAAGGGGAAGCATAGGAGTTGACAACGGGAGAATATCTAAGATAGCCGCTCATGACCTTGAGGGAGAAAGTGTGCTGAACCTATCCGGATACATCATTCTCCCTGGCCTCATAGATACGCACGTTCACCTGAGGGACTTTGAGCAGGGAAACAAGGAAACAGTCGAGAGCGGAACGAAATCGGCCATACACGGGGGAATCACGGCCGTCTTTGATATGCCAAACACGAAACCGCCGGTAATGAACTCAAAAACGTTCGAAAAGCGCCTTAAGCTCTTCCAGAAAAAAGCCTACGCCGACTACGCCATCGGCTTTCTGATACGGAGCAACTGTGAAGAAGCCAAAAAGACAGGGGCCGACTTCTACAAGGCCTTCATGGGGGCGTCAACGGGCGGAATCTACTCGGAGGATTTTGAGAGGGATTATTCTTGCTCACCAGGCGTTTTGAGCGTTCACGCGGAAGATGCGAAGCTAATCCAGGAGAAACCGGAGAGGCCACCTGAGGTCGAAGAAGTGGCCGTAAAGCGAGTCCTTGAAAGCGCCGAGAGGCTCAAAAAACCGCTGAACATTTGCCACGTCTCAACGAAGGGGGGAATTGAAGCAATACTCCAAAAAAACCTCCCCTGGATGAGCTTTGAAGTTACCCCCCATCACCTGTTCCTGACGAGAAGAGACTACGAGAGGAACCCGCTCCTCAAGGTCTACCCTCCGCTGAGGACGGAGGAGCACGTTAAAGCGCTCTGGGAAAACTTCTCGCGGATTCCCATAATAGCGAGCGACCACGCACCGCACACGCTCGAGGACAAGGAAGCGGGAGCGGCGGGGATTCCGGGGCTCGAGACGGAGGTTGCGCTCCTCCTCGATGCTGTGAACCGGGGGGTTATGGATATCTTTGACATCGTTGAGAAAATGCATGACAACCCGATTAAGGTCTTCGGAATCCGGGGCAGGGACTTCGCCGTCGGAAATGATGCGACCTTTACGGTCGTTGACCTTAAGCTGGAGTGGACGGTCAAACCGGAGGAGTTCTACACCAAGGCCAAATGGAGCCCCTGGGAGGGGAGAAAGCTGAAGGGAAAGGTCGTGATGACGATTCTCCATGGAAGGGTCGTTATGGAGGAAGATGAAATCGTAGGAAAGCCGGAGGGGGTTCGTCTGGATGTACAGCGTGGTTGGGCTGAGGAAAACTTGGGAGGTCGCGAAGGACGTTAGGGCCTTCAGGCTCTCGAAGGGGTTTGACTTCACGCCGGGGCAGTTCGTGATGGTCTGGCTTCCGGGGGTTGGCGAGAAGCCCTTCAGTCTGGCGTGGAAGGACCTGCTCTTGGTTAAACGCGTCGGGCCCTTCACCTCAAAGCTCTTCGAGCTAAGCGAAGGCGAGAGGCTCTGGGTTCGCGGACCCTACGGGAGGGGCTTCGAGAGGAAGTGGGAAAGGGTAGCGCTCGTCGCAGGGGGAATCGGGATTCCACCGCTCTACGCCCTTGCAAGGGCATGGAGAAATGAATTTGAGAAGATAACACTAATCTACGGCGCCCGCTCGAAGGAAGAGTTAGCGCTACTCGACATCGAGGACTACGTGGACGAGGTTGTAATCACTACTGACGACGGCTCTTTTGGGAGAAAGGGCTTCCCAACGGACGTCTTGGCGGAGAGGAAGGGTGAATTTGAGGGGGTTTACGCCTGCGGTCCGGAGCCGATGCTAAAAGCTGTGCTCAAGGTTATGGACTACGAAAACGTCCAGGTCTCTGCGGAGCGCTATATGAAGTGCGGAATCGGCGTCTGCGGTTCATGCAACCTCGGGAAGTACCTCGTATGCAGGGACGGCCCGGTCTTCGATGGATTCCAGCTCAGGGGACTTCTCTGACCAATCATCTTTTTAAGCCCCTTTTCTCCGCTCCGGCCGGTGAGAGGATGAGGTACAGCTGGGAGGAGTTCGCGAGGAAGATGGGCGTCGAGCCCCAGGTTTTGGAGAACGAGGAGGCGAGGCTTTTAAAGCGGTTCGTTGACGATATGCTCTACCCGAGCCACTGCAGATACTGCCAGGGCCTCGATTTGAACAATCCAAACCCCGTTCACCATCCGAGCTACGAGCTTACTCCAGCGTGCAACCACGACTGCATCTTCTGCTACTCGAACGTCGCGGTGAAGCTCGGGAAGGCCCCGAAGCCGGGCTACTACGGCTGGGAGAACCCGAAGGCAATAACCGTTTCGCAGTACGGGGAGCCCCTGCTGAGCAAGCGAATAGTGGAGGTCAACAGGCTCCTCCGCGAGCGCTTTCCCGAGGCGAGGCTCGACCTCCAGACTAACGGTTCGCTCCTCACCGAGGATCTCTGGCAAAAGCTTGACTTCGACATGGTCATGATAAGCCTTGACGCCTCGACGCGCGAAAAGCACCTCAAAATTACGAACGCCGACACGTTCGATGCCGTCGTCAACGCGCTGAGGATAGTTGGGAGCGACAAGAGCGTCCGCTCGGTTGTGAGAACCATCTTCATGCCGGGAATAAACGATGCGGACATACCGAAGATAGCGGAGCTGGCATCTTCGCTCGGGATAGACGAGATGCACCTTCAGCCGTTGACAATTCACGAGCTCAACGTGGACCGGCTCAGGAAAGCCGGCCTCGACTTCGAGAGGGCAGAGAGCATGAGGGAGCTCCTAAAAACGGCTATGGAGTCGAAGAAGTACATAGACGTCAGGATAAGCGGTTGCCTTTTAGCCCAGCTCAAGGAAATGGACGCGCTCACGCTCTTCAGCGTCAAGAGGGTCGCGAGGGAAGTAGCGCCGGTTGTGAAGAGGACAAGGGAAAACCTCAAAAGGGAGCAGGAGTAGTTAAAAAGAGGGTACCCATGGGGCTTCTAAGAATACTCTCTCCATTAATCATTCTCATTTTCATAGGAATAAACCTCTGGCTCTCGTTCATCCGGTTCACGGCCAAGATAACTGGAAAACTAGCAAGAAAAGCCCTCCACATAGAACTTCCAGAGAATGAGAAGAAGGCCCTCGAAGGGCTGTTCACGCCGATTTGGATTGGGGTTGGCCTCTACGGCGCCTGGAAGGTTCGCTGGGACTATTTGGCGATGCTCTTCGCGTTTCTAGCGTTCAGAAGCGGAGCAAACGTGTCTAAACTCCTCGTCTACAGCCACCACGATGGGGAAATCCTGAAGGACCTGAGGGGAAGGCTCTTAGGGACCCTTGCGAGGGTCACGAGGCTTGGGCTTCTCTTGGAGGGAGCCTTTATACTGGCCCTCGCCCTGGCGTATAAGGCGCTCTCAGCGCTTTCAACGTCCAGAGGCCCCGTTGGAATTTTCATTCTTAAACTATGGCTTCTAGGATTGCTCTCGGGCTTTGCCTTTGGGTGGCTCGTGGCTAGAAACAACGGGGGAATCCTGCTGAGGGACCAGATTGCCCTCGTGCTCCTCTTCGCGGGAAAGAAGGGCGTTGAAAAGACCGAGGAAAAAGTCGAGCTCATAAAGTCCAAGAAAAATTCACTGGCCTCGCGCTTCAAAAAATGATTTAAAGGGCCTTTCTTTTCTCTCGCCATGCTGAAGTGCTCACTTTGTGTCAACGATGAGAGAACGTCGAGGATAGACATCGTAAACGGAAAGCCGATATGCCGTGAATGCCAGGTTTACCTAAAGCACCCCCTCGACAGGGAGAAAATCAGAAAGGAACTCGAAAAGCTCATGAAGGACGTCGACAGGGCAGTGGTTGCCTACTCCGGCGGAAAGGACAGCGTGGTGGCCCTCTATTTAGCCAGGGAAGTCTATAAAATCCCGGAACTTGAGGCCGTGATGATAGACCACGGACTCATGGCGGAAGAAGCCATAGAGAACGCGAAGAGAATAGCCGAGCATCTTGGAGTTCCCTTCAAAGTCTTACGCTACGACTACTCCGACATATTCAGAAACGCCCTTCTCAAAGCCCAGAGTCCCTGCAGGGCCTGCTCGAAGAGGACGATGGAGAAGCTGAGGAAGTACACCCTCAGGAACGGCTACAAGTACATAATAACGGGCCACGAGCTTCCATTCGGCCACCACCCGTACAGGCTCATGAGCGGTGGAGTCGTTCAGATTAGGCTCCTCTCAATGATGACCGAGGAAGAGCGCTTTGAAATCCTGGAAAAGCTTCCCTTCGAGTTCCCGGAGCTTCCGGGCTACACCACCAACTGCCTCGTTCTTGGGCCGGCTCTGCAGCTCTACTGGGAGAGGCACGGCCACAGCTTCGAGCACAGACGAATAGCGGCCCTCGTTCGCTACGGCCTCATGAGCAGGGAGAGGGCGGAGAAGGAGCTCCAAAAGCCGGAGGTACCGGGGGAGCAGTGGAAAATCGTACTGAAAAGGCTTGGGCTCGATAAGAACGAGTTCAACTTTTGACACACACAAATTTTTTAACTTTCAGATGGTAGATAATTCGATGTGAGCCATGGGAAGGAGAAACCAAGCGGGACGGGTTGTACTCAAGAACACGGTGTTGTTTATCATAGTGGCACTCCTCTTTTTGACACTGGTGACGGCTGCCCAATGGAGCGTCACGAAGTTCAAGATGAAGGATGTATTCATCAGCAATCTCGCCTTCGTCCGGGAGAACAAGGAACATCTTGAGGGGGAGATGGAGAAACTAGGAATGAACGAGACGGAGTACGCTTGGTATCTGACCTACAAACAGCTCAACATACGACCAACATTCACGGGGACCCTCGAGTACTACGCGAGGACGGCGTTCTCCATTTTCGGAAAAACTGGTAGGGAACTATTCAGCGGAGGTTTCCGTCAGTCAGTCTGGTACTACTTAAGAAACACGTTAATCATACTCCTCCTCGTTGAGCTCACCATCCTCGGGCTCGGAACTTACCTCGGCCTTAAGGCTGGTTATGATGGAGGAAAACTCGACGCACTCATCTCCACGCTCGCTCAGCTATTCTCAGCGGTGCCCGTGTGGTTCATTGGTGCACTTATATTCCTCCTCTCCTGGAGGGTCTCCGTCATCCCAGATTTCACAATGAGACTCCAGCTCACGGCAACGGGAACCACTGGAAAAGCGAGCGCATACATCATCGGTTTCCTTCTGCCGGCGATAACAATGGTCCTCGCTTCGGTCTGGGAGTACGCATACACGCTTAGAAACATCCTGGCAACCGAGAAGGAGAACGACTACGTCATCTACGACAGAGCCAGGGGACTCCCAGAGGGGAGAATTCGACGAAAACTCCTGAGGCTGGTCCTTCCAAGTTTTCTAACCTATACGAGCTACAACTTCATGGAAGTTCTCATGAGCGTTCTCGTCATCGAGGTTGTCTTTGACGTTCCCGGCCTTGGGTACATCCTATTGAATTCGTTCAAAGCCGTCAACGTGCCCCCTCACGGTGTCGAGTACTACTACTATCCCCAGGCAATATTCACGGTCGGCTTTTTCATGATACTGCTCTACTACCTCAACTCCCTTCTCGTCGACCTGCTCTACGTTTACCTCGACCCGAGGGTGAGAACATGAGCGTAAAACTCAAAGTCGGAACCGCGATAATCGTCGCCTACCTGTTCCTTGCGGCGGTTTCACCCATTCTTGTAAACCAGAACGACATTAGGAACTGGCACTACATAACCTACTGGGAGAAGAATCCAAGGATGGCCCCACCAGAGTGGGTCAACCTTTTTGGAGAGAACCTTCCCCCAACGGGCAACCTAAGGGAAGAAAAACCCGGGGAATACGTCTACAACTTCCATTACTCCCAGCCACCCCAAGACATCTTAATAATACCTCAATCAAACTGGTCTGGCTTTGTGGATGTGAGAGTACTAACCCCTGACGGAAAAAGGGTAACTCTTTACTCCGGCAGGGTAACCGGAATAACGTCCACGGGAAGGTCGTTTTCCACAGTCTTCAACCTCGCAAAGCAAATGGGGGTTAAAGGAGACATCTCGGATATGATAGTTACGGGGGAGGGTCTCAAAATCCTATTCTTCAGGAAGGAAGGCGGCAAGTGGGTTCCCGTAAAAGGGGACTACCTCTTCACTGTTAGGGCATCATCGAAGGTAACCCTCCGGGTCGTCGGAATGAGTTACGGTCCCCTAGGAACAGACTCTTACGGAAGGGACATAGCGGTTATATTCATCGGAGGACTGCCCCAAACTCTCGTAATAGTTTTTATGACCGCCCTTACAACGGTTCTGCTCGGCACCGCGGCCGGTCTGTTTGGAGCCCTCTCAGGGAAGCTGGGAGTCCTCGTGGAGGGCTTTGCAAAGGTATCCTCAATGCTACCTCTCATTCCCGTGATGATTCTCCTCGTCCCGATACTCGGAGGGGTTAGCTACTATGGGGAGATTAAAATACCTCTTTGGCCCGTTGTCCTCGCCCTCTCACTCCTCCTCTTCGGCAAGGTCAGCCAGAATGTCAGGACTATAACCATGACTGAACTCTCCAAAGAGCACATCTTAGCTTCAAAGGCGGCCGGTGCAAGCGATGCATGGGTTCTTAGAAGGCATGTGTTAAGGGCGGTTCTGCCCTACGTGAGCTCCCAGTTCATCCTGATTAGCGCCAAGGTTATAGCGTTGATTTCAATACTTGGGTTCTTCAGGGTGAGTTTCGGCTTCAACTGGGGGGAACTGTTCACGATGGTGGTAACTCAAAAGGCCATCTACAACAACGCTTGGTGGATGGTCCTGCCCGTTGGAATGGCGATAACCCTGCTTGCCATAGGTCTGTTGCTGGTAAAAAGTGAGATTGAGGAGAGGTTTATCAATCCCTGGAAGAGTTTATAAGCTCCCTCAGCTTTTCCTTTGCAACGTCGAGGATGTCCTCGGGCTCCGCCTCAACCCTTCCCCTAGCCAGGTTGTCGGTTCCACCGCCCTTGCCGCCGAGCTCCTCGATGACCTTCGAGAGGAGCCCCTTCATCGAAACCTCAACTTCCTCGTTCCTTGCAAAGAGGACGTATTCCTCGCTGGCGAGTAGGAGTATCGAGCCGGGGTTCTCCTTGACGAAGTTCACCGCAAAGGCCTGGGCATCCTTCATGGGCCACTTCTCGATGAGGGCAACCACGTTGTAGTGCCCGACCTCCTCGGCCTCCCCAATCAAGGCAAGACCCTTCCAGCGCCAGAGCTCGTGCCTGAGCTCGTCGAGCTTTTCCTCAAGGGAATCCATCTCGGCCTTCAGCTCCCCTACCCTCTCAACGAGGGGTCTGTTCTTGTTCGGCATCTCGTCCAGAGCGTTCCAGTAGTCTTCAAGGAGCTCGTTGAGCGTCCTTAAAGCCCTGTTTCCGGCGACGAACTCTATCCGCCAGAGGTTCTTGGACTTCTTGTAGAAGCGGAGAACCTTGATGAACCCTATCTCGGAGGTGTTCCTAACGTGGGTTCCACCGCAGGGAGTCCTGTCAACGTCGCCGATGCTCACTATCCTGACCCTGTCCGTTACCTTGCTCACGTGCTTCCTGAGGGTCTTGACGATGTCGTCGGGAAGGTACTTGAACTCCTCGACCGTTACGGGAATTCCCTCCGCTATCACCCTGTTGGCCTCGATTTCGGCCTCGGTAATCATCTCCCAGTCGAGCGGGCCGTTGACCTCAATCTTGTTGTAGTGCTCAAAAATCTGGAAGCCCGTCGTGTCGAGGTCGTAGAGCTTCTTCAGAACGGCCGAGAGGATGTGCTGGCCGGTGTGGTTCTTCATGTTCTCGTATCTCCAGTCCCAGTCAAGCTTCAGCTTAACTTCCTCGCCATTTCCGGGGAGCCTTCCTTCGATAACGCCCTCGTGCCAGATTTCCTCCCGCTCCTTAACCTTGGTGACCTCTATCGTGAACCCGTCGCCCTCTATAAGCCCCCTGTCGGAGGGCTGGCCACCGCCTTCGGGATAGAATATCGTTCTGTCGAGGAGGACCTCAACGAGGCCGTTGCCCAAATCTTTAACCTCAACAACCTTCGCGGTGGTTTCCTTAAGGTAGGGGTCGGAATAGTAAAGCCTCTCCGTCATTCCCAACACCTCACTTTTCGGCCTGCTCCTTCGCGTACTCGCTGACCATCATCCTGAGGAGGGAAGCCAGCTCCTTGTTGTACTTGTCCTGCATGTCGGCGAACTTTCTCAAAGCTAAGGCTATTCCCTTGAGCCTCTTGATGTCGTTCACTATCTCCTCCTGCTCGCGTGAAATCTCGTCGAGGACAGAGCTAATCTCGACCATGGCCTCTATGTCTCTCCCAAGTATGTCCGTGCCCTCTTTAATCCTGTCCATGACGGCCAAGGCGTCGCGGAGCGTCTCGAGCTGGCCCATGACCCGGGTGTTGAAGTCCTTTATCTCCTTGGCGAGGTTCATCGTTTGAACGGCCATCTTTCGAATCTCATCGGCGACAACCGCGAAGCCCCTTCCCGCTTCCCCGGCGCGGGCGGCTTCAATGGAGGCGTTCAGGGCAACGAGGTTGGTCTGCTTTGCCACGCTCGCTATCGAGTCGCTTATCCTTGAGACGTACTCAAGGTTCTCGACGAGGGTGTTGAACTCCTGGGCAAAGACCTCAAAGCGCTGGAAGAAGGGAAGGAACTCCTGCTGGAACCTCTCAAGTTCCTTCATAACCTGAGAGAGCTTCTCAATGTTCTCAATAATCACCATGTTGTTCTCAAGGAACTGCCCGCTAATCTGCTCCGCCAGCTCGTCTATGATTTTGCTGGACTCCCTGCTGGAGGTTTTTATACGAACCGACTGGGCCAGGGCGTTCGATGCCTTCTCGATGCTCCTGACGTTCATGCTACCACCTCAGCGGTAGAGGTCAACGCCGCACTTCAGGTTCTCAAGGAAGTCGTAAAAGCGCGGTATGAACCTCTTAGGTATTATCGCCCCGTGCTGGGGCAGTATCGCCTCGACGTCGAGGAACTTCACCCTGTCGAGCCAGGCCTTTATGGCCCTGTTGCTGGCCATAAGCCTCTCGTGAACCGGCCTCATCGCCTGAATGTGCCTTTCCATGTTCTCAACGACTATATAGGGCTCGTCCAGGAGCGCTATGCCGATATCACCTGTGAAGAGGAACTTGCTCCTGTGGTCGTATATCGTGAAGTGTCCCGGGCTGTGGAGGAAGTGGGCAGGTATGAACTCGAGCGTGGTCGCGCCGAAGGGCATCGTCTCGCCCTCGTCCGGCAGCTCGTGGGTCACCGCCTTGGCATCCTCAAAACCGAAGTGCGGTAAAAACCTCGTCCAGAGCCAGTGAACTATGATTTTCGCGTTGCTCACCTCCCTCCACAGGGGCAAACTGCCTGCAACGTCCGGGTCCTGGTGGCATATGTAGATGTACTCGATGTCCCTCGGGTCGATGTACTTGGATATGTTGGCGAGAACCTTCGAGAAAATCTTGTATCCTCCGGGGTCTATGAGAATGCCCTTCCCCCTGCTGACTATGAGGTAGCTGTTGACGTCAATGTCCTCGCCGCCCTCCTGCGTTCCAAGGTAAACGACGAGGTGCTCATCATCCTCGTAGAGAACGTGGTCCTTTCTCGGGTCGAGTCCGGGCTCGATGTGATACTCCCCCATCGCTCACCCCCAGTTTAGTTACGGAAAGGTTATATTTAAGCGATTTGCCTACACAAGCACCTACATAAACGCCGGACAGAAAAAGGAGAGCTCAGTGGGCTCAGGAACCGCCCCTGGCCTCGATTAACGCCTTAACCCTCTTGAGCCTGAAGAAGTTTTCGCGCTCCATCTCGTCGAGCCTCTGCTTGATGAACTTGACGGTAGCCTCCATGCGCGGGATTATGATGTACTCGAGCGCGTTGACGCGCCTCTTGGTGACCTCGATTTCCCTCGCAAGCCTCTTGAGGGTTTCCTCCACCTCAGCGAGGCGGACCGCTAAATCAAGGACCTCCTCGAACTTCTCGGCCACGAGGTCAACCTTGGCGGAGCTCGAAACGAAGGCGTAACCCCTCTCCCCCGCGTTCCTCTTGAAGCTTTCGGCCTCGATGAGGGGAACCGGAACGCCCATGACGTTCCTCTTCCTAATCTCGACCTCCCTGTTGGGCTTCACGGAGAGGCTTATCTCCTTGAGGCGGAGCGTTCCGACGTCAATCTCGGCCATCTGAAGGGCCTCAAAGGCCTCCTTCATCTTGAGGTTGAGCTCGCGCCTCAGCTGGAGCGCCTCGTCGTAGATTGTGAAGAACTCCATGACTAAAGCATCTTGCTTGTCCTTGAGGAGCTTGTGGCCCTTCTTGGCCAGCTGGATGCGCCTCTTCAGGTTGAGGAGCTCCATTCGCGTCGGCTTCACGTTGAGCAGTTCTGCCATCTCGACCACCTAAAAAGTTGGTAGGGGCTCACTCGCCCCTCTTCCTGTACTTGGGGTGGTACTTGAGGATGTACTCCTTCCTGACACGCTTGAGCTCGCTCTCCGGAAGCTCCGCCAAGAGCTCCCAGCCGAGGTCGAGGGTCTCGAAGATGCTCCTGTCCTCGTCGTAGCGCTGAGCGATGAACTCGCGCTCGAACCTGTCTGCAAACTTGAGGTACTTCCTGTCGGTCTCGCTCAAAGCTTCCTCACCGACGACGGCGACGAGGTCCCTGAGGGAGCGTCCCTCGGCGTAGGCCGCGTAGAGCTGCTGGGCCAGCTGCGGGTGGTCTTCCCTGGTTCTTCCCTTACCGATACCGTCCTTCATCAGACGGCTGAGACTCGGAAGGACGTCGATTGGTGGGTAGATACCCTTCCTGTGGAGTTCCCTGCTGAGGACTATCTGGCCCTCGGTGATGTAACCGGTAAGGTCCGGAATCGGGTGGGTGATGTCGTCGTCGGGCATCGTGAGGATTGGCATCTGGGTTATGCTTCCCTTCTTGCCCCTGACCCTTCCAGCACGCTCGTAGATTGTGGCCAAGTCAGTGTACATGTAACCCGGATAACCGCGCCTTCCGGGAACCTCTTCTCTCGCTGCCGAAATCTCACGGAGAGCCTCTGCGTAGTTGGTCATGTCCGTGAGGATAACCAGAACCTGCATGTCGTAGTCGAAAGCCAGATACTCTGCAACGGTCAGGGCCATACGCGGGGTAATGATACGCTCGATGGCCGGGTCGTCGGCGAGGTTGAGGAACAGGACGGCCCTCTCTATTGCTCCGGTCTCCTCGAAGCTCTTCTTGAAGAAGTTGGCCTCTTCGTAGGTGATACCCATCGCCGCGAAGACGACGGCGAACTGCTCCTCCTCACCGAGGACCTTCGCCTGCCTCGCAATCTGCGCCGCGAGCATGTTGTGCGGTAAACCTGAACCGCTGAATATCGGAAGCTTCTGACCGCGAACGAGGGTGTTCATACCGTCTATGGCCGAGATACCCGTCTGGATGAAGTCCCTCGGGTAGGCTCTCGCGACGGGGTTGAGCGGTGCACCGTGAACGTCCCTCCTGTCCTCGGGGATGATTTCCGGTCCGCCGTCGATGGGCTTACCGATACCGTTGAAGATTCTTCCCAGCATGTCCATTGAAACGGGAACCTTGAGGGTCTCGCCGGTGAAACGGACGCTGGTGGTCTTGACGTCCAAATCGCGGGTTCCCTCGAAGACCTGGACTATCGCGAGGTTCTCCCTGGCCTCGAGCACCTGTCCCTTCCTCTTCTCCCCGCTCTCGGTCTCTATCTCGACGACCTCACCGTAGGCAACTCCCTTGACGCCCTCGACAATCATCAGCGGGCCGTAAATCTTGCTAACGGTGGAGTACTCCATTCCCGGCATGAGCATCACGCCCCGTACTTCTTGAAGAGCTCTTCAAACTGCTCGTTCGTCTCATCTATGAGCGCCCTAATCTTCTCAACGTCGGGCTCGAACTTCATACGACCTATCTTCTCCCTGACCGGGAGCTTGGCTATCTCGTCAACTGGAACTCCCCTGCTCACGGCCTCCATGGTCTTGTTGTAGAAGTTGAGGATAACGCGCATCATGGTGACCTGCTTCTTCGGCGGGCAGTAGGTGTCAACCTCATCGAAAGCATCTTGCTGGAGGTAGTCCTCACGGAGCATCCTGGTGACGATGAGTATGGCCTTCTCCCTGTCGGGTAACGCGTCAGGACCGACGATTCTGACAATCTCCTGGAGTTCAGCCTCCTTCTGGAGGAGGGCCATAGCGGTGTCGCGCATCTTCCTCCACTCGGGATCAACGTTCTTGTGCCACCAGTCCTGTATCGAGTCGAGGTAGAGCGAGTAGCTCCTCAGCCAGTTGATTGCCGGGAAGTGCCTCCTCCTCGCGAGGTCGGCATCGAGGGCCCAGAAGACCTTGACGACACGCAGGGTGTTCTGGACGACGGGCTCGCTGAAGTCTCCACCCGGCGGTGAAACGGCACCGATGACGGAGACGCTACCGACCCTGGGCTCGCTTCCAAGGGTCACAACGCGGCCGGCACGCTCGTAGAACTCCGCAATCTTACTGGCGAGGTAGGCCGGGTAACCTTCCTCACCTGGCATCTCCTCGAGACGGCCGGAAATCTCACGCAGGGCCTCGGCCCATCTTGAGGTGGAGTCGGCCATCAGAGCGACGTCGTAGCCCTGGTCGCGGAAGTATTCCGCTATGGTGATTCCGGTGTAGATTGAAGCCTCACGAGCCGCGACCGGCATGTTCGAGGTGTTGGCTATGAGGACGGTTCTCTCCATGAGCGGTTTACCGGTCTTCGGGTCCTTGAGCTTGGGGAACTCCTCAAGGACGTCGGTCATCTCGTTTCCGCGCTCACCGCAACCGATGTAGACGACGACCTGCGCGTCACTCCACTTCGCCAGCTGGTGCTGGGTGACGGTCTTTCCTGAACCGAACGGACCCGGAATTGCTGCAGTTCCACCCTTGGCTATCGAGAAGAAAGTATCGATAGTTCTCTGTCCGGTGATGAGCGGGACCTCGGGCGGGAGCTTGTTCTTGTAGGGCCTTTTGACACGGACAGGCCACTTGTGGTACATCTTGAGCTCCTCTACGCTTCCGTCGGGCTTCTTGACCTTGGCGATAACCTCTTCAACGGTGTAGTCGCCTTCCTCGGCTATCTCGACTATCTCACCCTCGACCCAAGGTGGAACAAGGATTTTGTGCTCGATGATGCTGGTTTCAGGAACGGTACCGAGGACGTCTCCACCGGTGACCTTGTCGCCGACCTTAACGGTTGGCGTGAAGTGCCACTTCTTGTCCCTCGGCAGGGCCGGGGCCGTCAAACCCCTCGCTATGAAGTCACCGCTGAGCTCGCGGAGCTTTTCAAGCGGTCTCTGAATCCCGTCGTACATTGAGGTGAGCAGACCTGGACCGAGCTCGACGCTGAGCGACGAACCGGTTCCCTCGACCGGCTCACCGGGCTTTATACCTGACGTTTCCTCGTAGACCTGGATGACTGCCGTGTCGCCTTCGAGACGGATGATTTCTCCGATGAGACCCATCTCACCGACGCGAACGACCTCGTACATCTTGCTTCCTCTCATGCCGTCCGCAACGACGAGTGGTCCCGTAACACGAATTATCCTTCCCATTTCCCTTCACCTCTTGAGCTCAACACCGATAGCCCTCCTGACTATCTCGCGGAGGGCCTCTTCACCGAACTTAGAGCCGGACCTGTCCGGCACCTGAAGGATGATTGGAATCGTAACGTCCGGAATTTCAATCCTCTGGGCGAACCTCTCGGTTATGAGTATGATTCCCACGTCGCCCCTCTCAACGAGCTCCTTAAGCTTGTTCCTAAGCCTCTCCATCTCAAGGGGGCTATCCTCAAAGGCGTAAACCTCGTGAGCACCGGCGAGCTTGAAGCCCAGAGCGGTGTCCCTGTCGCCGAGCACGGCTATCTTCATGCCACCTCACCCGCGAGCTCCTTTATCCTTTCGGGCTCAACGCCGTTCTCTATCAGCTTGGCTATTGCCCTCAGCTTCCTGATTTCCCTCTCCTTCCTGAGGACGTAGCTCAGTGGCGTGGCTATGCTGAGCGGGTAGAAGCGTTCGAGCTCTGAAATCCTCTCGATTATGTGGTCGTTGAGTGCCTTCTCAAGGACGCTTAGGTCGTTCTCTATTTCCTCCCTGACGTCCCTGATTACCGGGCCGTACTTGGTCGAGTCGAGCTCGGCTAAGGCCATGTCGAAGGAGTCAACGTGCAAGAGCGGGTCAAGCTTGACGGTTCCGCCCGGAATCAGCATCGGCTTTATCTCTTCCACCGACAGGCCTGCCTTCTTTGCCCTGAGCGCGGTAAGGATGTTGACCCTGTCTATCGAGAGCCTCACGAACTCCTCTAAGATAATCCTCTCGTCGTCCTTCCTTGAGAGGGCATAGCTCAGCAGTTTTCCGTAGTGCATCCTGTAGAGCTCGGTCTCGAAGCGCGTGACGTCTATCTCGCCGAGCAGGAGCTTCTGGTAGGGCTCCTCGTAGGGGGTTCCCTCGAGGATTACGAGGATTTCTTCGAGGGTCTTCGCCTCGGCCATGGCCTTGACCTTGGGGAGCATCGTTCCGAGCTCGACAACGTAGTCACCCGCTGGCTCTCCGGCGAGCTTAGCCTTGACGACGTTGGCTATGTTCCTGATGTCCCAGCCCTCGAGGAGGAGCTCGAAGAAGCCCCTTGAGCGCTTGGGGAGTATCTTAAACATGAGCCCGTAGGTTCCAACCAGGGCCCTCTCGAGGGCCTTCTCAACCTCCTCAACGGTGTAGCTCGAAACGTCTCCGAAATAGTCCTTGTAGTCGGTGTCCTCCAGGTTCACGACGAAGTTCTGAAGGGTCCTGCTTTCGGCCAGCTCGTTGAACTTCTGCTCGGTGAGGAGCTTCGCGTCCATCGCCTTGATTCTGGCGTTTGGATAGGAGTAAGGCGTGTACTTCCAGATTATCCTGGCGGTCTTGTAGCCCACCCAGGTGAAGACGACTGCAATGGTGGTGTTGAGGATTCCCGTTACTGCCTCCATATCAATCACCCGAAGAGGGCCTTGGCAATCGTAGCCCTCAGGTCACTCTCAAAGCGCTCTATCCTGGCCTCGAAGGTGTTGTCCACCCTGACGCTTCCATCGGAGCTCTCCACGAGGATTCCACCGATGGTCTGAATCGGCTCACCGACGGTGACCTCGACGTCCTTTCCGAGGGCCTCCTTGAGCTTCTCCCTGAACTCGGCTAATTTCTCAACGATGAGCTTGAGGGTCCTCTCGTTGGAGCGGACGACGACCTTATCGGTTCCGAGCTCCTCAACGGCCTTGACGGTGAGTTCAACGAGCATCGGGAAGTACTCATCCTCGGGAAGGTTCGCGAGCCTCTCCTTGAGGGACTCGATGACCTGCCTTATGAGCTCCTCCTGAACGGCGAGCTTCTTCTTCCTGACCTCGAGCTTGGCGTTGGCGATTATCCTCTGCTTCTCTATCTCGGCCTGGGTCTTGGCCTTTCGGAGTATCCATTCGGCCTTGGCCTCCGCCCTCTTCCTGGCCTCTTCCTTGAGCTTCTCGGCCTCTTCCCTGGCTTCGCTGAGTATGTACTGTATCTTCTGCTCGGCCTCCCTGTTTATCTCCTGAATTATCAGTTCAGCCCCTTCCATCTTCAATCCTCCTCAAGCTGTAAAAAGGAGAGGGTTCAGAGACCGACGCCGGTGGCAATCATGATGAGCGCACCGACGAGACCGAAGATTGCCATGGTCTCGGCCATAGCGGCGAAGATGATGCCCTGGGTGAAGGTCTTCGGGTTCTTGGCAACGGCACCGATTCCAGCGCTGGCGATGATACCCTGCGGTATGGCGGAGAGACCGGTGAGGCCGACGGTAAGACCGGCACCGAAGAGTATGGCGCTCTTAACTATGTTGTCGGTCGTGGGCTGGGCGAACTTGAAGCCGCCGCCTATGATTCCCGCGCTGAGCAGGATGAGGAACAGCGTAATGAGACCGTAGATACTCTGGGTCATCGGCAGACCTTCGAGTATCAGCGCGTTCTTGAAGTTCTTCTCGTCCTCTGCAACGACTCCTGCAGCCGCAGCGCCTGCTATACCAACACCGAAGGCTGAGGCGGCACCCGCTATTCCGCTCGCGAGCGCCGCACCGAGGGCAACGTAAACTATCGGGTCCATCCTTCATGCACCTCCATCAGCTTTCAACTCGAGTTTCGAAACCTCCCTCTTGGACTTGAACGGGGTGAAGGGCTTTCCATCGCCCGAGTAAAAGGTTCCGAAGAACTCAACGTACTGGAGACGGAGCGAGTGAACGAACGCTCCGAGGGCGTTTATGGCGGTCGAAAACAGCTGACCGCCGATGAAGATAATCAAACCTATGATGATTCCGAGCGGAACGACGCTTATCTTGATTCCCCAGACCATCGCAGCAAGGACGTTGACGACCATCGCTATTCCGCTGGTTGCCAGTGCGAGGGCCATAAGCCTTGCGTAGCTGAGCCACGTTCCCACGAAGCCGAAGAAGTCCGATATTATCATCAGCGCCGCGAGTCCGCCGTTGGCAACTATCTCGCCGACCGCGAAGAGGACTATGCCGATTCCGAAGAGTGCCTTGGCCGGTAGCATCAGCGAGGCGTTCTTGGTCGCGAAGAAGACTATGCTGAGTATTATGAGCATCCAGGGGAGCTGTTCAAGTACCGCGCCCTTCTTGTCGCCGTTCTTCCACTTGACGATGAAGCCTATGGTGTAGCCGGTGAAGAGGTGCGCGAGACCTATGGCGAGTGCGAGCATTAGGACGAACATCGGGTCCTTCAAGGCGTCCGCTATGCGCGGGAAGTGCGCGTTCGGGTTGCCCGTGACGTACTGGAGGACTATGTCGCCGGCGTTGCCGAAGTAACTGCCGAAGAGGATTCCCATGAGCATCGTGAAGAACGAGCTGACGAGCAGGGTGTATGCGAACTTGTAGGTTCCGTCGTTGAACTTCTTGTGGCCCTTGACGAGCAGTGCCGCGACGATGCCGACGATGAGGCCGTAGAAGAAGTCCGTGAGCATGAAGCCGAAGAAGAACGAGTACGTGAAGGCTATTATCGGCGTCGGGTCTATCTCGTCGTACCTCGGAACGCCGTACATCTCGGTGAGCATCTCGAAGGGTCTCGCCCAGCCGGGGTTCTTGAGCTTAATCGGAATCTCCTCGATGTCCTCTTTAGTAGGCTCGCGAACGTTTATGTAGGCCTTTCCGTCGGTGACCTTCTTTATACCCTCGAGGACCTTCGGAACGTCGACCCTCGGGAGCCAGCCGGTTAGGGCGAAGGTCATGTTCGTCCTCGCGAGCATCGGGAGAACTGAGGCCTTGTCGCGCTCGTTCTCCATCAGCTCCTGGTAGAAGACGACGTCGTCGTAGTACTTCTCGGCGAGCTTCTCGGCTTCTTTCTTCGCCTCGTCGAGTTTCCCAAGCTTGGCGTCAAGCTTCTTCCGGTACTCCTTAGCGAGCTCGTCGGGCGTTCCATCCCCCTCGGGAACCTCGAGCCTCTCGAAGGAGTGCTTGGCAAGGACGGAATTGACCTTGTCGTGGTCCTTCGAGAGGTTGGCTATCGCCAGGAGAACCTTGTCGCCGAGTTCCTTGGTCACGACGGCAACCTTGCCCTCCGTTATTTTCTTGAGGTCCTCAAGGAGGGCCCCGAGCTTGACCCTCTCAACGGAACCGACGGAAACCTCGACGAGACCGCCGTGCCTGAGGTATTGAACGGGGAGCTTGAAGACGGACAGAAGTTCGAGGGTGGCTATAGCTTCCTTAATCCTCTCAATCTCGGTCTGAAGCGAGCTGAGCTTCCCCTCAACGGCCTTTATCTCGGGCTCAGCCTTCGAGAGGAAGTCCTCAACGTCCTTGATGAGCTTTTCGATGCCCTCGTAGCGGTAGGTTTTCTTCGGCTTCTCTTTCGGGAAGAAGAGCTCCTTTATCCCTCCGCCCTGGGCCTTCTTGTGGGCCTTAAGAAAGTCGGCGAGCCTTGAGATGGTTATGCTGTAGGAAGCGGCCTTTCGGTGGTACTCGTTTGGGGTGTCCTTCTGGGCTATCCTGACGTTGAGCTCCCTGAGCTCAACCGCACCAACTTCGTGGAGGTACGTGAGGAGTGCATCCTTGTAGCGGTTGAGCGTTATAACGTCAAGCTTGACCATTTCCTCGGGCCTGAACATCTCAGCCCCCTCTCACGAGCTCTATTGCCTGGGTGATGGCGCTCTCGAAGTTGGCCTCGGCCTTCGAGCGAAGGGCATCAATTTCCCTCTCACCCTCTTGGAGGATTTTCTTAGCCTCGACCTCACCCTCCTCCCTCGCCTTCTGAACGAGGGCATCGGCCTCCACCTGAGCCTTGGAGAGGATTTCCTCCTCTATGGACTTGGCCTCTTCTTTGGCCTTTGCAATTATCTCCTTTGCCTCTTCCTTTGCTCGTTCGATACGCTCCTCTGCGTCTTTTTCTGCATCAACAATCCGCTTGATGACGTCCTCCATGAGCCGCCCCTCCGGTGACCCTGAAAACAGGTGAGCTTTTCGCCACCTTTGGCTTCCCTAATTGGTTTAAATAGTTTATGGTTTTGAGGGACAGAAATGAAAAAATGATTAAAAATGTACATCAAATTCCGGTCGCTTTTTATGCTACCTCTTCCTTTCCAAAAGTTCTTTCACTTCCTTGAGGACCGAGTTCTTGGCGAAGACGATTACCTGACCCCTCTCCGGCAACTTCGTATCGCCGGAGGGGATGATAAGGTTGCCCTTTTCGTCGTAAACCGCTATGATGAGAGCGTCCTTGGGGAGGTTGAGTTCCTTGACGAGCTTTCCGGCTATCTCGCTGTTCTCGTCGATGTTAAAGCGGACTATCTCGGCCCCCTCCTTTGGGAAGAGAACACGGTCAAAGCCCGGTGTGACTATGTTCCTGCTTATGTACTCCGCCGCTATTTCCTCCGGCGAAATCACAAAGTCGAAGTACTTCTTGAGGTCGCCTACCTCCTCGAAGATTTTTCTGTTCTTGGGGTTGCTTATCCTCAGCGAGGTCTTGACGTTGGGGTTGAGGTTCTTCGCCAGTATGCACGCCAGTAGATTTGCGTCGTCCTTGCCGGTTAAGGCGGCGAAAGCATCTGCCTGCTTTATGTTTGCTTCTTCCAGCGTCTTCGGGTCGGTCGCGTCGCCCTCTATCACAAGGCCGTTTATTTGCATCGACAGTTCCTTCGCTCGTTTTCTGTCCATCTCTATTATGGTGACATCGTGGCCGTCCTCCTCGAGCATCTTGGCGACGAGGTAGCCAACCCTGCCGGCACCCATTATTATGACGTACATCAGTCCTCACCGATTAGGTACTTGGCTATCTCAGCGTAGGCTGGTCTCGTGACGAATATTCCAATGAGGACACCGATGATGGTCGTCACGGCGAAGCCCTTGAGCGTCCCGACGAAGTAAACCAGCAGGAAGCTCATGGCCGCTATCGTGGTTGCTGCCGAGGCAAATATGATGAAGAACGCCCTTCCAATCCTCTTGAGAGTGCTCGAACGTCTGGCAATCCTGCTCGATTTTTCACCGCCGAGGAGCTCGTCGGTTATGACTATCTGTTGGTCCACTCCAGTACCGATGGCCGCGATAATACCTGCGATACTGGGCAGGTCAAGGTTCCACCTTATCAAAGCGGCGATTCCGAGGATTATGGTGACCTCGAAGAGGCTCGTGCTGGCAACGGGTATGGCTATCTTCCAGTTCCTGTAGTGGAGATAAACCAGCAGGAGGACGGCTATCAGGGCACCTATTCCCGCGTAGAGGGCCTGGGTCTTGAAGCTCTCACCCAGCTTGGGCGATATGAACTGCATTCCAATGACCTTGAGCTTGACCGGGAGCGAACCGCTCTTCAGGACAGTGTAAACCGTCTTGGCCTCCTGCTCGGCCTGAAGTCTGTTGGCGGCATGGCCCGTTATCTGGACGTCCGTCTGGGGTTCTCCGTTCGCGAGGCCTTCACCGAGCGAGTACGGTCCGTAGAGACCAAGGACGCTCTTAACGAGGGCCGTGTCAGTGACGCCCGCCTGCCTCGGGATGTAGCGAACGCTCACGTTCATGGACTTGAGCTGGTTCACGAGGTCCTCCCCTACCGCGACGAGGACGATTGGCTTTCCATCGGCGAGCTTCTTGAGCTCGGCCGCGCTCTGGTTGGTATATGCCACCGTGGTTATGTTGAAGGCCTTGTGGATTCTAACTATGAGGTAGGGTGCATCCGGTGCCTGGGCGTTGAAGGCCGTGCTGTTCATTAGGTCGTACATGCTCTTTGGAACCACCAAGAGAGAGTTCGTTGGGGGGTCAAGGAACATGTCAACCGGCCAGCCGGCCTTTCCCTTGGCCAGCTTCGCGAACTTCTCGGCGGCACTCTTGGTTATCCTGAACGGAACTGACCAGCTGTTGTCTGGTTTTATCTGGTAGGGACCCACATAGGTTATGTCCTTGCCGGTTCCAAAGATTACACCGTCGAACTCCATGTAGAAGACACCCTGGCTCTCGATGACCTTCTTGAGCTGGTTCGCCTCTTCCGCGCTCGTGACGTTTGCCACCTTGACGACGACTATGTCGTTGCCCTGGCCCTGAACCTGAACGTCCCTCAGACCGAAGGTGTTCAAACGCTTCTGAAGGGAATCAACGACGAGCTCCATAGTCTTGGAATTGACGGGATGCTCGGTCTGGGCTATGAGTGCGACTCCGCCGGATATGTCGATTCCAAAGGTCAGGGGACGCATCGCGAGGGTTGCTATCGAGCCCGCGAGGAATAGTATGAGAAGGATTATCCTCCAGTTGAGGAGCAACTTCTTAAGCTTCCTGTTCATGCCTTAACCCCCCTTGTCGAGAGATACCACCTGAGAACGCCGGCGTTGAAAATCCAGGTGTTCATGAAGTCCGCGAGGAGACCGAAGATGAGGACTATGGCTATGTTGTCTATCGTTGGCGACGTTGAGATGAGCCAGAGCATGAAGAGCGCTCCCAGCGTTGTGGTGCTCATCGTGAAACCCGTTGAAACCGCGCTTAGATAGGCCTCCTCTATCGTGTCTTCCTTCCTCCTCGTAAGTCTCGTGGTCAGCAGAATGTTGCTATCGACGGTGTAACCTATGAGCATCAGCAGAGCCGCTATCGTCGCCGTTGTAAGCTGAATTCTAAAGATTCCCATCACCGCGACCGCTATGACCATGTCCGAGAGGGCCGAGAAGATTATGGCCATTGACGATATCGGGTTCCTAAAGAACAAGAACACAACGACCGCCATCGCGAGGAAGGCAAAGGCTATAGCCTTGATTCCCTGCTTCTTGGCGAGTTCTCCGAACGTCGGAAGGACCTCGCTGTGGGTGTATTCAGCGTTTGGATACTTCTCCTTAAGCAGGTTGATAATCTTAACCGGGTCGACTCCGGCGGGAGCGTAAACGCGGATTCCCTTGGCACCCTCAACGCTCGTGAAGCTCTCGACCGTAACCTCAACGCCGAGGTCCTTGCTGAGCCACTTCTCAACCTGGTCGGGGTTGGCGTTTATGCCGTAGCCGGTGACGACGACACCGCCCTTAAGGTCTATTCCAAGGGGCGGAAAGTGCACCGCCAGGAGCAACAGGGCAACTATGAACACGACGAGCGGGTAGATTATCATCTTCTTCGGTTCCATCTCGGCCAAAAATCTTAGTTTGTTCCGTTTCTTTGCCCGGAAGTCGTTCGTAGCCCCGGGCTTTTTAGCCTTCTTCTTGGCCATACGTTCACCCCTGGGAGTTTTTAATCTCGACTTGTGGTTAATTTGACGGGGGAGTTTTAAGATTAGTGGTTCCCTGGATGGAGTTGAGCACCACTCATCAGGAAAGTTTAAACGGCAGAAGAGGGCTTAACAATCATTTTGGCCAAGAGTAACAGGATTTTCTAAAAACTGCCAGAAACTTTCAGTTTAAATCGATAAAGCTCCGCTCCAGTTAGTTCAGAACTGAAACGGTCCGCTCATTCCCGTTCACTTCCGGGATTAACTTTAAAAAGGGAGCGCACTACCCACCCCTCAGGTGAGAAGCCATGAGCGAGATAGAGACCATTGGCTTTCACTACGTTGTTGAAGCCGCCGGGTGCGATCCAGGGATACTCGGTGACGCTGACAAGATAAGACAGATATTCCTTGAGGCGGCAAAGGTCGGCAACATGGAGGTCAAGTCAAGCTACTTCTTCAAGTTCTCACCGACCGGCGTCAGTGGCGTCGTCATCGTCGCGGAGAGCCACATCTCAATCCATACCTGGCCGGAGAAGGGCTACGCAGCCCTGGACGTTTACACCTGCGGGACCAAGGCCGAGCCCGAGAAGGCCGTCGACTACATCCTCGACAAGCTCAAGGCCAAGTACGCCCACGTCTCCGAGATAAAGAGGGGCATTGAAGAGGACGACGACACCTTCACCCACATGATAATGACCTGGGAAGAGGCCCTCAGAAAGAATGGAAAGGGATAAGTCACAGCAGTTTCTCTATTTCCCTTATCCTTTCGAGTGCATCGCCTAGAACCCTTCTGACGTTCTCAAGCTTCGCCTGGAGCTCGCGGTTCTGCTCCTCAAGCTTTTCGACCTGCTCCCGGAGCTCGTTGAGCTTTGCCTGGAGCTCCTCCTTCTCGCGCTTGAGCTTCTCATACTCCTCCATGGCAACGAGCTGACCTCCTTTAGCTAGAACCTCAACGTTCCTGACGAGCTCGTCGAGCTTGCCCTGCTTTATGAGTTCATAAGTTTCCCTGACGAGCTGACCGGCCTTCGTCTCGCCCTTGAGGTGCTTCCTTATGGTAGCCTCAGTCCTGCCGAGTTCCTCGGCGATTTCCCTGACGGTCATTCCAGCCTTCTCCCTCGCTATCGCTCCAGCTGCAACGGCGAGGCTGTCGACCCAGGTGAGCCTCTCGGCCGGGTCCTTGATGAGCTCTATGACCTCGGGCCTGAAGAGCGTCGCGAAGAGTAGTATGCTCTCGAGCCTGTGTATCTCCTCCCTTCCAATCGGGTTCAGCGGGACCTCCATACCTCTCACCCCCTTTCAGTTTTCACTCAATCTCAACAACGGTCTTCCTCTTCAGCACCTTGTCAGGGTAAACCACGATTCCCTTGTCGGTTATCTCGAAGGGGTGCCTCCTCATGCTGTGGCTCGTTCCGCGCATCTTCCAGACTATCAGCGAGCGCTTGAGCTCGCCGTCAATCTCATCCAAATCGAGCCTGATTATGCCGTCGACGCCGTGTTCAACACCCGGTCCGCCGAATCCGCGCTCGCCGACGCTTATCTGGCTCACGAGTATGCTCGTAACCCCGAGACCGGCCAGAACGCGCTTGAGCTGCATGACGATGCTCCTCGCCATCGCGGGCTTGTTGATGTAGAGAGTCGTAACCGAGTCAATAACAACGCGCTTGGCTCCGAGGTCCTTCACGGCCGTCCTGAGGACGTCTATGAACTCCCTGATGTCGGTCAGGTCGTGGACGATGTACTTCTCGTACTCCTTGCTCTTGCCGATTCCAGCGGTGAAGGCGTCAACCATCGCGAAAAGGCCTTCCTCCTCGTACTTCCTGACGTCCCAGCCGAACTGGGCCATGTTCTGTCTCACCTGAACCGGGTGCTCCTCAAGGGCAACGTAGATTCCCGGCTCGCCCATCTGGAGGCCGTTCCAGATGAACTGCTGGCTGAATATGGACTTGCCGGTTCCCGGCCCGCCGCTGAGCAGGACGACGTTCCTCTCGGGAATCCCCCCGTGAAGGATTTCGTCCATGCCCGGAATGCCGGTCTTGACCTTCCTAATCATGAGCGTCACCCCCTTTAGTAACCTTTAGTTACCATTAGGCTCTACACAAAAGGTCTTAAAAAGGTTACGTGCGGTTAGAAAATTCAACAAGGTTAGCCCCTCCTCCAGAGAAGGAGCGCAGCCAAAACCACGACCACGATGAGAAGCGCAGGGAGCACGGAAAAGCCTGCGCTTTTTGTCTCTGATGGCGTTTCAGCTCCAGAACTTTCGAAGGTGGGGGAAAAGGATGAGGTAGTACCCAGGGGAATTCCCGTTTCCGTGAGGGAGAGGTTTACTCTGACCGTTTTTCCGGGCTGAAGGGAAACCTGAAGGTAAGCACTCTCATATCCCTCCTTCTCAACCCTCACGCTGTAGTTTCCAGGGGCCAGGAGGAGGCTGCAGGGAGTTAGGCAGGTTTTTCCGCCCACCGAGACCGCCGCACCAGGAGGGGACGTCACAACTTCGAGGACTGGCTTCCTAACTAATCTCAGGAAAACATGAGCAGAGGTATTGGGAGACAGCGAGACGAGGGTGGAGTTTGGGAGATACCCATTGAGCGCGGCCGAAACGTTGTAGACGCCCGCAGTTAGGTTCACGGAGCACGGGGTGGTGCAGGTCCTGTTCCCGACGCGAACGAGAGCACCGGGAGGAGAGGTGCTCACGTTGAGTCTGGCCGGCAGGGGGCTGAGGGCCAGGTTCAGCGAGGCGCTTCCGTTGGCCGGAACCGTCACGTTCTTCACAACGCCGCCGTAGCCCCGAAGGGAAGCGCTGACCGTGTAGGTGCCCGCAGGAAGGATGAGTCTGAGCGGACTCTTTCCTGAGAAAACCTTCCGATTCCCCGCAAAAATCGCCAGACTTGCGTTGGAGGGCCTCGTCGAGACCTCAAGGGTTCCGGCCTCAGGATGAACCGAAACCGCCCGCGACAGCAGGGAGAGGTCGGCGAAGACCGTGACGTTTCCCCCAGCGGAAACCACGATGCCGGAGACAAACGGATAGCCGTTGGCACCAAGGGAGATGTTATACGAATTCAGCAGGGGAGTAAAGGGGAGATAGAGCCTCATCGGGGTAAACCACTCCCCAAAAAGATGGAAGCCGTTGACGTAGACCGTGGCGTTGGCCGGCCTTGAGAGTATCCTCACTGGAGCTGGGGTTACTGCGTTTTCAATGGGCTCCCTAGAACAGCCGCCGAAGGAACTCCAGCCGCTTTTACTCACCGAAATTTTGACGAGGCAGTATTTTGTGACCCCTGCGTATTCAGCGGCTACAGGAAGACCGCTTGGAAGGAGGAGGTAGTCCCTCACGCGGCACGAGGCGAAGAGAACCGTTTCCATGGGGACCGGTTCTGATGGCCCCATCGCCGAGTTCGCACCTTCCCCCTCGGTCCAGTTGGGAGCTGACATGCACGGAGTTTCCTCGGACTTCGGGGTGGGGACTTCTCTTCCCCCTAAGAAAACGGTCGCGGTCGAGAAGCCGCCCAGGGATTCGTTCAGGAGTGACTCGTTCACCTCAACCACGAGGGGCGTACCGCCAACGCTCAGGTTAAAGATGAGGGTGACGTTTCCGATGGACAGCTCAGCCTGCCATCTGCCGTTGCTCAGGTTCAGCACGGTCGGAGCGGTCGCGTTTAAATCCCCAACCCTTACCCGTCCGCTGAACTTAAAGAGCACGGGCGTTGGGGACGCCAGCGGTACGAACAGCACGCTAAATAAGATTGAGAGCAGAAACAACCTTCTCAACGTCGCCATCTTGTTTCACCTTCCCCCCGGCTATAACAACCGCCCTGTCGGCGAACTCGACGAAGGGCTTCCATATGTGGGAGACCACAACGAGGGACAGGCCTTCCGAGGCAAACCGCCTCAGCAGACCGGCTATTTCAGGTATCGCGTCAAAGTCAAGGTTCGCGAGCGGCTCATCCAGCAGGACGAGCTCCGGCTCCCCGATGAATGCCGAGGCTATGCTCAGGCGCTTCGCCATTCCGGCCGAGTAGGTTGAAATCCTCCTGTCGATAAAGCCCCCGAGGGAGAACGCCTCAACGACCTCCGAAATGGAGCCGCCGCGGATTTCGGCCAGGAACTCAAGCCACTCACGGCCCGTTCTATGTCTCGGAAGGGCAGGCGGGTCGAAGGAGACGCCGAACCTCGCCCTGACTTCTTCATCGGCCCACGGGTCGCCGCCGAACACTCTGACCGTCCCGGCCGTCGGCCTGTAGGTTCCGGCGCAGAGGTTCAGGAACGTGCTCTTGCCCCCGCCGTTGGGCCCGAGGATTAAGGTTACGCCCCCGCCGATTTCAACGCTCACCGAGTCGAGCGCGGTTACGTGGCCGAAGCGCTTCGTGAGGTGCTTTGCGCGGATTATCATCTCCTCACCCCCAGGAGGGCGAAGAGGAGCGCCGAGGTGCCGCCCACGAGGTACTCAATCGAGAGGGCCCTCGAAGAGGGGTAGCTCTCCCGACCCGAGATTGCCACGGAAGCCGGCACCTCGGAGGAGACCACGACACAGTAGGGGCCCGAGTGGCTGAACTTCACGACCTTTCTCCCGTAGCCAGAGAGCGTGGAGGAGTAAACGACCCGGTTCTCAACTGGGTCGTAGAACGTCACGGAGTAGTTGCCCTGACCGTTCATGTTGAGAACGAGAACCCTCGCCGACGGGACGACCGCGCAGGAGGGCCCAACCGCGAAGTCGGAGTAGGGCTTGGAGAGCTCGGCGTGCTGAACCGCGAGGGCCACCAGCGTGAAGGCCGCGACGAGGAAGAGGATGAGCCTGATGAACCTCATCTGACGTCCCTCCTTTCCGCGAGGTAGAGAGTCATGGCGATGAGGAGGAAGGGAAGAAGAACGCAGGAGAGGAAAGCGGACGAGAGGAGTTTCATGAACCAGTGGGAAAGGGAGACGCTTGAAGTGTACGCGTGGAATACCGCCGAGTTTAGAACCGCCGGGGGCAGGGAAGAGACTCCGAACGAGTGGGGCAGGTAGAGAACCGAGAGGCCGACCATCACCGAGACGAAGGTGTTGGGGGAACTCATGGCCACCAAGGAGGAAACCGCGACCGCGTAGAGCACTGCCAAAGCCCAGTAGAGCAGGTATAAGGGAAGGAGGCCCTTTGAAAGCAGAACCGTAAGAAGGAAGTTCCCGGTGTCGCCGAAGATGTAGATGACCGTCAGAAGGAACGGGACGAAAGATGCGACGAAGAGCATTACGAAAACCGCCAGAACCTTGGAGAGGACAAGCCTCTTCCTTCCCACGGGGAGGGAGTAGAGCGAGAGGGCGAAGCGAGTGTCCCTGTCGTTCCGCAGGACGAGCGACGCCAGGAGAACCGCCGTCAGCATGAAGGCGGTGTAAACTTCGTCCGAGAGAAGGGGAACGCTGACGCCCATGGTTCTGTAGGAGAAAGCCCTTATGAAGTCCTCGCTCGGCGGGGATACCATAAAGTGATTTGAGACCCGAATTCCCTTAAGGAACAGGGAAGTTCCGATGAGAAGGAAGCCGAAGGCGAACGCGGCAAGGTTGAGCGGGTCCTCAAGCTCCCAGCGGAGAATCCTCATCCAATCCACCTCCTGAAGTCCCTGACACCGACCGCAAAGGCGAGGAGAACCGCGAGGACGAAGTAGTAAACGAAGGGGCTGCCCGGCGCCCTAAAGGAGCGCTCCCTCGGGAACTCCACGTTTGTCGCGAAGAGGTTCCAGCCCTGGAGCCAGCGCTTCTTAGAGTCCTCGGCGAGGAGTTTGCGGAGGGCCCGCGAGGCGTTCACGTCCTCCATCGTGGAGCTAACCACGCCCATGAGAACGAGTTCGGGAGGGGTTGAGAACATGTCGGACGCTATCATCAGGCCGGTTGAGGGGTCGTAGAGGGCCGAGAAAGAAGTGCCCCCGGAGAAGCTGTAGTCCGGGCCGTGGAGGTTGAACCTCACCGCGTCGGATTCGAGGTAGATGAAAGGCGGATGGAAGGTGCGCAGGTGCGTCAGGATTTCAAAGCCACGGTAGCGGGAGTAGCTCAGGTTTTTAACCCTCATCACCCAGTCTCCCCCTTCCGGAACCGTGACGTTCAGGAGGATGGCACCGGGGCCTGGCGGATTGGAGGGGTCTACAAAGAAGCTCGGCCTGCCGACAGGCGTGCCGTTGCAAACGTACATGCCGGTTCTAAGGTCGAGGGTGAGAACCTCGGAAAGCACCAGCACGCTCGCGTTCGCGAGGTCGGGCCTTTCAATCGCCACGTCGTGGAGCTCAAGCCTGACGGGGATTTTGGCCGTGTCGTTCTCCACGGAGAGAACCCTAAAGGTGAGGTAAGACGTCCCCATCGGCCAGAGGGCGGTAACGTAGTTCTCATCCCGCGAGACGTGAAGGTAACGAGAAAGCGCCTCGAAGGAGCGCTCGTTGAGCATATCAATCTTAACCATGATGTCGTTTGTCCCGAACCTCGCGTCATTCGGAACGATGACCGCGTAGGTAACGTAGGTTCCGGGTTTGAGCCAGGCAGGGACTGCGGCTGATACTGTAGTGACCCCCAGACAAAAAATTAAAACCCAGAGGGCAAGAGTTATTTTACCCCGCACGCGGCGTCACCCAGGTCAGTGCTTGTAGAAGTGGGGAATCAATGCAAAAGCCTCCCCTTCCTCCCCGTTATACCTCTCGCAGGGTATCTTTGTGAAGGAGACCCTGGTTCCAGTGTATTCCTGCACCTTGGACCTGTCCACCTTGACGCCTGACCAGTACGCAACATGCTTCACGGTTGAAGTATCGACGGTTATTCTCCCGTCGCAGATGTTCAGCCATCCAGAGACGCCGGCCCAGACCCACTCATCCTGACCCCAGGAGGGAGTGTCGGTGTCCTGGTCGTACATTCTCCAGCATCCAGACGATGGGATGAGGGCCTTTGAGGTCCACGCGGACACGCTGGCTATGGAAACCAAACCCACGAGACAGAAGAGCAAGCTTAGTTTTACGAGCTTTTTCGTACGTATCACCTCCATCAAAGGTTTTCATTATTACAATATAATCAAAATATATAAAGTTTTTCATTAAATAAAAATATTTTACTAAAGAGAAATACAAAAATGAGGTTACAAATTATTAATTATCGACAGAATCACCCACCAGCATACTCAAAGGCCTCGGAACGCTGGAGTGGCGTCCAACACCAAAAAAGAAACGATAAGGATGACGGAACCTAAAACAACCGACGGCTATGCCCTCGTTGTGACTGTTGGATAAACCAAACAACTTTTTCACTCTTTATTTCTCCTGCACAACCCACCCTAACTGGTTAAGGCAGGTTGTTATTCTACCTCTTCCGTCTCAGGAACTCCCCGATGTCGGTGACGTTCAGGATGAACTTCCTCCTGCTTTCGGGGTTTATCCTGCCAATGCCGAGGATAATCCCGTTCTCGTCGTAGATTACGAGCTTCTTCGTCCCCTGCCAGACGTACTTTCGCACGCCACTCCTCGGGACGTCCTTGCCCGTGGTGAAGAGGAAGCCGGCCTTTGGACTGAGCACCGCGTAGTTCTTCTCGACCTCAACGAAGTAGAAGAACTCGACGTTGGGGTAGAACTTCTCAACCAAATTGTCAACCTTAATCGTGCCGACGAAGGTGCCGTAAGCGTAGGGCTTAACCTTCAACCCCTCAAGCTCCCTCCAGACCCGCTCGTTGACGGCGTAAACGTCCCTGAACTTACCCTCGACAACGGCGAAGAAGTGGTGCTTCAACTCGCCGTACTTCTCGGCCTCGCGGAGTATGAGGTCGTATTCCCATGCGGAGGCACGGCGGTAGCGGAGTTCCTGGCTCATGTCACTACCCTTGGCGCGGAACTTAAAAGCTTAGCCCGTTCCGCCAGGAGGACTGACGTTTTCTGGGTAGGCAACTATAACGGTCGCGTTCTCGGGAACGCTTTCGTTCATATGGACGTGGGCGTAGTAGTCCTCAACAATCCACTGGGCGGTCAGAAAGCTCACCGCGCCCGAGAACAGCAGAATCAGGAGCGCCGAAACGATGAGCAGAGGTGAAACATTTTCAAGGTTTTCCGTGCGGAGCAGGAGGAAAATGCCGAGGAGCGAGAGGAGAGCCCAGGCAACGAAGAGAACCCTCAGGAGGGGAGTCTCACCGAAGGGTTCAAGGGAGACCGCCGTTGAACCAACCAGCCCAATGGAGAAGTAAACGACTCCAATGCGCCTCCCCCTACCGGGCCGTGGGGTGAAACCAAGAAAATAGAGGGAGAACGCCCCGATGGCGAAGTACAGGAGAACCAGGAACGGAAGGAACCACGCAACTTCACGAAACACCCGCTGGGGTAGGAGAACGGAGAACATTATCGAAGGAATCCCGTAGAAGACGAGGTTGAGAACGCCCTGAGCGAGATAAACGGAAGTCAGCAGGAGACCCCTCATAAGAGGTGTTAGGGAGAAGTTGTATATCTACTTTTCGAGCTCGTCGAGGAGCCCTGCAAAGCCGTCCATATCGGTCTTCTCGAACTCCCTCTCGAACTCAAGCCCGAGCTCCGCTATCTCCTCGGGCGTTATCGTCGTTTCCGGGTTTTCGGCGTTTATTCCAGGGCAGCCCTCGTCGTAGTAGAGCCACAGGGTCTCTCCTTTGTAATTGAACGGCTTCTCACCCTCGATGCCGAGCGGTTTTCTGGAGACCATGAAGGGGTAGATGCGGCAGATAACCGGCCTGACCTCGTGAATCCTGCACTTTCCGGTTTCCGGGTCGTGGAAGACGCAACCCAAATCCCACTCGCGGATGGCGAGAACGAAGCGTATCCTGTCCCCCTCGACCGAGAACGTCACGAAGTCCTGGGGGTCGTTTCCGGCCCTGGCTATTCGCTCGACGTCCTTCAGAGTCAGGTAGACGTGCCTTCCCCTGCAACAGTCGAGGCAGTAGAGACAGCGGAAGTCAACGGGCTTAACAAAAGGTCTCGGTTTAAAGCGCATAGGGCCCCATTACTATGACGGCATAAAAACCCTTCGTTTTACTCCAAACGATTTTGAAGTTGCAGAAAGGTTTATATGTTTTCAATTTCCATTTCCCATGGTGGTCTTTATGTACGCGATAGAGACAGAAAATCTGACCAAAATCTACGATGGAACGGTCGCCGTGGACCACCTCAACCTCAGGGTTAAGAAGGGAACGGTCTATGGATTTTTGGGCCCCAACGGGGCTGGTAAAACGACGACAATCCTTATGCTCCTTGGGCTCGTAGAACCGACTGAAGGGACGGCGCACGTCGCTGGAATCAACGTGATGGAAAAGCCCGTGGAAGTCAAGAGGATAACGGGCTTCATGCCGGCGGAGGGCGGCCTCTACCCGAACTTGAGCGCAATCGACAACCTCCTCTACTTCGCCAAGTTCTACAGAATGCCAAGGAACGAGGCGGAAAAGAGGGCGAGGGAGCTCCTCGAGCTCGTCGGCCTGAAGGAAGTTGCGGACAGGAAGGTTGAGGGATTCTCGACCGGAATGAAGCAGAGACTTCTGCTCGCGCAGGCCCTCCTCAACGACCCGGAGATACTCTTCCTTGACGAGCCAACGAACGGCCTCGACCCGAGGGGGGCCGTGGAGCTTAGGGAGCTTGTGAGGGAACTGAAGAAGGACGGCAGGACGATATTCTTCTCAAGCCACATACTCGCGGAGGTTGAAGAGGTCAGCGATGAAATCGGCATAATCTCCCAGGGTAAGCTCCTCATAAGCGGGAGCCAGGAGGAGATAAAGAGGAAGTTCATGGAAGGCAGGTACCTGATAACCGTTGAGACTAAGGAACCCCTAGAGCTTGAGGGTCTCGAAACGAACGTGATAGAGTGGAGGAGGAGCGGGGACAGGAAACTGGTAGTGTACGCTGAAAGGGACATCAGGGAGGACCTCGTAACGGAGCTGAGGGCGAAAGGGTACACCGTCCTCGACGTTCACCTCCACGAGCCCAGCCTCGAGGAAATCTTCATGGAACTCGTCTACGGGAGGGGAGCGAAATGATTGGGGCGATAGCCGAGAAGGAGTTTAGGGACTACCTGACGAGCAGGCGCTTCCTGATTTTCTTCGGGTTCCTGCTCGTGGTGATGGTGCTGGCCCTCATCCAGGTTAAGCTCAACATAGAAGTCATAAGCCTGGGTGGAATGTCTTCCGGTGAGAGCACGCGCAAGGTCTACGAGGTGATGTTCGGCGTTACGTCGAACCTTCAGTTCGTCGGGGCAATCTTCGCACTGGCCCTCGGCTTCGACGCCATAACGCGCGAGAGGGAGGACAGGACGCTCAAGGTTCTCATGAGCCACCCAGTTTTCCGAGACCAGGTAATCCTCGGCAAACTCCTTGGGGGTGCGATAACCCTCGCATTTGCCGTCCTTGTAACCGGCCTCGTCGTCACGGGAATGCTCGTATGGGCGGGCGTAACCATAGACAGCTACACGAGGCTGATAACGTACTTCCTGTTCGCTTACCTGTATCTGTTCCTGTTCTTCACCATGGCGGTGGCTTTTTCGGCGTACGCAAAGAAGAGCGGCAACGCCCTGATGTACTCCCTCGTAATGTTCCTGATATTCATAGTGGTCATAATGACTGTGGCCCCGGTGGTGGCGAGGGTCATCGTCGGACCGCAGCCCAAGATGCCGCCGGAGCTCCAAGCAATGTCCCAGAAGATACACTCCAGCAAGAACGTTACCCTGGCCGAGCTCAACAAGTACGAGAAGCTCATGGAGGAGTACGAGAACAAGACCATGGAGTGGGGCAGGAGGTACTGGAAGACCGAGTACTACATAACCATGCTGTCACCCATGAACGACTTCCAGGTCATATCGGACTACGTCTTGGACCCGTACAAGGAGTCCAGCGAATCGTACTTCATCCCCCACTCCCCCACGGAAAAGGTTCCAAAGTACAGCCTGAGCGAAAGCCTCTCCTTTGCGAAGAAGGAGATAATAACGCTGTTCGCCTACATAATCCTCTGGTTTGTGCTGGCGTACCTCGGGTTCGTGAGAGCTGAGATAAGGTGATTAACATGAGACGGGCCCTTGCAGGGCTTATACTCCTCCTTTTTCTTCCGGGCGTTCTGGCTGAGACGGTGGGAGTGACGCTCAGCATCGGCGAGACCGTGAAAGTAAACGGCATGAACGTCACGCTGGTGGACGTTTCCTCAAACGGAGGGGCGGCCGTTAGAATCAACGGAACTCTCTACGTGCTCTCCTTTGGGGACAACGTTACAATCAACAACCTCTCCATCGTCGTCGGGAGCGTGTTTCCCGACAGGGGCCAGGCAAGGCTGTTCTTCATAGGAAAACGGGTGGAGCTTACCGGAGGCGAGACCCACGTCGAGCTGAGCACCCAAATCCACGAGGTACTGCTGTCGCCAGGGGAAGAGGTGGGAATAGGACTGACCGTGAAGAATCTCGGAGAGTCCGGCTACGTCCCCCTTTCCGTTCAGGTCCCGGGAGGGTGGACTGGAATCCTCAAATCCGGCAGCGTCAGCGTTCTCGGCCTCTACCTGAAGCACGGAGAGAGCTTTCCCCTGACCCTCGTCTTGAAGGCCGGAAGTACACCAGGAACTTACAGGATAAAAGTTGGGGCCGGAAACGCAAGCGTCACAATCCTGGCAGTCGTCCAGGGAAGACCCCTCCAAGCGTACGTTGATTGCCCGGGGAAGGAGGCCGCTGCTGGGACGAACGTCAGCTTCTCGCTTCACCTCTCTTCGTCAACCCCAACTGACGTCCCATTGAGCGCCCGGGCACCGCCGGGATGGAGCGTTAGGTTCCTCGCAGGCGGCTCACCGGTTAGAATCGTCAGGGTGAGCGGGGAGAGAACAGTAACCGCTCTCGTGAGCATTCCGAGCAACGCGAGCGTAGGCGACCATCCCCTCAAGATACTCGCGGGAAACGAGAGCGTTTGGGTTCACGTCTACGTGACCGAGACCCACGCTGGGGAAAACGGCACGCTTGTCGTTAGAGTCGTGGATGAGGGCTCGGGCACCTACGTGGGAGGTGCTAAGGTCGAGCTGACCGGCGGTGGAATCACCACCCAAGCCGTGACGCTTCCCGACGGAACCGCGGTCCTCCACGCGCCCGAGGGAGCTTACAAGCTTATCGTCTCCAAGGAAGCCTACAAAAAGGTCACCGAGACGGTACAACTGAAGGCGGGAGAAAAAACGGAAGTCACGGTCAATCTGGAGAAGCTCCCGTACTACTTCGACGTCTTCGTGCCGGCACCCTCGAAGAGCGTCGTTCTCGGAGAGACGCTGACCTACGAGGTAATACTCAGGAACCTCGGAAAGGAGAGCGACAGCTACTCGTTAACGCTCCGCGTGCCCCCCAACTGGGGCGGAATGATAGTGGAAAGCCCGGAGTCGAGGACGGGTATAAGCTCAACGTACGTAGATGCAGGCAAGGAGAAGAGGCTGTACGTGATTCTAATACCTCCCGACACGGCAAAGCTCGGGAACTACACGGCAAACCTGACGGTAAGGTCGCTGGGAAGCGACGTAGAGAAGAAAGTCACGCTCAGAGCCCAGCTCATGGGGAGCTACGGGATAGCGATTGGTCTTGAGAGGTACAGCGTAAAGGTTAAGGCGGGAGGAGAGACGACGTTGAGCGTCAGAGTGTACAACACAGGAACAAGCCCGCTGACCAACGTAAAACTCAAAGTCGATGCCCCGCAGGGCTGGAACGTGCAGGTAACTCCCGAGCGTGTGGCCAGCGTGGAGAAAAACGGAGAGGTCACGTTCACGGTTAAGATAAACGTCCCTGGAAACATCGATGCCGGCGACTACTTCATCACCCTCACCGCCGAGAGCGACCAGAAGAAAACTCAGGAGCAGGTCCGTGTCACCGTGACGAAGGGGAGCGGGGCCACTTATCTGGGCATCGGCATGATACTGGCCGCGCTTGTAATCCTGGCCGTAATCCTCAGGAAGTACGGAAGGCGCTGAAGCCTTTCCTTTTCTTTATCTAGATTTTAGTAACTTCCCCACAGAAAACTTTTTAAGCAGTTAAAGTTACTTTTTGTGAAAAAACTTGGGGGTGGTAGAATGGAGTACGGCGAGCTCAAGAAGAACTGGGCATGGCTGCTGGGCCTTGGAATAATCTTCGTAACCCTTGGATTCGCCGGCCTGCTCCTCCTGCCACTGGTGACGATAACGAGCGTTGCCATCTTCGGAGCCTTCATGCTCGTCGCAGGAGCGCTCCAGATTGTGCAGGGAATAGCGAAGGCCAGGGACTGGAAGAGCAGGGGCCTGCACATCCTCATGGGCGTTATCTACGTCATCGGCGGCATAGCGACCCTTGAGAACCCCGTTCTTGCGACGACAATACTAACGCTCGTCCTCGGGTTCTCGCTGATTGCAATAGGCGCGATAAGGATTGGCGTTGCCTTCCAGAACAGAGATGTGAGCCAATGGGCGCTGATGACACTTTCTGGAGTCCTGACGATATTCCTCGGTGCCTTGATAGTGCTCCAGTGGCCCTGGTCGAGCCTCTGGGCGATTGGACTGTTCGTGTCCGTTGACCTCATAATGAGCGGTGCCAACTTCATCGCGATAGCGCTGGCGGCGAAGGCAGGAGGCGAACAAAGCGGGGTTCCAGCTTAAGTGTTCAGGTGCGCGTCGAACTCCCTGCTCTTTTTATATTCGGCGTAGCCCCTATCGAGCCTCTTCGCGACGTAGGGTCCGTTCTTCCGGTAGCCGAACTTTCTGTAATACTCCCTCACGCCGACGCCGCTGATTACGAGCATCTTCTTGACGTCGAACTCCTCGCGGGCGATTCTTTCAGCCTCGACCAGAAGCTCCCTTCCGTAACCCCTGTGCTGCCACTCGTACCTCGGCTTCCCGCCAATCGGCACGAGCGGGCCGTAAACGTGGAGCTCCCTGACTATCGCCGAGGGACAGCAGTTTATCTCCTTCCTGTGGGCCTTTTCGCTCGGAATCCTGAGGCGCAGGAAGCCTATCAGTATGTCGTTCTTGGTATCTTCAAAGCTCAGGAAAATCTCCCTTCCGCCAGATGCCTCGTAGTCCTCGCGGAGGAGCTTTATATGCTCAACCTCCGGCTGGATTCCGAACTTCTCCATCATGTGGCCGACTTCCCTAAAGCGAATCTCCCTCGGCCTTATACCCCTCTTGATAAGCTCGTTGAAGACCAGCTGACCGAGGTTCGAGTGCTTGACGCCGTCAACGATGAGCTGAACGGGAATGTCGCGCTGGATTCTCATTACCCTAACCCACTTCGGGAAGAGCTTGTAAGCCTCAACGAGGAGCTCAACGGCTTCTTCCGTGCGGTAGGGGTGGTATTTACCTTCCTTCCACCAGCGGTAGAGGGGGGCGTCCTTGGTTACGAGCGTCGGGTAAACCTTGAGCATGTCGGGCCTGAAGCGGGGGTCCTCGAAAATCGTTCTGAAGGTGTATAGGTCGCGTTCGAAGTTGCTCCCCGGTAAACCGGGCATTATGTGGTAGTTGATTTTCAAGCCAGCATCGCGGAGGAGCTGTGTGGCCTTAACAATCTCCTCGACGCCGTGACCGCGCTTGGTCCTCTCGTGGATGAAGTTGAAAACCGTCTGAACGCCCAGCTCAACGCGCGTCGTTCCGAGCTTGAGCATCCTGTCAATCTGCCTCTCGAAGGCCCAGTCGGGCCTTGTCTCTATCGTAAGGCCAACCATTCTGACCTTAGCTTTCTCGTTCTTCCTCTGCTCGTCTTCAAGGTAGTAGTAGGGTTTGGAGTGGGTTTTGAGCCACGCCTCGCGGAACTTCGGGTCCTCCTCAAAAACGGACTCGTCCTTCTTCACTATCAGCCTAATCAGCTTCTCTTCAAGGTTCTCTACCTCTTTGAAGTGTGGAAAATCGTTCATCGCCTTGAAGGCCTCTTTTATGAACCACTCCTGGTAGTCCAAATCAACCGCCGGAAAGGTTCCGCCCTGGATTATGACCTCGACCTTGTCAACGTCGTGGCCTATGTCGGTGAGCTGTTTTAATCTGCGCATCATGATGATGTAAGGGTGGTAGGCGCTCTGGATTGCCCTCAAAGCGGAAGGCTCCCTTCCCGTGTAGCTCTGGGGCGAACCGACGCTCGGCCCGCCGGGACAGTAGATACACCTGCCATGAGGGCAGGGAAACGGCTTCGTCATCATAGCGACAACTGCCACTCCGCTTATCGTCCTCGTGGGCTTTCTCTTCAGCAAATCCCTGAACTCCTCGCGCCTCTCCTCCGGAATTGCCTTCAGGATGTCCGAGTTGCCCGGAATCTTTGAGAGATGGTACTTTCTCGCCACCTTAATCTTCCAGCGGTTGAGCTCGTCCCTGCTCTTAATCTCGCCCTCCATCACGAGTCTCGCAAGCTCTCTAACTGCCTCTTGGAATCTCTCATCCATAGCGACACCTCTCGCTCGATGTAGGGCGGGGTTTTAAAAGGGTTTGTGGGACATATTCAGTTACTGAATAATTCACCAGGTGAATAGAGGTGAGAAGATGAACCGCAACGAGCTGGTCGCTTTCCTCGACGAGTACCTTCAGGTTTCGGCTTACCCTGACAAGTCGAGCAACGGACTGCAGGTGGAGGGAAAGGACGAGGTTGAGAGGGTAGCGTTTGCCGTTGACACGACGCTCAGAACAATCGAGAGAGCCGTTAAGGGAAAGGCCGACATGCTGATAGTACATCACGGAATGATTTGGGGAGGTCTTAACTATATAACAGGTATCCACTACAAGCGCCTGAAGGCGCTAATCGAAAACGGCCTGAACCTCTACGCCGCCCACCTGCCCCTCGATGCGCACCCGGGAGTCGGCAACAACGTCGGCCTGCTCAAACTCCTCGGTCTGGAGCCCAGGGGATCTTTCGGTGAGTACAGGGGCCTGAGCATAGGCTTCTACGGTGAGTTCGAGGAGCCACAGCCGATTGAGAAGGTGGCCCAGATAATAGCGGAGAAGCTCGACACGACCGTCAGAACCTACGAGTTCGGGAGGAGAGAGGTTAAAACTGTCGGCGCGATAAGCGGGGCAGGCGCTTTTGCGCTGGAAGAAGCTTACGGGAAGGGAATAGACCTCCTCATCACAGGCGAATTCGGCCACGCGGACTATCTGACGGCCCTCGACCTGCCCCAGAGCGTTCTGGTTGCGGGCCACTACAAGACGGAGACGCTGGGAGTTAAGGCCCTTATGGAGCTCATCAGGGAGAAGTTCGGGCTCAGCGTCTTCTTCATAGACGAGCCAACCGGTCTTTAATTTCGTTTTTTCGGCGTAATCACCTACACAAAAGCGTTAATAACCTGCTGAAACAAAGTTTTTCGGGTGACAGAGATGAACAAGGCCCTCGCTATTATGGCAATTATCACGATTGCACTCGTGGCGTACGCTTTCAAGACCGCCCAGCTGCCGCCGGCTACGATTGACTACAAAGAAGTGTTCTACATAGACAACCAGAGCGTTACGTTTGTAACACAGGATGGCTTTGGCCTCTTTACGATGCACATAAACCCCAAGATAAGCTCCTTTGAGCTGACGATTAAATTCCCAGAGGGGACGAGCTATCTGGTCAGATACGGGGACAAAAACTACAGGGGGACCACCACGTTCAGAATAACGGTAAACAAGGACAGCCTCCCCAGTCAAGTATACGTACAGTTCCAGCTTCCCAAGGAGCTCGCGGTGAAGGTTGTCAATGGAGAAGCCACGCCAGAGATAAAGGTCATCGGAGAAAAGGCCCCGTTCTGGCACGCTGAAGACGTCATCTACATCAAGTACCGGAAGGGAGAAAAGTCCTGAGCTCTGGAAGAACCCTCTCTTCTCCCATTATCCTAAGGATGAGCCCGACTTCTTCCGCGTATTTGAGAACCCAGCCCGGGTTCGCATTGAAGGGCGTTACCACCCACAGCTCAGGAAAACCGGCTCGGTGGGCCTTAACGACGTCGTAGAGGACCCTCTGAGGGAACCACTTGAAAGATGCCTCAAGCTCTATCGCCAAAAGCTTTTTCTCGCCGTCAAGGATTGCAACGTCTATTCTAGTGCCGTCCGGCGTCCGGTATTCTGAAACGGCCCTGAAGCCGAGCTCATCGGCAAGCCCGATTATCTGACGGGTTAGGGTTTTGACCTTGATTGGGGACACCTCAAGGGATTGAATCAAGGGGGGAGAAAAGAAAAGCTCACCCGAGCCTCTTCTTGACCTCGTTAATAGCTTCCTCGGCCTTCAGCGGGTTCTTTATCCTGCCCTGCGCGAGTTCTTTCCTTCCGCCACCGCCGCCGCCTGCGACGGAGGTTATTATTTTCGCCAGCTCCCCGGCCTTAAGGTCAAGGCCATCGCCGACTGCAACCACGAAGTGGCCCTCCCTGCTGATGAGGACAACAACCCTCTTGTCCTTCCTGAGTCTGTTGGCCGCCTCGCGGAGGTCCTCCATCGTGCCATCAACCACGACGCCGATGAATTCTACATCGCCAACCTTCTCGACCCTGTTCTCCAGCTCGTAGACGAGGAGCTTTGCCAGCTCCTTCCTGAGCTTCTCGACCTCCTTCCTCGCTTCCTTCCACTCGTTGAAGAACCTTTCAGCGGTTTCCGGCACCTTCTCCGGCGGGACACGGAAGATTTCGGCGGTCTTCTTGAGGAGCCTCTCTGTCTCCTGCATCCAGTCGATTGCCGCCTCTCCCGCCGCGAAGATTATCCTCTCAACACCGTCCTGAATTCTCTCGGTGCGGAGAATCTTAATCGGACCGATTAGGCCGGTGTTCGGCAGGTGAGTTCCACCGCAGGCCTGAACGTCCCAGTCCTCTATCTTGAGGACCCTGATGACCCTTCCCGGAACGACGCCACCCTGGTAAAGCCTGAAGCCGTACTTCATCTCTGCCTCGGTCCTCGGAAGCCACTCCCAGGTCACCTTCCTGTTCTCCATGACGACGCGGTTTGCCAGGCGCTCTATCTCCCTGAGCTCCTCCTCGGTTATGCGCTTGTAGTGGGAGATGTCCAGCCTCGCCCAGTCCTTGTGGAGCTGTGAACCTGCCTGCCAGACGTGCTTTCCAAGAACCCTGACGAGCGCGCCCATGAGGACGTGCGTTCCCGTGTGGTGGCGCATGTGCTGGATTCTCCTGTTCCAGTCGAGCTTTCCGTGAACCTTAACGCCCGGCTTGAAGAGCTCAGGTTTATCAACGCGGTGGAGGATTACCTTTCCGACCTTCTGGACGTCCGTGACCTTAATCTCCTCGCCGTTAACCCTCAAAACGCCGGTGTCGCAGGGCTGACCTCCGCCCTCCGGATAGAAGGCCGTCTGGTCAAGGATTATCCAGCCATCTATGACCTTAACGACCTCGGCGTCGAACTCCTTCATGAAGGGGTCCTCGTAGTAGAGCGTTCTCGTCTCAGGTAAGTCCTTAACAAGTTCGAAGTCAACGACGTATTCTCCGGCCGTCTTCTTCTCGGTCTTCTCGGCCTGTTTAGCTACGAGCGTGTAGAAGTTGTCCGGAATCTCGACCTTTATGCCTTCCCTCTGGGCAATCTCGGCCACTATCTCCGGCGTTAGACCGTGGCTCTCGTAAAAGAGAATGAGCTTTTCGAGCGGAAGCTCGTTTATGCCCTTCTTCTTGAGCTTGGCTATCTCGCGCTTCACCAGGTCGCTTCCCCTCTTGAGGGTCTCGTGGTAGCGCTTCTCCTCGACGTTGATTATGTCAAGGATAACGTCCTCCATCTCCTTGAACTCGGGGAAATCTTTGTGGAGTTCCTTTATGTGCATGGCGACGATTTCAGCGAGCGGAACCTCAAGGCCGAGCTCGCGGAGGTGTCTTATGCTCTTCCTGATGAGGAGCCTCGCGAGGTAGCCGGCCTTGACGTTGGACGGGATTACGCCGTCGGCGAGCATGAAGGTTAGGGCCTTCGTGTGGTCAGCTATTGCGTAGATGAGCTCGTAGGGCCTAACGGCCTTCTCAAGCTCCTCGACGGTTATTCCGACGCGCTTGGCAACCTGCTCCCTCAAATATCTCAGGTCGCCCATGTCCTCGATGTCGAACATTCCGGCGAGGCGAGAGTTCTCCATCAAAATGCGCTCGTCTATCTTTTCAACGCCGGCCATCTTCTTGAGCGGTTCGGTGACGTAGCCGAGAACGGCGTCATAAGCGGTAGGCGTGCCGTGGCTCATCCAGACGAGCCTCTCAAGGCCGTAGCCGGTATCCACAACGCGGGTCTCCATCGGGACGTAGTAGTCGCCTTTTATCTCGACCACCTGGCTCGGGTCGGCGTTCTCCGGGGCCTTCTTGTACTGCATGAAGACGAGCGTTGCCACTTCCAGACCGCGGTAGAGAACCTCGAACGCCGGTCCGGCGTTTCCTCCGCCGGCCCAGGGGTTTTCCTTGAATGTTATGTCCTCGGGCTTCATTTTGAGTTCCTTTGTGAAGAACTCGAAGGCAAGCTCAACGGTCTCGTCCATCCAGTAAATCGGCTTGCCCGGGTAGTTGAAGGCGTGGTGGGCCATCATCTCGAAAATCGTGAAGTGCCTGCCGGTTATTCCGACGTTGTCTATGTCGGTGAAGCGAATCGAAGGCTGGGAAATCGTGAGCGGGTTCGCCGGCGGGTCGGCCTCACCGCTGATGACCCAGGGCTGGAAGTCCATGATTGAAGCGCCGACGAGGAGGACGTCGTCCCTCCAGCGCGGAAGAACCGGGTAGCGCTTGACCCTTCCGTGGCCGTGCTTTTCGAAGAAGCTCAGGAACTTCTCGCGCATCTCGTCGAGGGTGTACTTCTTCGGTATGCCGGGCTTTCCTATGAACTGGTACTCGTCACAGGGCGGGTCTCCACAGGTTTCCCTGTCAGGGTCGAGCGTCCAGAAGTATTTGCCACACTTGGGGCACCGCTTCCTTATCCAGCCTTCCTCCTTGAACATGCGAGTCGTCATATCCATGCTCATTAACCTCACCCCTTAAGCTGACCTAAGAAGAGGGGCGCTCCTAATTAACCTTTCCCTCACTCCTTCGAATCCGGGGAGAGGTCAACGTCGACGTCCTCGAACTGCTCTTCATCAATGTAAATTAGCGGGACCTTCATTTTCTTGAGGAACTCCACAAGCCTCTTTTCGCGCCTCTCCATCATCTCAAGCTTGTGCCTCAGGCTCGCGTTCTCGATGGCAAGCCTGTTGACTTCGTCGACCTTGAGCTTCAACTGCATCCTCAGTTCTATTATCTCCTCCTCAAGCTCGCGAATCGAGCGCTCGAGCCTCTCAATCTCCTCTATGTACTCACGGCAGAGGCGCCTCTTCATGCCGGTCAGCCCCGCGAAACGTCGTCACCAATCAGGGGGCTCCAGAGTCATCATCCCTACGGCATAAAGGGTTTTAACGGTTGCCTCTTATAAACTCTGGTGGTTGAGATGTGCGGGTTTCTGAGGAGGGCACTCCAGAGGTGGCGCGCCCGCTGTCCCTTCGTTCGAAGGCTTGAGGAGTGGAGGATGAGGAGGAAGGCCCGGGAGTTCAGGCTCGAGTGAGGGCACCTACGCAATCCTTTTAACTTTGATGAGCATTTGCGTGCGGTGGTGTCGTTGCGGAAGCTGGCGGTTTTAATCGCGACGGTTCTTCTGGCTGTCATGGCCCTCCCGGCACAGGCGACGAGCATCTCCACCGACCACCAGGAGTTCACCTACGCGGCGACCTACTACTTCAACGTTGACTTCTACGGTTACCCCGTCTACTTCCCGAGCTGGGCGCAGGAGCATATCTGGGACAGGCACGTCCTCGGCTACGAGAGGGACTACAAGGAGAAAACGACCTTCTACCCGCTCGGCCAGTACGTGGCGGGCAGGAAGCTTCCCGAAACCATGGACGGCTACGACGTGGTCTACCTAATCGAGGAGACGATAGAGTACGGCAACCCCGAGTTCGACGGGGACAGGGTGGTGCTCACCTACGACCTGCCAAGCTACGAGGCGTCCTACTACGGAATAGACGAGATGAAGGCCGTAATCCAGGAAGAGGAGTACGACGGATACGTTTACTTCGAGGTCGTGACTGCTTATCCAGTTTACGGCCCGGACGTTGCCGTCTACGAGGACCACCACTGGGTTGATTAAAATCAGAGGCCGAGGAGCCCGAGTAGCTCCTCGACAATGCCTTCTTTCTTCACGACCCTCTGTTCGCCCGTTTCCATGTCCCTTATCGTGACGTTGCCGTTCTCAAGGTCCCTCTTCCCGATGAGGACGACATAGGGAACGTTAAGCCTGCCCGCGTAGTCAAGGGCCTTTCTCAGCTTCCTTCCGGTCAGCTCGACGTCGGCCCTAACGCCCGCCCTCCTGAGGGCAGATACCACCTCGACGGCCGTCTTTCTGAGCTCGACTTCCTTGCCAATGGGAATCACGTAAACGTCGGGCCTGAGCTTGATTTCCGGAATCAGACCCTTCCACTCGAGGATTGGAATGAGCCTCTCCACCCCAATCGCGAAGCCCGTCGCCGGGGTCGGCTTTCCGCCAAAGACCTCGATGAGGTTGTCGTAACGACCGCCACCGCCAATCGAGCCAATTCCGAGGTCGTTCGGCGCTATCGCCTCAAAAACCACGCTCGTGTAGTAGTCGAAGCCCCTCGCTATGCCGAGGTCAATCCTAATCCACTTCGAGACCCCGTATGCTTCAAGCAAATCGACGAGCTCGTAGAGGCGCCTTATCTCGGCTTTAGCTTTCTCGCTTGTGAACAGCTCCTCGGCCTTCGGGAGGACCTCGTTCGGCTCGCCCTTGATTTCAACCAGCGAGAGGACCTTCTCAACGCCTTCATCGCTCAGCCCGAAGTCACTCAAAGCCTTGACGAACTCCTCTTTGGTAAGCTTGTCCTTCTTGTCTATGAGCCTCATGAGCCCGATGTCGTCTTTGACGCCGAGCATCCTGGCGAACTCGTCGAGCAGAACCCTGTCGCCGATGTTGACGGTGAAGTCCTCCAAACCGGTCGCGAGGTAGCTCTCGGTGAAGAGCGCTATAACCTCCGCATCGGCCTCAACCTTGTCGCTCCCGATGAGCTCAACCCCGGCCTGCCAGAACTCGCGGTAACGACCGCTCTGGGGTTCCTCGTAGCGGAACATGTTGGCCATGTAGTACCACTTGATTGGCTTCGGGGCCGTTTGGAACCCGGCCACGTAAAGCCTCGCAACGCTCGACGTCATGTCCGGGCGGAGCGAGATGTCCCTTCCGCCCTTGTCAAGGAAGGCGTAGAGCTGTTTTACAACCTCCTCACCGCTCCTGAGCTTGAAGAGCTCGGTGTACTCGAAGGTCGGAGTTAGAACCTCGTGGAAGTTGTAGCGCTCGAAGACCTCGCGAATCCTCTCGAAGACCCATCTCCTCTTCGCCATCTCCTCGGGCAGGAAATCCCTCGTTCCCTTAACGCGCTCAACCTTCATCTCTCTCACCTTTTCGGAAGAGAGGAGGGAGAAGTTAAAAGGTTATCCCGGCAGGTTTTGACGTTCATCCGGCCGAGGTCATGAGGAGGTATATCCCGACGACGCCCTCGACCATCATCTGGGCACCGATAGCCATTATGAAGAGACCGATTATCCGGATTGTGACGCTCAGAAGGGTCTTGTTCACGGATTTCATCATGTAGAGCGCCACGAACATCGAGAGCGCAACGATTGCTATCGCTATGGCCGTCGCTGAAAGTGAGACAAGGTAGCCGTATTCTGCCGTGAGGGTTATTACCGCGGTTATAGCGGCGGGGCCGGCTATGAGGGGCATCGCGACCGGGACGGCCGCTAAAGCGAGTATGTCGCGCTCCCTCTTGAGGGTGAACATTCCACCGCCTTCAAGGGCCTCAAGGCCGATTTTAAAGAGAACGAAGCCCCCGGCAACCTTCAGGGCGTTTATGTTGATGTGGAAAATCTCCTGGAGGATTATCTGGCCCGCTATCGCGAAGCTCGCCAGAAGCAGGAAGCCTATCAGGTTGGCCCTCACGATTAGGGCCTTTATGTCGTCAATCTGAAAGTCCTCGCGCAGGAAGCTGACGAGGAGTATCTTGTCGCTCGGGTCAATCATGATGAGCATCAGCAACGCTGAACTCAGTATCGTTGACAGCTCGCTCATACCGAAAGCTGGGGAAAGCGATTTAAAAAGCTATGCCAACTCTGGATGGCAATGACGAGACCGGCACTGGCTGAGTCGTGATGAACACTCGGTTGGCTGAGCTAGTTGAGCCTCTCGAAGTGGAGCAGGTGAACCTTGCCGTTCCTTGTTGAGAGCCGGAACTCGTAGGTCGTCGGCTCGAAGCTCGGGCTCGGTGTTTTGAGTATGAGCATTCTCTCAACGAGCGTGTCTTCCCTTATGCTGGACCTGAAGGCGACCATCGTGTCCGAAATGCTCGACACCCATGCTACGAGACGCTCGGAGACGACGTCCGTGTTGAGGAGGAGCACAGTTGAAATCCGCCGACTGAGGGACTCCCTTGCAAGGAAGGCCACCTCCGAGTTAAGGAGTCTGAGCGTCGGCCGCTCACCAAACATTATAACCGCTCCGTCGAGGGTGTAGATTAGCTTGATTATACCCCTGCCCCCCGAGACGGGGTACACAACGTCCCGGTAGACCTTCTCTATCTTGGGCGTCAGCGTGTCCTCGCTAGGGTTGTCCACCTTGATAACGTACGAGTCAGCGGGGGGAATGCCGTACCTGGAACCAAAGATATCAACGATTCTCAGAGAATCCTTTTTGGCGAGCTCTGGGATGTTTAAACCCACAAAGGAAGCCCTGGAGACGAGCCTTGGGACGGGAAGGGAATAATTATGGATAACACCAAAGAAGCCCTCATCGAGGAGGGCCCTGAAAACCTCAAAGCCGAGTACCCAGCCTAGGGAATAGGCGTCGTAGAGTATGGACATCACGGAGCCGTTTTCCACGCTCCCCCTGAGGAGCTCGTTTATCACGTCCACACCGACAACGTGCTCCATGCTCTCAGGCCTCCACCTTTATGAAGTCCACGGCACCCCTGAGCTCACCGACTATCTTCCTCAGGTCGAGGATGTTCCTCCTGACCTCCTCAAGGGCGGAGGCCTGCTCCTGGGCGCTCGCGCTGACCTGCTGGGCGCTGGCGGTGGTTTCTTCGGCGCTCGCGGCGAGGTTCTCAAGGGCCTTCTTGGCCTCGTCAACCTCCTCGCTCGTCCGCTCTATCTCAGACTTGAGCTCGGAGAAGCGCTCCTCAACGTCCCTCAGGAGCTCGCCGATATTAACGAGGTATCCGACCGTCTCCCTCAGGAAGTCCACCGACTCGTCTATAACCCTGGAGCCGTTTCTGGTCTCGACGACCGCGTTCTCCACCTTGTCCTGAATCTCGTTGACGATGCTCTTTATCCTCTCCGCTGCCTGCTTGCTCTCCTCGGCGAGCTTCCTAATCTCATCTGCAACGACCGCAAATCCCTTTCCGAGCTCTCCTGCCCGGGCCGCTTCCACCGCCGCGTTGAGCGCCAGGAGGTTGGTTTGCTCAGCTATTGCGCTGATTGCATTTATTATCTCGTCAATCCGCCTGCTCCTGTCGGCGACCTCCGAAACGGCCTCGCTTATGGAGCGCATCGAACTCTGAATCTGCTCAATCTGGGATATCGCCCTGTCACCCTTCTCCTCCCCTTCCCTCGCTATGCTGAGAACCTCGCTGACGACACCGCTGAACTCCTCAACGGCGTCCATGGTCTTCCTTGTTAAGTCGGCCGTTAGGTTTACACTGTCCATAACCATCGTGATGCTCTCCTGCTGTCTCTGGGCTTCAATGCTGACCTGCCCTATCGCCTCGGCGACCTGGTTTACAGCCTCGCTTATCTCGGACGTAATCCTCGTGAGCTCGTCGGCACGCTTTTCTAACGTCGTTGCCAGCTCCTTTACCGTCAACATCAAGTTCTTCAGGTTTCCTATGGCAGAGCGCATCGAGTTGAGAATTTCCTCGAAATCTCCCTTGGCATGGGCGGTCAGCTCCTCCGAGACGTCACCCTCCGCTAGCTTTTCCATCCTCTCAGCAATGAGCTCAAGAGTCTCAAGGACGTCACTCGAGATAACTCTGAAGGCATCGAGGAGCCTGCCTATCTCGTCCCTCTCGTGGTAGCGGATTCTCTCTATCATCCTCTCAGCCTCTTTGAGCCGGCCCTCCGAGATTGCACCGGCGACGCGCGTCACCTCGACGACCGGTTCGAGGGCAGAACTCATGAGTCTGTAGGCTATCCCTCCCGAGACGAGGGCCGTGAGAGCCATTATCCCCACACTCATCCAGAGAACGTGCTCGTGAGAGCTGAGGGCGGACTGCACAGAGGCCCCCGATGAAGCCAGGGACTTCGTGAGCTCCCTCATGGCGAACTGCTGGGTGAGGATTGCACTCAGGAGCACGAGGACGAGGGGAAAGGCAATGGAGAGGAGGAGCTTCCGCCGGAAGTTCATAGGTCACACCTCCCCGCTTATTCCCCTAAGTCTCGGAAAAACACTCTTTCTCACCGTAAACGTCTCACCGCCTCCCCTGAGCTGAACCACCATCGGAAACATGACCCTCAGGAGGGGCAGGGCCTCGGAGGAGGCCCGCTCAACGGCCTCGACGTTGACGAAGACCACGTTGATTACGTCCTTGTTCTGGATTATCTGCCTGCCGATGTCGTGTATCTGCTCGATTAGCTCTTTCCTGTCGAAGAGGTTCATGACCATCTCGATGCCGAGCTGTACGTTGAGCTGAACCCTGCCGGCCCTGCTCTCGACTATCTTTGAGAGCGCATCCTCGTAGCGGGTCTTGTAAACAGGATAGGGCGATATCGGCACCTTGTAGAGGACGTTTCCGACGTTTATCTTGCCCCCGACCTTGATGACTGAGACATCGCTGAAGAACTCCGTGTCCAATCCCAGGAGCTCGGCCTGGTAGAGGTACACAGGAAGGGCATCGACGAAGTCAGTTATGATTATGTCCATCGAGCCGTTGTAACGCTCTGCAACATCTCGGAGGAACCTCACGAGGGCGTAACCCACTATATCCTCCGAGGTGTGCTCAACGAGAGCGCTCGTCCTTCGGCTCATCACTATCTCCGCGATTCCCACTTCACATCACCCTCCATCTTTGATATTGTTGGATATTAGGTAACGTTTTTAAATATTTTTGCGTATATTTGTTATAGAAAACATCCAATTATCCGCGTAATTGAATAAAAAATTTCTAAAACAGTACAAATAGCAGGTGGCATCAAAAGGTGTGTAAGGGTTCGACAAAGGACCCTAAAAGCTCTGGAATCGTAACGTTTCCCTAAACACCACAAACACTCACCATCCGTAGGAATAATTCAAGGCGGACAGTCAACAGAATTCGTTATTGATTTGGATACCTCGTTACAGATGTAACACCCAGGGCCCTGAAAAGTTTCCTGAAGAAAGCTTCATTTTCTCTGGCCTTTCTCGAGAGCCGCATCACGGTTGAGTACGGACGCCCGGTAACCCTCGCTATCGTTTTAGGCTCCATCCCAAGGCAAAGAACCAAGTACGCCACAACGACGGCGAATTTAATGTCATGAAGACCTTTCAGTGGAGTTCCTTCGAGCTCGGTAAAGGTTCTCCCACAGACCTTGCACCTGAACCTCTGGATTCTGAGACCGCACGCCTTCACGATGCCACCGATTCTCACGAGCGACGCGGAGCCGCACTCGGGGCACCTCGGCGGGGAAATCTCCAGAGCCCTCGCAACTATAATCTCCTCAGGCGTCGAGAGAAGCCTCCTAAGCACCCTCAGGACTCCACCCTCCCTCAAGGTTCTCACCCTCCCGGACTTAAGTTAACATTTTTTAGCTTTTATTGTCATTTTTAGACATGAAATTAAATAAAATTAGAACAAAAATTCCATTTTAATCTTGAAATTACACCACAAAACCGACACTCCAAAAAATGTTGGAGTTTCAACGTTCAAACTGTAAAGAGAACCATGGCGATATCCATTAAACGCATCAAAAACCCGCAACGGGCAAAAGCGAAGAAAAACAGAAAAAACGAAAACGGTAAACAGAATTTTTACGGAGTTTTTCCCTCTCGAACCTTGAGTAACACCCTCAGCAGTCTCTCCATAAAGTCTCTGTACTCCATCACTCGCTTTGACAGTCTCCTCACGGTTGGATACGGAATCCCAAGGAGCCTGGCTATACTGAACTCGCTGAGACCTGCCCTGAGGCGCAGGTAAGCAACTGCCACGAGGGCTTTCGGGTCGTGGACGCCCTTGAAGGGGGTACCCTCAAGTTCAGTGAACGTCCTGCCACAGCGCCTGCACTGGAAGCGCTGGACTCTAAAGCTTCCCCTGCCAACGTAGCCTATCCTAACCACTTCCCTCGAACCGCAGACCGGACACGCGAGGCCGAAGCCGCACCCTTCTGATTGCCTCAAGTATCTCCCTCTCTGAAGTACTCATGACGAGAGACAGCTCACCAACGAGTCTCGCCTCCATACCACCACCCCCGATAACTGAGTTATCGAACAAGAATTTATAAAGGTTTGTAACCAACACGGAGCTTCAACGGTCAAAACGTAACATAAATGACCAATGTCATAGAAAGAATCAGCGGCCTGCCGAGAAAACCACCTTAAGCAGTGGCGGCGTCACAAGGGTCGTCACGAGAACCATCGCTATCGCTATTGAGAAGCTCTCGGGGGTCAGAACTCCCTCGGCGAGGCCTATGTTGGCCATTATTAAGCCTACCTCCATTCTCGGAATCATTCCAACGCCTATCTGAAGTGCCTCAAGCTTCCTGAAGCCGGTCAGGAGCGCGCCGGCTCCACAGCCGAGAACCTTACCAACCACCGCGAGGAGGGAGTAGATGAGCGTGAAGGAACCCGCCACGAGGAGAACTCTGACGTCAGTCTCGGCCCCGACTCCAACGAGGAACACGGGTATGAAGAGGGAGTAGCCGAGGGTCACAATCTTGTCGGTTATCTTCTTCGCGTCCTCGCTCCCGGCGACGAGAACGCCGGCCAGGTAAGCCCCGGTTATGGCCGCTATCTCAAAGCGCTCCGCGAGGTAGGCGAAGAGGAGCATTATGACGAGCGCGACGCTCGTCACCGTCTCGGGGAGGTTTATCCTGTGGGATGAGCGTAGGACCCGCTTTATAACGCCCCTGCCGAGGAGGTAGCTGAGGAGGAAGAACGCCGAGACCTCCGCGAGGATTACTCCAACGTCAAAGGGAGAAACGCTTCCCTTCGTGCTCATGGCAACGAGAATCGTCAGGATTATTATGCCGAGGACGTCGTCGACGACGGCGGCCGCCAAAATCGTCGAGCCGACCTTTGAGCGGAGGCGCTTCATCTCAAGGAGCACGTTGGCGGTTAAGCTAACGCTCGTGGCCGTCATCACACCGCCGAGGAACAGGGCCTCCATGTTGGGGTAGCCCCACCTCAGGGCGAGAACGTAGCCGAAAACAAAGGGCAGGGCAACGCCGAGGCTCGCTATCACGAAGGAGGGAAGCCCAACGCGCTTGAACTCATCGATGTCCGTTTCAAGGCCGGCCAGGAACAGCAACATCACGACGCCGATGTCAGATATCAGCCGGACGCCCTCGTCGTAGGCCACGATGTCGAGAAAGCTGACACCTATCAGTATTCCGCCGAGTATCTGACCCATCGCCGCCGGAAGGCCGACCTTTGAACTCAAGTAACCGGAGAGCTTGGCAGTTATCAGTATCACGGCCAGTTCAAGGAACGGGTCCATCCGAACACCTCACAGGGAGACGAGCCTTATGAGCCGTATGATGTCCTTGACCTCAAGTAATCCGACGACGCGGTTCTCATTGTCAACGACCGGGAGATGGTGCTTTCCGCTCTCGAGCATTACGCCTATCGCGTGGCCGAGCGTGTCGCTTGCCCTGACCGTTATCGGCCTCGTCACCATCACGTCCTCGACGAGCGTGGCGCGGTTCCTCGCGTAGCGCTTGAGGAGCGAGAGGCCGACGACGGAGTGATGCCTCGGCGGGGCGAAGAGGTGGAGTATGTCCTTCATCGTCACGAAGCCGACGAGCTTTCCGGATTCGTCCACGACGACGGCGGAGCTTTCATCGTCCCGGAGGAGAGAGATGAGGGTCGCGAGGGAATCCGTCTGCCTGACCCGGATAAAATCGCGGTCCATCACTATCTCGACGGGGACCTTCCCGATGTAGCGAACGTTGTGGCTCAGCTCCTCCTTGCGCTTGAGCTTTAGGAGCCTCTTCTTCGTGTGGAGAACCCTCGCCTTCTTGGCCTTAACTCGCAGGGGGCGCTCCATGGTACCACATCCCGGTTAGTTCTCCCCAGAGGTATTAAACGCTTCGGTTCTGGGTTGGACTTGAATATGTTAAAATCATGGCAAAATAATCCAAAAATTAACCAAAAACTTGCCAAAAGATTTTTAAGGGACAAGCCATAGAACTCGGTAAGGGAAATATGGTATCCGAAAACGGAAGCGGAAGGTTCTACGACGTTGTTATTATCGGAGCCGGCCCGGCCGGGCTTTTCGCGGCCTACGAGCTGGCTGAAAAGAGCAACCTGAGCGTTCTCGTCATCGACGAAGGCGGCGACGTCAAGCAGAGAGTCTGCCCCATGTTCGAGCTCGGCTACTGCATAGAGTGCAAGCCCTGCCACATAATGAGCGGCGTCGGCGGCGCCGGCGGCCTGAGCGACGGCACGATAAACCTCCGCCCGGACATCGGGGGCGACCTGAGGGAGCTGACGAACGACGAGAACTACGCCTGGCAGCTCGTCTGGGAGGTCGACCAGATTTTCCTGAGGCACAAGGCACCGAGGAACCTCTACAAGGGCGACCCGGAGCAGGTGAGGTACTGGGAGCAGAGGGCGGCGCAGGCCGGCGTCAAGTTCATCCCGATAATCCAGAGGCACATAGGCTCTGACCGGACGCCCGACGTCATAGACGACATCAAGAGGCACCTCGAGGGCAAAGGTGTGAAGTTCCTCCTCTGGACGAAGGCCCTCGAGTTCGGAAAGGGCTGGGTGAAGGTGAGGAGAGGAAAGGACGTCTTCGAGATTAAGGCGAAGTACATAATCGTCGCCCCCGGCAGGGGCGGGGCGGACTGGTTCCACGAGGTCGCGAAGAGGATAGGCCTCAAGGCCCGTCACGGCCCGATTGACGTTGGCGTCCGCGTCGAGGTTCCCGCGATAGTCATGGAGCCAATAACGAGCATAAACCACGACCCCAAGTTCCACATCTACACCGACACCTACGACGACTTCGTGAGGACCTTCTGCACCAACCCGAACGGCTTCGTCGTCGAGGAGCGCTACGACGGCTACGTCGGCGTAAACGGCCATTCGATGCACGAGAAAAAGAGCAACAACACCAACTTCGCCTTCCTGAGCAGGATAGAGCTCACCGAGCCGGTCGAGGACACGACGGCCTACGGCAAGAGCATAGCTCAGCTGGCGACAACGATAGGCGGTGGAAAGCCCCTCATTCAGCGCCTCGGCGACCTGAGGAGGGGAAGGAGGAGCACGTGGGCGAGGATAAAGAGGAGCGACGTCGAGCCGACGCTGAAGAACGTAACGCCCGGCGACATAGCGATGGCCTTACCGCACCGTGTTGTTACCAACATCATAGAAGGCCTTGAGAAGCTCGATAAGGTCCTGCCCGGCGTTGCCAGCGACCACACGCTCCTCTACGCGCCGGAAATCAAGTACTACGCCATGAAGGTCGAGGTGGACGAGAACCTTGAAACGAGCATCGAGGGAATCTTCGCCGCTGGCGACGGAGCCGGTTTGAGCAGGGACATCGTCAACGCGGCCGCTACCGGCTTGCTCGCCGCTCGCGGGATACTCAAGAAGGAGGGCCTCTACACGGAGAAGGACTTCAGAAAACCGGGCAACTGGAAGGCGAGAATTGAGGCGCTTGAGTAGGTGAAACCGAGTTCATGAACAGGGGGATTGTAAGTGGTTACTACTGTTTGAATTTGATTTGTCTTGGAACTTTTTATTCTGTTTAAGCGTGTTTATTTAACAGGAAGGTTTTTATATGGCTAGTTAACCACTTACAGTTGGCGATTTATTATGTCGAAGTTTGGTCTGTGGTGGGTTAGGTGGGATAATGGTGTGTACATATCACGAATGACTCTTGGAGGCAGGGTACCGACCTCCTATGATGAGGTTGCCCATTGGTTTAAGAGTAGGGGTTTTGACAGGGTCGTGTTCATTGGTAACCAAGGAGAGAACATTGGCTACACAGGCAATGGGTACGAGGATGGTCGCTATCTGGCTCTCTGGATTATGTCCCATATCAGCTCAATAAAGTACTACGTCACGATACCGTTCTCCCGGTACGGGAGTAAAAAGCTGAGAGATGACCCATCCGAGGGTTTCGCCAACTCCTACTGGAAGGACTGGATTGATGGCGTTCTTAGTGTCTTTGACAGTAACAGGCTCGGCTTCTACTGGAGTTACGAGAGCTGTCTCCAAGCAACTCCCCATGATGAAGCCAACGTTACTGAGGAGTTTATTCGGGAAATGTCGAGGTACATCCACAATCATGGCCAAGAATTCATCTGGATTCCCGCAACAGGAAGCGGAACTTCTGCTAGAGGGGTGTCCTATTTGAATGACCCGGATTACGATGGGATTCCTAAGATTGGGGGCTACTTTGACTACGTTTTCGTCCAGCCAAACTACTACGAGTACTCAAAGGTCGATGAAGAAGGGAATCCCCACTTACCCTATACCTACGAGAAGCTCGTGGAGAAAATCCGCTGGATTTGCGAGGAGCTTCCCAAGAAAATTAACAACCCGAATACAACAGTCTCAATAGAAATGGAAGCCGACAGGACCGTACTGGGAATTCACTGTACCAGTCCAAGGGACTGTCCAGAAGGTATGAACTGTGATTCTAATATTCATACTTGTTATGAACACTGCAGAGATTACCATCCCCAAAAGGCAATCAACTACGCCTTAGATTATGTTAGAGCACTAAAGGATATAGACTGGAAGCCATCGGACTTGGCATACTACTTCAGTACAGATTTCAAAGTAATAGACACCCTTCAAGAGCAGTGCTGGAGGGAACTTAATGAGCCATATGTTTAGTCTCCGTCTTTTTCTTACCCTCCTTACCCTCTTACTTCTAATTCCCATTATCTCCTCTCATGGGGTCTCCGCCTCAACAACTCAAACCTTCCAGGCGTATCAAATCACCGTCGAGGAACTTAACAGTATTGGAATTTTGCCATACTTCATTATCATGGTGAAACCCTACTGGCAGGTGAACGGCTCTTCCCCCGGCGAGTACCGCCTTCTTTACACCGCGTACCCATCGTTCAATAACATTACCAACTGGACCTTCCAGTACGTCAACCTCACGAACCTCCCCGGAGTAACTCACAGGCTCGGAAACGTAACGCTCCCATGGCCAACGAACAACTTTACCCTCTTCTCTTACGACGGCGCTCCAATCATTCACTGGCAGGCGGAAAACGGCACAACCTACGATTATCTAACCTGTAATTATGCAGTACCCGTGGTCGTCACTCACTACACCAAGAATTCCCAGATGGTTGGACACTTAGAGAGGAACTACGTGGTTTTCAACGGCTCAAACACAACCCTCAAGATTCCAGCGGAGGAACTCTTAAAATACTACCCGGAGCAGTTCTTAAAGGACCTTGGGGGAGTCATTTACAGGGATGTGGTTTACATCTGGAACTCAACAACGGCCTCATACATGGTAATTCACAGAAAAGCCTTCCTAATTTATCCCTTGCGTTTGAGCTACTGGAAAGCCAGCGGAAAAGTTTACGCAGGCGTTAACTTTTCGAGGGGCGTCGAGTTATGGGCCAACCAGTCAATCCCAATCCTCCTCTACTCGAAGGGAAAGCTAAAACCCCTCGTGGACGTTTTGAGGCTGATTACTCCCCAGGGAGACCCACTGAGAAACCTGGAAAACCCTGTAATCACGATGACGCCCCAAAGGTGGATAACACCCCTACCGGCCCATAAGTTTTTCTTCAAGTTTTTTGGCGGTGGGTATTCACGTTACATCTCGCTCCATTACTCCCTCGTCTCAAATGGAACCTCAACGGTTTTAATTGCCACAATGAAAGAGCCCGGGTGGATTCCCTATTATTATCCTTATCTTGTCGTGAACGGTGTTCCAAAGTTCTTCAACCTTTCCCCAACGTGGACGAACCCAAAAGAACAATGGACTCTCGGTGGATATAAGTTCATGTTCGGCGTTTGGAGGGGTCACTACGAGCTCCTCTGGGAGGAGTCTCCTCCGGTGCTGAACTCTTCCATTGCTTACGTTCTCAACGGAACATGCTGGAAGTTAATTAACAACTTCCACAACTCCCCCGGCTTCGTCGCCAACGGAACCGTTGAAGGAAACTATATGGTTTTCCGGTTTAATAGGACCACTCTAAGGATTCCACTCAGAGAATTAGCAAAGTATTACCCGCCAAAGGTTTGGGGGTGGCAGTTAGCCGCGGCGAAAGACGGGAACGGCTACCTAATAATCCCAACCGCAGGATTTGACTACGGGAACTATTACTACGCCTGTGGGCCCAGTTTTGGAATAATTCTCGGCCCGGGAAACTACCTCCTGCCGGTTGACAATTCTTCCGGCGTTTACGCCCTTCATTACGTGAACGGGAATTTAAAGCTGGCTTTTGACCTGCTCAGGCTTATGAGTCCACAAGGGGATTACATTAGGACCCTTCCCAGTTTCAAGGCTTTACCTAACCCATACTTCAATTCGAGCGTGACTTTTGGGTTGTGCAGTGCTGAAACAAAGCATCTCAACCAGTCAACAACGATCAGGAAAACCAATACGCCAATCCAAACAAAGAACAAAAAGACCATCTGCGGCCCTGCTTTCATGATTTTACTCGCGATAACTGCTCTCCTCGTGGGAAAAACATTGAAGAGGTGAGAGAAAAATGTCCAAACTGGTGAGATATCTTTTTCTTCCCATGCTTTCACTTATCCTGTTCTTTCCACTAGTCTCCGCCCAGGGAGAAGTCTTCGAGGTTAAGTACGCCGTAATGTCCAACGGAAGCGACGCGCTTATTCCCCTTGAGATTTTAACGTACGTGCCATACTGCCCATCCCTCTCGGGAATAGATTGCGACAATGCCACGACGGGAGAAGTCCTTGGTGGCAGCAGCTACCTCCTTTATTTCAACGGCTCCAAACTTTTACCTCCTCAACTTCACGCCTGCTTTCACAACACTCTACCCAAACTACACATCACTTCTGGACCTTCACCTTCACGGTGCACGCTTCATAAACGGAAGCTGGTACCTCAACATCACGTTTTATCCGCCAATGGCAGAGGTTTCGGGTGTTTACCGCTTCAACCCGAGCAAATTCTGCATCGAGCCGGCAAACATCAGCTGGTTCCAACTTTCCACGGGGGAAATCAAGGACGAGATAGACGGCTGGAGGATAGTGCTTCAATCAAAGAGCTTTGAAAACTGGGATTACGCCAACGTCAGTGATCTCTGGGTAACTATGAGTAAGACTGTACTTAGGTGGTCCCCAGGCCCGACTGAGGTCGTCAATTCGAGCCTCTTCCCGATTTACTTCATTCTGAAAAAGGGAAAGCAGGTCTGGAACGTAACCCTGGTGTACCTGAACATGAATATCACAAGGAACAACTTTACAGGTCCCGCAGAGAGCTTCTGGTTCCCAAAGAACGTTGAAATTGCAAACGTGACGGTCTGCAGAAGCGCCAACGTTGAATTTCCCATCACGGCGCTTCGTGTGGACGGTGTTTACCGGGGACGGCGGGGTGTTATCCTCGTTGTTAACTACGAAGTTCTCAGTCCGAAAACGCGCCCGTGGAAGCCCCTTAACAACACCCTCGTCCCGAACTTGGTTTCTTACTACCTCTTCTACGTCTCTAAGGACGGCCCTTACTTCCTCGGTGACTATCCCGAAGAGCCAGTGGTGAAGTTCGAAGATGGCTTCTGGAGGTTTAAGCTCCACCTCTGGAACGGTAGCGTTGAGAACGCGACCTTTAACCCCGCGTCTCTTAATAAGCCGAACGTAAGTCCCGTTGAAGTGCCGAACGTATCCATTAATCTGGACTTCCGTGAAGATAGGAAACATTATGGTGCGCTATCCGACTGGATTCCTGGGTTACTCCTGGGGCTGTAACTGCACTTTGGAGATTCAAAACGGGAGAATTTCAAAGGTTCTCCCCTACGTTCCCTTTGCCGTAGGAGTGAACGGAAAGTTCTACCCCCTGTTCAAACCTGCTAAGGTGACTCCCCAGCCGGTTCCGCTGAGGATTTGCTTGAACTTTACTACTGCGACGAGCACAGCTTCGGGAGAAACGACGACAAAAACCATCTGCGGGCCGGGCCTCGTCATCATCCTCGCCGTTACCGCGACTGTCCTCAAACGACTGCAGAAATGGGGTGAGTAAGTCCCTTCCAACCTTCGTTTAGATGTCCATCGAAAAAGGTTAAAAAGTTCGGCTTCCAAAATTCTCCGGTGATGTTTATGGAGAGCGTCTTCCAGAACGAGACGATTAAGGAGATTCTGGCCAAGTACAGGAGGATATGGGCGATAGGTCACGCCCAGAGCGTCCTTGGCTGGGACATGGAGGTCAACATGCCCAGGGAGGGAATCCTTGAGAGGAGCGTAGCCCAGGGCGAGCTTTCGGTTCTCAGCCAGGAGTTCCTCCTCAAGCCGGACTTTGTCGAGCTCGTTGAGAAGGCGAAAGGTTTGGAGGACCTTAACGAGTACGAACGCGGTGTCGTTCGGGTTCTCGACCGCTCGATAAGGATAAGCAAGGCCTTCCCGCCGGAGTTCCTCAGGGAGATGAGCGAAGTCACGAGCCAGGCAACGAAGGCCTGGGAAGAGGCGAAGAGAAGTAACGACTACTCCAAGTTCGAGCCCTGGCTCGACAGGATAATAGACCTCGCCAAGCGTGCCGCTGACTATCTTGGCTACGAGGACGAGCCCTATGACGCTCTGCTGGACATGTTCGAGGAGGGCACCACGACAAAGGACGTTACGAGGATGTTCGACAAGCTCGAGAAGGAGCTTAAGCCCCTCCTTGAGAAGATAATGGAGGAAGGCAAGGTCCCGAGGGAGCACCCGCTCGAGAAGGAGAAGTATGAGAGGGAGCAGATGGAGAGGGTGAACCTTTGGATTCTCGAGAAGTTCGGCTTCCCGCTCGGCGTCCGCTCCCGCTTGGACGTCTCCGCCCACCCGTTCACGACCGAGTTCGGAATCAGGGACGTGAGAATAACCACCAGATACGAGGGCTACGACTTCAGGAGAACCGTTCTCAGCACCGTCCACGAGTTCGGACATGCCCTCTACGAGCTCCAGCAGGACGAGCGCTTCATGTTCAGCCCCATAGCCGGTGGCGTCTCCCTTGGAATCCACGAGAGCCAGAGCAGGTTCTGGGAGAACATCATCGGACGCTCAAGGGAGTTCGCGGGGCTAATCTACCCCGTCCTGAAGGAGAACCTGCCCTTCATGTCCAAGTACACGCCGGAGGACGTTTATCTCTACTTCAACATCGTTCGCCCGGACTTCATCAGGACTGAAGCCGACGTCGTCACCTACAACTTCCACATACTCCTACGCTTCAAGCTCGAGAGGATGATGCTCAACGAGGGCGTTAAGGCCAGGGATTTACCGGAGCTCTGGAACGAGGAGATGGAGAAGCTCCTCGGCATAAGGCCTAAGACCTACGCGGAGGGAATCCTCCAGGACATCCACTGGGCGCACGGAACGATAGGCTACTTCCCGACCTACAGCATCGGAACGCTCCTCGCGAGCCAGCTCTACTACCACATGAAGAAGGACATCCCGGACTTCGAGGACAAGGTAGCTAAAGCGGAGTTCGAGCCCATCAAGGCCTGGCTGAGGGAGAAGATACACCGCTGGGGAAGCATCTACCCGCCGAAGGAGCTCCTCAGAAAGGCCATCGGCGAGGAGCTGAACCCGGACTACTTCATCAGGTGGGTGAAGGAGAGGTATCTGTGATTTTTCATCGGTTCTTCTGTCGTTTTTTCAGCATCTTTTTTTAGTTCATCCATGTTGTGGTAACTCATTTTTGGAACCCGATATGGTTCTAGGGACTTTACATTTCCTGTAACAGCATCTGAGAGTATTTTTGGATGTATCTTCATTTTGCGTCACCTCCAGTGCTTTATAACAAGTTGTGTCTTACTTTTATTTAAACTTTTCTGTTTACTTTTTCCAGAAAACTTTATTGTGTTATTTACTCCTTTAACCTTCGAGAAGAGCGTTTAGGTCTTCCTTCGTCAGCTGTGGATAGCTCTCAAGTATGTCCTCAAAGCTCCAGCCGTTTGCGAGGAGTTCGAGTATGAAGTAAACGGGAATCCTCGTCCCCTTGATGACGGGCTTACCGCCCATTTTCTTGGGGTTTATCTCAATTCTGTCGTCAATCATCATGTTTGTATCTTGGGCAGTAACCTTAAAACGCTTTTTGCGGTTTATTCATGTAGTCTCAAACTGCAGGGTGTTGTCTATGGAAGGAAACGCTTGGGTGCTTGAGAAAATCCGTGGAATCCTGAACGAGGAGGAATATCAGATGACAATTGAAAACCTCAGGGCCATTGAGAAAGAGTTCGAGAAATGGGGGCAGGATATTACCTCATTCTAACGGTTCTCCAATCCACGCAACAGGCTCGACCTCTATCGCGACCACGCCGTACTTCCTCTCCTTCTCCTCGGAATAAAAGCGCCTGTAGACCTTGACGCCCTCTTCAATGCTCTTCACTCCTGGCAGGACGTTCTCAAGGCCCTCCTTCTCCAGCATCTCTCTGAAGGAGGAATAAACCCTCAGGTCCTTTACGACGCAGACGAGCTTGTTCTCGAAGACTATCTCGTCGCCCGGCTTTATGGCCTGCCTCTTCTCGTCGTACAATCTGCCTTCAATCCGCTTCTTCCCCTCGGCTATCGCCTTTAAGTACTCCTCCTGAAGGCCCATCTTCCACCTCATACTCTCACCTCACAGCAACGCCCTAATCAGGCTCGGGCTGACCTTTATGAGCTTTGCGAGGAGCTTGGGCCTCTTGAGTATCGCCTTGGCCGTCCTCAGGTGGTCGTCGAAGTCCGCCTGCGTCTCAATTACCTCCCTCGCCTCTTCACTCCCCAGGACCTCGAAGATTCTCTCTATCGCCTCCTGGTCGAGGCCGAGGAAGAGCTTTCTGAACCTGAGGCCAAAGCTTATCTGCCTCCTCACCCACGAGCAGTAGTTCCAGTAGTTCTCGGGCCTGCCCTCGAGTAAGGCATTCCTCAGGCCCTCGGCGCAGAGCATTCCGTAGACTATCCCCCCGGCGGTCGTCGGTTTTATCTGAATGGCGGAATCACCAACGAGTGCCACGTTGCCCCATACCCAGGGCTTCCTCCAGCCGAAGCCGACGGTTCCGGCCTTGAACTCGAGAATCCTCGTGGGTTCTAACCTTCTGAGCCGTAGAAACCTGTTCAGGGCCTCTATGCTCCCGAAGGTTCCAACTCTGGCAGTTTCGCCGTCTATCGGCGCCACCCACGCGAAGAAGTCGGGCGTTATCTCCTTGTTAACCCAGACCTCAACGCTCTTCCTCTCGAACTCGCCAAGAACCTCAACCTCGTAACCACTGAGGAACTCTGCCTTCGTCTTCGCTCCCATCGCCTTCGCCACAGTGCTGTTCACGCCGTCGGCCCCGACATAGAAGTCCGCCTTTACCTCAAGCGTCTCCCCGAGGTGCTGAAGAATAGCTTTCCCGTTCTTGAAACCCTTAAAGGTCGTGCTCATCAGGTAATCGGCGCCCCTCTTCATCGCCCTCTTCGCGAGCTCCCGCTCAAGCGTCTTCCTGTCCACGAGGTAAGCCTGAGGGCTCTTCCTCCCAATCGAAAAGCTCTGGATTCGCGAGTAGAAAGTTGCCCCGTAGAGCTCGTTCAGGACGGCTTTTTTCGGCAGTCCGAGCCTCTCGTAGTTCTCGGCTCCGATTATGCCGGTGCAGGCCTTTCCCCCGAAGGAGTTCTTCCTCTCGACGACGGCGACGCTGTAATCCCTCGCGAGAAGGTTAGCGAGATAATTGCCAACAGGACCACCACCAATGATTAGGACGTCGTACCTCATCCTCACCCCTCGCCCGGAGTAGCTTTTAAACCCTAAAAACCTACCCTTTCCGGTGATCCTATGAAGGTTCTGGTTACCGGCTTCGAGCCCTTCGGCGGTGAGGAGATAAACCCATCGTGGGAGGCCGTTAAGGCACTTCCCGAGGAACTCAACGGAGCAACTCTCCTTAAGGCCCAGCTACCGGTTTCGTTCAAGAGGGTTAGAGAGATTCTGCCGAGGCTAATCACTAAGGAGAGGCCCGATATCGTCCTCTTGACAGGTCAGGCGGGCGGAAGGCCGAACGTGACCGTCGAGAGGGTCGCGATAAACGTGATGGACTCCACGATGCCGGACAACGACGGCTTTAAGCCGGAGGACGAGCCGGTATTCGAGGGCGCTCCAGATGCATACTTCGCCACGATACCAATAAAAGCCATTGTAAAGGCCCTGAGGAAGGCCGGAATCCCGGCCGGCGTTTCCAACACTGCCGGAACCTACGTCTGCAACACCGCGATGTTCACGGCCCTGCACACGATAGCCGTCTCTGGAATGGAAACGAAAGCGGGCTTCATCCACGTGCCTTTCAGCCACGCCCAGGCCCTTGAGAAGTCGAGGCCGTCGATGGCGCAGGAAACGATAAACGAGGCGATAAGGAAAGCGCTGGAGATGCTCGTTACTCCTTGAACAGCTCGTTGAAGTCAATCTCGTAGACGACGGAACCGTTGAAGCTCTGGGCCTCCTTGAAGCGGGCGATTAGTGAGCTGAAGGTCTCGACGAGGGCTCCCCTTATTTCGCTCATTATCTTCTCCGCGTCCTCTCTCGTGCCTGCCTTGAAGACCTTCTCGGTCAGCTCGTTGAGGCCGAGCTCCTCGCCCCTAATCCTGACCTTGGGGTCAAAGCCGTCGACTATGGCCTTCAGCTCCTCGTCTAGGTCAAGTTCCCTGACCCTGACGATGTACTCCCCGCTCACGATGTCGTACTTTTTGTCAAAGACGAGGCGCATCTTCACCCTATCACCCCGGGGTTGAATATAACCTAAGGGTTAAATAATCGTTTTGGTTATGGTTCAAAACTTGTTGACCAAACCATTAAAAAGCCCCCCGCGTCACTCCCGGTGGAGGGTGGTGCTCATTCTCATCATCGGCCTTGACGTCGTCGGCGAGAACCCGAAGCGCTTCGCGGTCGTGAGCTGGTACAACGGAAAGCTCGAGCGAAAGGGTGAGTTCACACTCTACAGGCTAATCCGATTCATCAGAGCGAAGAGGCCAGATATAGTGGCGGTAGACAGCGTTACCGAGTTGGGAGAGGACCTTAGGAAGTTCCTCCGCGCCCTTCCGCCGGGCACGAAGCTCGTCCAGGTAACGGGAAGGCCCGGCGAACAACGCTCCCTCCAGAGCCTCGCGAGGGAGCACGGGATAAGAACGACCGACAGGTTCGACCCCTACGAAGAGGCCAAGCTCTCCGCATTGCTCGCGAGTAAGGGAGTCGGCTATGAGGTTCTGGCCTTTGAGGACGAGGTCATAGTCAAAGTTGTAAGGGGCAGGAGCCACGGGAAAGGTGGCTGGAGCCAGGACCGCTATCGGAAGCGCGTTCACAACCTCGTCCGCGACAAGGTGAGGGAAATCGAGGACAGGCTGAGGCGGGCTGACATTCCCTTCGACCTCGAGACCGAGGAGAAGGACTACGGCCTGGCGAGGGGTGAGTTCAGAATCTACGCGAGCAGGGAGGAGTTAGCTGGAATCGTGAGACCCATGCGGGGTGGCGACGTCGAGGTCAGGATTTACCCGGTCGAGAGGGCAGAACTCGGCTTTGCTCCCCTCAAAGGTGAGGAGGCCGTAAGGGAGAGGCGGAGCGTCATAGTTGGCATTGACCCGGGCATAACGGTGGGAATAGCCGTCATAGACCTCAACGGCAACGTGGTGGCGCTCTACAGCGAGAGGAACATGCCGGTCGGCGAGGTCTTCAGGTTCATAAGCGAGATAGGACACCCGGTTGTCGTGGCAACGGACGTTTCCCCGGCCCCGGGCTTCGTCGAGAAGATAGCCCGCTCCTTCAAGGCCCAGCTCTTCGTCCCGCGGGAGAGCCTCCGCGTCGAGGAGAAGAACGGGCTGTTGAGAAACCTCGGCATCAAGGTCGACGACGACCACCAGCGCGACGCCTTGACGGCCGCCTACAAGGCATACCTCAGGCTCAAGCCCAAGCTCGAGCACGTCGAAGCGAAGCTCCGCGAGGCGGGATTGAGCAAGAGGGCCGACGAGGTGAAGGCCCTTGTAATCCAGGGCTACAACCTTGGCGAGGCCATGCAGAAGGTTGCGAGGCGCGAGAGGCCGAGGGAGGAACCGGAGGGAGAGGAAGGGACGAGCGTTGACGTCAGGCCCTACGTGAGGAAAATCCGCGAGCTTGAGGGGAGGATAGCGCTCCTTGAGAGGGAGAACGAGGAGCTCAGGGGTATAATCCGCGAGCAGAGGAGAACCATCGAGAGGCTTGAGCGCAGAATAGCGGACTACGACGAGGAGGTAAGGCGGAAAGTCCTCCGCGAGAGGGAGCTTGAGGCGAAGGTGAAGCGCATAGAGGTCCTTGAGAAACAGCTGAAGGAGGCGAAGGCAGTTATAGAGCGCCTGAGCAGGGACTTGGTCAAGGTCAAGAGGATGAACGTGGTCGAAATCCGCGGTAGCGCGGTTCCGCTGAAAGTGCTAAGGGTCCTCAGCTGGCGGGAGCTTGAGAGGATTGAGCATGAGGTCGGACTTAGGAAGGGCGACGTTCTCTTCGTAATCAATCCAGCCGGAGCCGGAAAGGCCATAGCGGAGGAGCTTGTTGAGAAGGGGATTAAAGCCTTGATAACCGAGAAGCCCCTTCCCGGGCCGGTGAGGGAGGTTCTCCGCGAGGCCCACGTGCCCTTCTTCACGAGTGAAGAGCTCGACGTAAAGCGCGTTGACGAGTTCGCGGTCGTTGAGCGGGAGACGCTGGAGCGGGCCATCGAGGAGCTTTTGAAGCGCTGGGGGAAGGAGGACGAGGAGAGGGAGGCGGAGAAGTTCCTCAAGCTGGTCGAGGAGTACCGGATTGAGCGCATAAAGGAGCTGAAGAGAAAGGCCGAGGAAGAGCTTAGAGGGAATTGAGAACTTCCTTCAGGGTCCTCAAGTACCTTCCCGTTTCTACCGCTCCCCTCTCCGTTATCCTCACCGCCGTTCTCGGCCTGTCGGCGAAGACCTTGTAGAGCCTTACGTAGCCTGCCTTCTCAAGCGCTCTCAGGTGGGAGTCGAGGTTTCCGGGAGTTATCTCAAGGACCTCGAGAAGCTCCTTGAACAGGGCTTTCTCCCTCGGCAGGAGGTACAGCATGATTCCTAGCCTCACCGGATTCCCGAGCACGTGGTTCTTCGTGAGTTCCCTCAGCGACTCCATTCTATCACCGTTCTATTGCCTTGAACGCCGAGAGGAGGTAGAGGGCTATCGTGAGGCTGAACCCGAAGGCGGCAACAAATCCCGCCCAGAGGGTCGCTTGATTTCCAGCTACCGGAACGAGCGGTATTCCAAGGAGTGGCGCGAGAAAAGAAGGTATCTCCTCCCTGTCTCCAGTTACAAGCGCCTGTCCAGCTAGGGAAATCCCCAGAAAGCTGAGTATTGCAACCGCAACGGTTTCCTCGGGGGTCGTGGTGAGCCCAAGGCGTGGGATTATTCCCCAGCCGATTAGACTTCCTATGGCCCACGAAGCCAGAATCTCAAGTCCAATTCCGCTTTCCTTCCCCGTCTCTGAAACGAGTACTGCAATGTACCTGTCCCAGACCTTTTTGGTTGCGTAGCTCACGATGACTGCTCCGATGGCCCAGTAAACCAGTGATTCCACGTAGCCGTTACCGAACAGCCCAGAGAGGACGTAGTAGCCCATCATTGCCGTCAACCATGCGGAGAAGGTTAACGCCCCGTAGATTTTTCTGCTCGCTATCAGCTTGCCCTCGACCCTCTCGAGGACGCTCTTCAGCTCCTCAACATCCTCCATTCATCCCACCAAAGGGATTAGGTCGTCTCCCTATTTATACCGTCACCTCTCTCTGAAATGCAGAACAACGAGTCCGGCTAGATTGGCCGAGGCATGTAGCGCAAAGGCCGGAACTATGCCGCCGAGGGCGAAGAAGTAGCCTACCAGCGTTCCGAGGAGGAAGGCCCCGGCAACAATCGAAATCCTGTCCAAAGCGCTCCCTCCAAAGGCCCTCCAGTGGGGCAGGGCGAACAGGAGAGCCGCGAAGAGTATCGCGCTCCAGAAGTGGCCGTAGCTGAGTAAGTAACCTTCCACAAGGCCCCTGTGGAGAAGTTCCTCACTCAACGGCGCCAGGAGGAGAATGAGGGGATACCTTCTCCAGTCCCTGGGGAGGAACTCCGGTTCGTCGGCGGTCTCGGTGCTTGGGCCGATGGCGTTCAACGTGAGGGAAACCGTGAAGCCAACCAGGAATGCCCGCGGCAGGTAGCTCAGGTTGAGGAGGAGTCCCGAGCTTTTCGGTCCGTTCACGGCCCATAGGAGTGGAAGCGAGAGCAGAAGCATAGAAACCTGAATCAGAACGGCCGCTCTCTTGGGGTTTCCCCTCGAGACCGCTGAGCCGATGGCCATGGCCGGAATAAAGGCCGCGAGCCACATGAGGAGCGCCTTGAGGAACTCAATCATTTTCAACCGCCTCCCTCAGGACCCTGAGGGCCTCGCCGAGTTCTTCTACTCCCTTCTCAGTCAGCTCAACGAACTTTCTCGGCCTCCTTCCGAACCCGTAGTAAGTTCTCACGATTCCGGCATCTTCCAGGGCCTTCAGGTGAAACTCAAGGTTCCCAGCGGTGAGGTTCAGCGCCTCCCTCAGGCTCGAGAAGGTTGCCCTCTCCCTCGACAGCAGGTAAAGGGCTATCGCCAGCCTCGTGGGGTTGCCGAGCGGTGACTTAGAGAGCCCAGCGAGCTTTTCGAGCATATCACTCCCTCATTGCCTTCATAAGCACCAGGTAAGCGCCGAGTCCGAACGCCAGCGACAGTACGAGCGTTGCGTACGCGCCCTTGGTGATGGAAACCCTCCCGTACGGAACGCTGAGGAGCAGAATCGTTGCCCCGATGACGGCCTTGTCCCAGCCCCTCCTGAGGAAAACGTAATCCACGACCGCGAGGGCGAGCATTCCGGAGCCTATCGCAGGGAGCGGGGATAGCCAGGTACCCTTAACATTCAACCCCACGGTCACGAAGATTACAGGCCAGACGATGAGCTGGGCGAGGAGGTACCGGGGGTTGAGCGGCGTTTTTCTCCCGAGAACCTTCTCTATCTCCTGCACCTTCTTGAATGCCTTCAGCTCTTCGAAAATGAAGAATACTATCGCGAGGGCCGAGAGAAGAACCGTTGTGGAGTCGATTGAAATCCCGGCGTACGCTGAGAGAATCACCGAGGTAATGTAGATGGCCGGGAACGCTACCGCCCAGTAGATGTAGATTATCGAGTTGTAAGCCTTCTTTGCAAGGTTCAGCTCCCGCTCCACCGCCCTGAGCGCTTCATTTATATCCTCCATGCTCCCACCGAGAAAAGTCCCCTGAACCCCTTAAATACCCGCCCGGAAGTTTGGGGCACAAACTAACCGCCGGCCCTCGTCAGGCGGAGCTTCTCCATGAAGCGCTCGATTTCCGCGGGAGGACCCTCCACGAGAACCCGATTGAGGACTATCCCGCTCCTCTCGATGGTTCCGAGGGATGTTAAGCTAACCCCCGCCCCGCTCTTTCGCCTTATCTCCTCAAGCTCATCAAAGGGAACGGCCGTCTCGACTATCAAGGAGGAACCTCCACAGGGGCACTACCTCGATTCCGTCTATTCTCTTTTCAACGTCCCACGTTATCAACTTGGCGTTCTTCCATCCAAACGTCCTCTTTGCCTTTTTCAAGGCTTTGAGCTCCCGCTCCATCGTTTCCGGGTTTGAAACGTCGTAGCTGACCTGAATGAGCGTTTCCTCTTCAGGCAGGACGAAATCAACCTCCCAGTTCTCGCCGATGGCGTAGTTTACCTCTTTGCCCCTCCTCAGGAGTTCGATGAAGGCCGCGTTCTCCATTAGCCTGCCGATGTCCTCGCTGAACTTTACGCTCAGGAAGGTCAGAAATGCGGTGTCAACGAAGTATATCTTCTTCGGGTGCTGGATTCTGAGCTTCACCTTTGGCGAGAAAACCTCGACCGGAAAGGCAAAGTAGCACTCGTTCAGGTAGCGGAGGTAGTTGGCCAAAGTCGCCTTGCTGACCGAGTGGCCGAGGCTTCTCATAGTTCTCTCGGCCCTGCTCAGGCTGAAGTACTCCGAGTTGAGGAGTAGCCTTATGAACGCCCTCAGCTCCTCGGGATTTCTGACTTTATAGCGCTCAACGACGTCCAGGGCTACAATCGTGTTGAAGTAGTCCCTGATTATCATGCCCTTTATTCTCCTGTCCTCCGCTAAAACGACCTCGGGAAACCCCCCGTAGATGAGGTACTCCCTCAGAAGGTTCAGGAGCTCGCTTTTCCTCCCGCTGAACTCCACCCTCTCGGGCACCTCAAAGTTCTTGAAGCGGAGGAACTCGGGAAAGCTCAGGGGAAAGACCTCGAAGGTAAGGGCTCTTCCCCTCAGCGACGTCGGTATCTCCCTGCTCGACAGCTTCGATGAGGAGCCGCTAAGAAAGAGCCTCACGTCTTCCCTTGAGTCGTGTATTCTCCTCACCCACGAGTCCCATCCGGGGACGTTCTGGACTTCATCGAGGAAGAGATAGAGCCTCTCCTTCTTCCCGAACAGCTCTTCAATGGTGGGTATGAGCTCCGTCAGCGTTTCGGTTTTCTTCTCAAGCCTCTCGTCCTCGAAGTTGATGTAGAAAATATCGTCACGTGGAATTTTCTCAGAAAGTTTGTTTATCAGCTGGAACATTAGATAGGTCTTGCCAGTTCTCCGACAGCCCGCAAACGTGATGACCTTTCTCGGCTTTTCGGGAATCAGCGAGGGGTCGAAGTCCCTCTCGATTAGCTCGGGCGTCCAGTTCTCCTGCCATTCGACGAGGGCCCGCGCGATGTTCTCGTTCATGGTAGCCTTTACTCGCTCAACCTTTATAAAGGTTGTTTAGTATACTAAACAGGTCTTTATAAATAGTTGTTTAATACGTTTTGACAACTTTCCTTACTCGGCACCCATTAGTTTCCTGTACTCCCTCTCGACCTCCCTAAGAACCTCTTTCACTTCTTCCTCCTCGTCCTTGAATTCCCCCCTTCTGAGTTTCTTCCGCGCATTCTCAGCCTCCACTCTAATTTCCTCCTCGCTGAGGCTCCTTGCCAGCTCTTTCGCCTCTTCGAGCATCATCTGGCCGAGTGTGAACGTGACGGCGAACTTTATGAAATCCGAACGGCTCCGAAATTCCCTTTTCTCGACGAGTTCGTCTATCTTCCGAACAACGTAACCCGGCAGTCTAACGGAAATCGGATACTCCACCCTCTCGGCCATGCCATCACCAATACAAACTAACTACAATTGTATTTAACCCTTGCTACTCAACCCTGAACGTCAGTCCCCTTTCCCTCGCCTTCCTCTCGACCTGGAGGCGGAACTGGCAGGCCTTGCATATCTCGCCCGTCGTCGGCTGGCCACATATCTTGCAGCGGTTCAGCTCGCTGGTTTTCTTCGTGTAGGTCTTCGCTATCAGAGGGAAGAGCTTGTCGTAGCTCCTGAGAATCTGGTACTTCGTTCCCGGGTGCCTCTCCTCCATCTCGTTGAGCCAGTCTCGGATTTCGGCACGGAAAGCCTCGACCGCGTAGGGGCACTCGCTCAGGTCAACTTCAATGTTGTTCAGAACCGCGTAGAGGACTATCTCCTTCTCGGGAATCTCTCGGAGGGGCTTTATCCTCGGGACGAGCTCCGGGTGGATTTCCTGGTAGTAGGGGCCCGTTCTCCCTAAACGGGCTATATCTCCCCTCAGAATGTTCATTATGAACATCTGCACCTCGTCGTCGAGGTTGTGGCCTACGGCCAGCTTGTCGGCGCCGACGTCTTTGGAAGCGTAGTTGAGGAGCCAGCGCCTCCAGACGCCGCAGTAGGAGCAGGCACCTACCCTTTCCTTCTTCTCGAAGCTCCCCATTATCTCAACCGTCTCGTCGAGGGTGAAGCCGATGTATTCCTTGAAGGAATAAACGCGGTGCTCTATTCCGAGCTTCTTCGCGTTCCTCTTCGCTATCTCAACGCTTGGAGGTCGGTAACCGGCTATGCCCTCGTCAATCGTTATCGCGACGAGCTCGAAGGGGAACCTCTCCCGGAGCTTGGCCAGAAGGTGCATGAGAACGACGCTGTCCTTTCCTCCGCTAACGCCTACCGCTATTCGCTCGCCCTTCTCTATGAGGCGGTACTTCTTCACGGTCTCCTTGAACTTCTTCTCGACCATCTCATTGAAGTGCTTGTGGCAGTAGTAGCGACCGGTGTAGCGCGCGTGGTAGACCGCTGGACGACTACATTTGGAGCAGGTGGCGGGCATGGGTTGCCCTAAGAAAAGGCTTTTAAAAAGGTTGGGTGTTACCCTCTCTGTTGATGAAAATGGGGTACAAGGTGTTTAGGACGGGTATTGATGCCCTTGACAAGATGCTTGGTGGGGGCATAATTGAGGATGGAATCCTTCTAATAGTATACAACACGGGTTCCTATGGTTGGGCCCTTGGTGTTGAAGTTTTTAAAAAGTTCATTGAACGAGGATGGTACGGTGTCATCACGAGCTACTCGCTTCCGTATAGGTTGCTCATGAAGTATTCCACTGCCGTTCGCTTTGGGTTTCATACGTTCGGAACCGAAGGTCGCCTTGCCGTGATTGATGTCTTCGGCTCCGTGAACGGGGTACAACCCAGGGAGCCTTACGTTTACTCCCTCGGCTACGTTGATGGAAGCACGTTTCTTCCCAAAATCCTTACACTTTACAAGCGCCTCATCCTTGGCAAACCTAAGAGGATAGGCCTTACCGTTACAATGGACGGTTTTGTTGAAATCTTTGGTGAGGACGCGGGCATGAGGATTCTAAAGAAGAACATAGCCCTAAAGGAAAGTTACCCCCGCTCCAATGTGGATGAGGTCCTCAACGTCTTCCTCATAAACAGGGATAGGGTTTCTTCGAGGTTTCTCTCGTGGCTTTCCCAGTACGCGGAGCACATAGTCGAGTTCAGGCCAACTGAAAGGCCCGGCGTTGAAAACCTTGTTGTGCTTAAGTCCCTCCTTCCTGAGTTCGAGCCTTCGACTGGAATCTTTAAATTCAAAAAAGGAAGAGTGGGAATACGTTTACTTAGCGAGGTTGAGAACCGCGGGCAGAACGTTTAGGGCCAGGAGGAACAGACCGATTCCTATCGTTGCATACCTTATGGGTCTTGCGATTCTCTCAGGCAGGTACTCCTTTATCACGTCGTCGAGCATCCTTCCTCCATCGAGGGGAACCAATGGGAAGAGGTTCATGAGGCCTATCCCTATGTTGAGGAGGTAAATCCAGTAGAGCGAGAAGAACAGCGGCAGGATTAGTCCCTCGTGTCCTACCCTGGACTTTACGTACTGGGTGGGATGGATTCCTATAAAGCCCTTTCCGGGTTTATCCGGGTTCTCTCCCAGGGTTAGCTTGAGGTTCATCTCCTTCCCGTTTCTGAGGACGGTGAGCGTTATCGTTTCTCCCGGCTTTGTTTTGTTCATAGCCTTTATGAACTCGTCCATGGTCTTTACGCTCTGCCCGTTTATCGCGATTATGACGTCCCCCTTGTGGAGGACCCCGTCGGCGGGGGCTCCTTTTATGACATCCCCAACCTGTATCCCGCTGGGAACTAAAAGGGGGGTTACGGCATAGCTCAGGATTAGGGCGGTGATTATCGCGGTGGTTACGTTTGCCATCGAACCGGCACCGTAGACGCGGAGCCTAGAGCGGAGGGGTGCCTTCGAAAGCTTCTCCTCGTCGGGCTCGACGAAAGCACCTGGAATCACCGCGAGGAGAACCAGACCGACTGACTTCAGGGGGAGCCCCTCAGCCCTTGCGACCACTCCGTGACTGAGCTCATGCACAATCATGACGACGGCGAGACCGATGAGTCCGTACCACAGGGGAATCGTCACACCCGGAATGACGAGCTGGACTCCGCTCGGAGCGCTCTTGGTTCTGAGCGTTTCCATGGCAGTTTTTAGAAGGGCATAGAAGACGTAGGCCATTCCCAGGTAGCCGAGGGCGATTCCAATATCGCTGTACACCTTCCAAAAACGTCTGTTGACCCCGGAAAGCCGGTCTATGAACCCGAGGAGTCTCTTTGTTCTCCACATTGCCACGAGGAAGTCAACGCTCAGCCCCTCTTCCTTCTCTATGGGCTCTCCTGTTTCGGGGTCTACCTCCTTCTTTCCGAAGAGGGTGTAGAGGACCAGCCAGAACGCCGTGATGCCAATGAGTACCGTGACGAGAGTACTTGCCATGGTTCAACACCCTTTTTCCGCTGGGCTAACTTCATTAGATGGTCTTATAAACGTTAGCGGACAACCATGTGGCGATGGAAAGCCTCAGGATAGCCTTCGTCTACGATGTGGTCTACCCATGGGTCAAAGGCGGGGTCGAGAAGCGGATTTACGAGCTGGCTAGAAGGTTAGCTCGAAAACATGAGGTTCACGTCTACGGCTACAAACACTGGAGAGGGCCGAAGGACATCGAGCGCGATGGGATTCACTATCACGGAACCGTTCGCACTGGCAATCTGTACTCCGGCGGGAGGCGTTCAATTCTCCCTCCTCTGCTCCATTCCATCTCGCTTGTCCCCATTCTTAAGGGCGAGCGCTTCGACGTCGTAGACTGCCAGGCGAGCCCTTACCTCCCAGCTTATTCGCTCAGGGTTCTCAAGGGAGAGGAGGTTTTCATAACTTGGCACGAGTTCTGGGGTGATTATTGGCTCGACTACCTCGGATGGGCAGGTCTGGCAGGGAAAACCCTTGAGCGGGGCCTGTTCTCCTTCGAGAGGCACGTTTCCGTCTCCCAGAAGACGAGGCTTGACCTCTTAAACGCTGGCCTCAGAAAGTCCGTCTACCTCGTCCCCAACGGCATAGATATTGCTCTTATTCGCTCGGTGAAGCCATCGCCGCTGGAATTTGATTTTCTCTTCGTCGGCAGGCTGATTCCCGAGAAAGGGGTTGACTTTCTCCTCCGTGCACTTGCTCTGCTGAGGGAAGAGTTCCCCGACTTCAAAGCTATTATAGCCGGCGACGGCCCCGAGCGGAGAAAGCTTGAGCTCCTCGCGCGGGAACTTGGAATCGGCGATAACGTCACCTTCACGGGCTTTCTGAAGGATTACAGAGATGTCATCGCCCTCATGAAAGCGTCGAGGGTCTTCGCGTTTCCATCCAGGAGGGAGGGCTTCGGCATGGTCGTCGTCGAGGCCATGGCTTCCGGCGTTCCGGTCGTCACCGTTGAGCACCCGATGAACGCCTCGATGCACCTCGTCGAGAACGGCAGAACCGGCTTCGTCGTCCCGCTGAGCGAGGAATTCTTCGCCCGGGCGCTGATGCTCGCCCATGAGGACTCTGCAAGGATGGGGAGAATCGCGGGGAGAAAGGCCGAGCGCTACGACTGGGGCGAGATTGTTAGGGAGCTTCTCACGGTCTACGGGGTGGTTGAATGAAGGTCTGCCTAATCGTCCGGCGTTTGAGCACCAAAGCTGGGGGAATAGCGGTCTACACAAGGAACTTAATCAGGACCCTCGAGCGTGAGGGGCACGAGGTCGAGCTGTCGCCCGGCGAGAGGTTTTCGTACTTCCTCTGGCAGTTCTTCAAGGTTCCCCTCTGGCTCGTCCGTTCGAAATGCGACGCCTACCACGCCGTTGGCATTATAGAAGCCATAACGCTCCTTTTCTTCAAGCCAAAGGCGGAAAAGCGGGTCACGATACACGATTTAATCCCCTTAAAGCACCCGAGGAGGGGGTTCAAGGGCATCTTCGAGCGCCTCTTCATCCGCCTCGGCTTGTTCTCGGCGAGGAAATGCGACGTGGTCTACGCAGTCTCACACCTGACAAAGGTTGACTTGGTTCGCTTCGCGGGAATCCCGGAGGATAGGATAACCGTCGTTCACCAGCCGATAGACGAGCGCTTCCTCCTCGAGCCGCCCCGCGCCGGAAAGTTCAGGGAAAAGGGGAAGTTCATGGTGGGCTACATCTCGAGGATGGACTACCATAAGAGGCATGCCCTCCTCGTTGAACTGTTTAAGCAGTGGGACAACCCGAACGCGAGGCTCCTCTTGGCTGGAACCGGGGAGGAGTTCGAGCGCGTTAAAAAGCTGGCCGAAGGTGACGAGAGGATAAAGCTCCTCGGTTTTATACCCGATGAGGAGCTGGTTGAGTTCTACGACTCGCTCGACGTCTACGTTCATGCATCAAAGTACGAGGGCTGGGGCCTGCCGATTGTTGAGGCCCTCGCCAGAGGGAAGCCAGTTATCGTTTTTGACGATGCCGAGATACCCGGGGAAGTTAAGGGGCGGTGCGTAAGTGCATCCTCTAGAGGGTTCCCCGCTACCCTTAACGGATTTTATTTTGAGAAAAAGGTTCTTAGGAAACTTTCCATTTTAGGGTTAAGAGTTGTGAAAACTCTCTTTCAGTGATATGTCTCTTTATCCGCCTTCTTTCTCGAAAAACCATTGGAAGGGTACGAAGTAGCATTATGTATCCCTTTGCAACTGACTTAATTTTTCTCCTGAGAACCACATTGTACATTGCGTAGAGTAAGTTTCCGAGGGTATACAGTGGGGCGTACTTAAGGGGAAGGTTCAGAACTGCACAGACGAGGTGTCCTTTTAGGGAGTGTGAAATTGCAAGGTCGCTTATCTCAAGGCCACCAGTGCTCTTTCCACCGTAGTGGTATGCCTTTGCCGAGGGCTCATAGATTAACTTAAATCCTGCCCATCGAATTCTCGACGCAAGGTCAGTGTCTTCGTAGTAGAGGAAAAACAGGTCCCCGTTGAATAAACCGGCTTCAAGTAGTGCCCTTGAAGAATACAGGGCACAGGCAGCGCAGAGGGTGGAGACTTCATCTCGATTTGGGAACTTAGTGAACGGTTGAAATTTTCCCCTGTCAAAACTGTATCCATTTTTTGAGTACTCCCCCCCTGCACTATCGATGAGTTCTGGGTTTCTTGCCCACAGGATTTTGGGGGCAACGGCTCCGGAGTTTAATGCTTCCGCAGTCTCAACGAGTTTGGGAATAGTTTCGGGCATCACAATGGCATCATTGTTAAGGAGAAGGATGTAATCGGCATCCAGAACCGTGAGCGCAAATTTTATTCCAACGTTGTTGCCGCCACCAAATCCATAGTTTCTCGTGTTCTCAATCAGAATCAGCCTTCTATCAGGGTCTATCTTCTCGTACAATGGCCTGTTGAAGCGCCCTCTTAGGGCTTCTCTCTCCGATAGGTGGAAGATGACCAAAGGTTTAGTGAGGGGGTTGTCCTTGATGTACTCTGAACTAACCTTAACTTCTCCCAGGGCGTACCTTTTAATCATCTCGATGGACTCATCTGTTGAGTTGTTGTCCACCACGATTACATCATAGTTATCAAACTTGGACCTGTAAACTGATTCAACGGCCTCGACTGTGGCCCTCCAGTTGTTCCAGTTGAGGATTACCACAGTTACTCTACGTGGTTTGACCATAACATTTCCTCCTTTAATAATATTTATCTTCCAGCTCTCTATATGTATCTATGGTTTTTTTTGCAATAACTTCCCAAGAATATCTTTTGAGTTGATTTCGAGGAATTTCCTTTTTTATTCTCCGCGAGTCATTCAATATGTCTAATGCTTTATAAGCAAACTCTTCTGGTTTTGTTGGGTTTTTGATGAAGATTCCCTTAATTTTTTCTTTGTAGTACCATCTGGGTATGGCGCCAACAGGGCTAGCTAGTACAGGGGTTTTACACGCTAGTGCTTCTAGTGGTGCGATTGGCCAGTTTTCATAGAGGCTAGGGAAAGTAAACAAATCCGTAGCGTTGTAATATAGGGGTAGTTCTTTTTGGGATTTCCACGGAAGGAGTATTATATCTTTTTCATGTCTGCTGATATTTTGAAGTATCGGTTTATATGGCCCCTCCCCCACTAGAACTAACTTGACATTTCCAAGAATTTTATGTACAATACGAAACATGGACACTAATAAATGTATGCCTTTTCTTTTTTCAAACCTTCCGACATAAAGAATGTATTGGTTGGACCTATTAAATCCAACAGCGTCTCGGGCTTTTTTCATGTTGGTAGGTTTGAATAGATTCATGTCGATTCCCATTGGCATGATCTTAACGTTATCTTCTCCGAATAGTTTTGATAGAATTTCTTTGTCAGTATCCCTTAGAACAAAAAACTTGTCTATATTTTTTAAAGAATCCCAAAATTCGATTATATAATTTAATATATAGTATGGATACTCAATGGGCTTACCTATCTCTTTATACTGAACTAATGGAAATGTTCTTCCATGTGCTTGGATTATTATTGGGACGTTTTTCGTATATTTTTTTAATTGTACTAGTAACTGGTCCACGTTGGGATTGTATAACCCATGGATATGCAGTAGAATATCGTTTTGTCTTGTTTCTTTGATGAGTTCTTTGGTTAGTTCTCTTGATATCTCAATAGTAGCACCAATTGCAATTCGAGTCGAAGGAAAGACCCTATATTTTATGTTGTCTCTTTCGGTCTCTCTGGGTACTCTTTCTTTTTGATCTATTCTCCAGCATTCAATTGTATATCTCTTGGTCCTTGCCCTTATTTGTTTTGCAACTTTGACGTGCCAATCTCCATCATAGTAGAGTGGATCTTTATGAGGCAAGTAAGGAGTTAACGAATTGAGCATTAAATGAATGACTTTCATTGGGCATCCCCCTTATTTGTTAATTAATTTCTTTGAGAATATTTCGATAATTTCTATTAATCTTTCTAGATCTATTCCTGCTTTTTTTGTTAGACTATTTAATAATCTAATGTCCTCTTCAGTGAATGTGCCAAAGATTATTAACATTATATAAAATCCTACTGTGACCCCTATTGTGTATATAATAGCTTTTAATATATCATCTGTTGGGAATAGCAACCCCAATATTGTGAATCCAATACCGATGCATATTACTTTGTAATATTCCTTGTTGAATGGCTTAATATTCATGTTAAATAACACGACTTGTTTATACATGCTCGAGATTATATATGATACCGCGGTTGCAATAGATGCCCCTGTCATACCATATTGTGGAATTAAAATAATATTTAAAGCTACATTTAATAATGCTCCTATTATATTTCCTATCATTTCTTTTTTTGGATAGCCTATTGCTACGAGGGTTAATCCGTTTGGACCGAGTAATGAATGAAACATAAACCCTACGGACAAGATTATCAATGAAACTTGAGCTTCTACATATTTTAATCCAAATAATTCCCTCAATACTGCTACTGGATATGCGAACAATAAAATAAACAATGGAAATGTTAGCAGAAATACCCATTTTGTTATTGATAAGTATAATTTGTTGATCTCATCTTTTTTTCCCTGAGCATATAACATCGTTGCTATTGGACTGTATATCACAGTAAATGCTACAAGGAACACGGGTATGAACCTCGCCAGGGGGGACGCCGCGTTGTATATCCCGACCACGGTGCTCCCGTAGTAGTGGCCGAGCATGAGGGTGTCGGTCCACGTCATGATGAACCACACGATGTTTGAGAGCACGAGGGGTGCCGAAAAGGTGACTAGAATCCTCCCAATCTTTGCCGAGAACGCGGGCTGTTTGGGCAGTATTCCTGCCTTCAGGAGGTCACGAGAGATTAAAATTAGTCCCGTGAGCTGTACCAGCACGTACGCAGTGACCACTTCTGAAATCCCTGCCCTAAACACAACCGCTACAAGACCAGCTGAGATGAAGTACAGGACCGGCACGAGCATTTTTCCATAGAACACGTACTCCCTAACGCGTTTGAACCCTTGACTCACCGAGATTAGAACGTTGAACGAAGCCGATAGGGGTAGACTGAGTGCGAGTATCCCTATGAGTTGGGAGAGCAGGAGCCTGTCGGTGCTGGGGCCGCCCCCGATGTACCTAGGTATGATGCCTCTCGTGGCTTCGAGGAGGATGAGCCCGGTCAGGGACGTGCCCAGAATTATCGCGAGCGCTGTTGAGACGAGAATCCCGGTGTCCTTGGGTCTCTTTGTGAGAAAGTATGAAATCTGCCTCTGAATGCCCATAGGAAATCCGAGCATCACCACGATCAGCGTGATGTTGAAGACCGTGAACGCGAGGTTGTACGTTCCGTATTGGCTTGGTCCGTATATCCTTCCCACGAGGGCTCTCACGAGAAAACCAAAGACAGCAGAGACCATGAGGCCGACCAGGGCTATTACCCCACCCCTCGCGGCCCGTCCGAGCTCTCCCACGACCTCATCCGCCATGCTCTCACCGCGCGCTGTTTTTCAGCTTAATCTCGTCCCTGGCCAGTATTGATAGGAGTTTTTTCCTCATAACTTCAACGAGCTCCCTGTCGGTTATCGGTTTGGTCTCGCCGGGGTCCCTCTCCAGCAGGAACACCCACTCAACGCTGTCCTCAGGTGCGTACAGTAACTTCACACCGCCAACGGTTAGGGCCTTCTTTTCGTAGCCGTATCCGGTGGCCTCACTGAGGAGGAATTTCCGGGGTTTTCTGCTCAGGGAGCGCCCATCAAGTTCGTAGGGTGGTTCGACTCCCCACGCCTCGAGAATCGTCGGCGCTAAATCCACGAGGGAGCGGTTCTCCATCCTCAGGCCCTTCACAGGTCCCTCAACAGCTAGCGGGACTTCCAGTATCTCGTTGAACACGTTGTGCCCGTGTCCAACCCCGTATACCCCGCGGGGGTCGTAGAAGTTTCCGGCCTCGAGCTCTGCGTGCTCCCAGAACTCCTCCCCATGGTCAGCGGTGAATACCAAAAGCGTACTTTCAAGAAGTCCGCGGCGTTCGAGTTCCCTGTACAGCCTTTCAAAAAGCCAGTCGACGTACCTAATCGTGTTGTCGTACAGGAGAAGCTTGTTTCGTTTGAACTCTTCGAATTTCTTTCCCTTCTGCTCCTCCGGTCTCTGAAAGGACCATCTGTCAATGTTTCTGATTCTCTTTACCCTCCCAAAGTAGTCCCTGAACTCCCTTGGTGGATTGAGGGGCTCGTGGGTGTCCCCTAGGTGAAGGTACGCGAAGAAGTTTCTTTCCCTCAGCCTCTCGAGCCATTTCAGGAAGTCGTTTATTATCTTATCCCCCCTTGTTTCGGCGGGATAAACCCTGACCGGAGTTCGACCCCTCATGGGGAACGTCGCAACGTCTATGGACGTTGCAAAGTAAACCCCGTACCCGTTCGCACCCGCTATCTCTGGAAGGGTTAAAAGCTTCCGGCGTATGCCCTTGATATTCCTAGGGTTGTTGAAGTCTCTGACTTTTGAGTGAATGTACGCACCGTGGTTGTGAGGGTACAGTCCCGTCATAATGGATGCAACCGAGGGATGTGTCCAGGGCGCCGTGGCCGCTGCCTTTCCAGAGTTTCTCAGCGATGAGAGAAACGGGGTCGTGTCCCTCTCGTATCCGCTCAAACTGGTGTTCTTGAAGCGGAGACAGTCTGCGACCACCACGAGGACGTTAAGGCGGTCGCGTATCTCAATGTTGAGGGACTCGAGTTCTTTGAGGCGTTTTTTGAACGCAGCCTCGTAGTCGCTCTCCTTTCTTCGCTTGTACATCGGATAGAGCATCCTCTTCAACGGCCCAACCCTTGCCACAACTCCCTCGATGTTCATTCCGTTCACCCTGCTCCCAAACGTTTCATCAGTATCACTATGCCAATTAGCAGGATTATGACGTTGATAACCCTCTTGAGCCTCTTCTTATCAACCTTGGCGTTCACGCTCGTCCCGAGGTAAACGCCGGGAATGGTTCCGGCTATGAGCGTTCCGGCCAGCGCGTAATCGACGCTTCCCATCTCGGCGTAGCTCAAGAAGCTCATCGCCGAAAGGACCAGCCCGTAGAGTATCGTCGTTCCTACCACTTCGCGCGGGTTAATCCGGGCGACGTTCATGAGCGTGAAGCTGATAATAACACCCGCCCCAACCGAGGTAAACTGGACCGTTAGCCCGACGATGAAGCCGAGCAAGTAGACGTAGGCCCACCTCGGCCGTAGGGGAAGCCTTATCTCGCCCTTGAGCAGGCTCAAAACGGCAGTAACGACCAGAATGACGCCGAGGACGAGGGTCAGGTACTGGTTCAGGACGTCCTTGGGGATGTGCCTCACGACGTAACCGCCAATCAAAACCGCTGGAACGCTTCCAGCTAAGAGGCGGAGCGCTATGTCCTTCCTCACGTGGCCCCTCTTCCCGTGGAAGAGAACTCCAAAGACCCTCGTCACGGTCGCGTAGAGCAAATCGGTCCCCACTGCCGTTAAAGGCTCGACACCGAGAAAAATCAGAGAGGGTGTCATGAGCGAACCCCCACCCACGCCGGTCAGCCCTATGAGAAATCCCACAACGAAGCCGAGACCGACGAAGGCGGGGTTCATGGAATCACCTCACGGAAGGTAGCCCAGCTCCCTGGCCTTCGCTATTACTACCTCCACCTCTTCCTCCGGCGTCATCTTGGAGCTGTCCACCTTCACCTCGGGGTTTTCAGGCTCCTCGTAGACGCCGTCGTAGCCGGTGAGGCCCTTTATCTCGCCCCTCAGGGCTTTGGCGTAGAGACCCTTCGGGTCGCGCTGAATCCTGACCTCGAGGGGAGCGTAGACGTAGACCTCGATAAAATTGCCAATCTCCTTCCTCGCGTACTCCCTGACAGCTCTGTACGGCGAGATGAGCGAGACAATCGCAATGACCCCGTTCCTGCTGAGGAGCTTCGCCATGTGGATTACAACCCTGTTGTGCATCTCCCTCGCTTCCTTCGAGAACCCCAGCTCAGGGTAGAGCGTTTTCCTTATGGTATCTCCATCGAGTATCTCAACGCGGTAGCCCATCTCCCTGAGCTTTCTCGCGAGCTTTACCGCTAAAGTCGTCTTCCCGGCACCGCTCGGTCCGGTGAGCCAGATTGTAAAGCCCTTCTCGAGGTTCTTAACGGTCACGTCCTTCCCTCCTCACGTTGTGGCGCTTTCTATCTTGACGGTTATCTCGTTAAGAGGGTGAGTGTGGGTTCTCGCGGATGCGTTGATAATCTCGATGCCTATAATCTCGCCGTTCTCGCCGTAGTCGATAATCACGCCCTCCTCAACCTCAACGCTCTCGACTATCCGCCCGTCGGAGAACTTTATATACATGACGTCGTGTTTCGGGTCGTACGATATCTTCAAGCCCTTTCACCCCCGTATTTCCTAACCTTGGACGTCACGTAGGCAGTTATTACGACGACGTCTCCTTCCTCTTCCTCGAAGATGACCCTTATCAACCTACCGTTCAGTCTCTTCTGGGCAACCTTCCTCCCGCAGTAGCCGTCTCTAACCTCGTCGGAATTTTTGACGGCCTCTTCAACGAGTTCTCTGGGAATCCCCCTCTCCTCGAGTCTCTGAAGCGCATGAGGGATGAATCTGATTTCCATTGACCGACCCTCTCAAAAAATTAAGGGACTCACGGGAGAATGCTCTCTCCCCTGAGCTTCTCGGCTTCCTCCCTCAGGCCGAAGAGTGTAAGCACCGTTGGGGCCACGTCGTAGATTGTCAGCTGGGTCTGCTTTGCCTCGTCGAAGCCCGGAAGGTAGAGCGAGAACACGCCGATTTCCGAGTGGTTCGCGTCGTCCGGCCCGGTGTCGTTCTCTGGCAGGTAGTTGCTCGGGTGTCCAACGGTTCCTGCCGCGCGCCAGTTGAGGTTGTCGAAGTAGACCATTATGTCGGGCTTGTTGCCCCTCGCGACCGGGTAGATGTCCTCCGGGAAGTAGACGCGGTTGTCCCACTTCTCGCCGTTCGGACCGCGTATGGAGCGTATAAGCTCGGCCACTTCTTCCCTGACCTCGTCGAACCTGCTCTTCGGGACTTTACCGAAAAGTTCCCTGCCCTTCACGTTGAGGAAAACGCGCGAGTAGTAGCCTCCCCAGCCCCACGCTACCGTTTCCTTCCAGTCAACCTTAATCTGCTCGAAGCGCTTGATTTTCCCGTCGTGGAGGACCTCCGGGTTTCTGACCTTGAGGAGGCCCTCCTCTGCCAGCCACTGGTTGACCGCGAAGTTGCCGTGCATCGCCTTTATGCCGTGGTCGGAAACTATCATCACGGCCGTCTCGTCGAGGTCTATGAGCTCAAGCGTCTTCCCGATTTCCTTATCCAAGAGCTTCCAGTAGTCGGGAATGACGTTCTCGTACTCGTTGCCCTTTCCGGGATAGAGGTGATGGTTAGGGTCGAAGTAGCGCCAGAAGGCGTGGTGAACCCTGTCGAGGCCAATCTCGACGAAGTGGAAGTAGTCCCACTCCTTCTCGCTCAAAAGATAGCGGATTACCTCGAACCTCTTTTCAGTCATCTCCCAGAGGCCTTCCTTGACCTCGTCTTTGGCTTCCTTCCTGAAGGGGACGTCGAAGATGTACTCGCCGACGAGGCGCTCAATCTCGCCCTTGAGCTCCTTCGGGTAGGTGTAGTCCACGCTCGCATCTGGGGTTATGAAACAGCTGACGAGGTGGCCGTTTATCGGCTTCGGTGGGTAAGTTGGCGGGACTCCGACGATTATCGACTTCTTTCCCCTCGCCCCGAGGTAGTCCCAGAGCGTCGGCTCTTTTACCTTCTTGCTGTGGGCAATCCAGTACTCGGTGTAGCTGTGGCCCTTCCTGTGCCTGAAGCCGTAGAGGCCTAGCTCTCCTGGCGTTTTGCCGGTGACCATCACCATCCACATAGGAATCGTTATCGCCGGAATGCCCGTCTTCATCGGCCCGTGAATCGAGCGCTCTATGAGCTTCCTCAGGTTCGGCAGTTCGTCGTAGAACTTCCCGAATAGTAGCTCAGGCGGAGCCGAGTCGAGACCGATGACGAAGAGCTTCTTAGCTTTTTCCATACCCTCCTTAACCTTCTCCTCGAACATCTCACCACCCCAGTTGCTCCTCTATCAGCTTCAAAACCTCATCAACCTTTCCCCTCTCGCAGACGCAACCGAGAACTTCCCGCTTTCCTCCCGCGTTCGCGCCGGTTTCCTTGACCCGCTCTATCAGGGCCTTCATGTCAATCTTTTCGGCCGTTTCTGGCGAGACGCGGAAGTAGAGCTGGGCCTTTCCGTGGAAGTTCCGGTTGATGACAACTGCTCCCCTGTAACCCCTCTCCCACACGAGCCTTCTGGCGACTTTGGAGATGATGTTGTAGGGACTCTCAAAGCGGACGAAGGCGAAACCGTTTCTCTCCTCAACGCTGGAAAGGGCTTCCTCGATTGACTCCCTTATCGCCTCTGCCTTTTTAACCCAAGGCTCGTAGTCGAGGAGTTCCTTGAGCGGATTGTTCAGGAGAACTTTCACGGCTTCCTCAACGCCCTCCCTGTCCATGGCTATGTAGTTCGAATCCATAAGCTCCACGAGCCTGAGGGCTTCCTCTTTCGAGAGCCCTTCTCCCTCCAGGAGCCTTCCGACCCACTCAAGCCCGAACGCCCTCTCGCCGATGTCGCCGATTGCCCCGAGGGCGGTCCACGCGTTGAAGAGGTTGAAGCGCTCCGAGACCACGAGGGAGCACGAGAGATAATAGCTCCCTTCGAGCGACGGGTTCACCTGCTCAACGAGCGGGTTTTTTATTCTCGGCTGGCTGTGGTGGTCGATGAAGAGCGTGGGGACTTTAACCCTCTCGACCTCGCCCGGAACGTTGAAGTCCAGAACGTAGAGCCTCTCGGCCCTCTCGATTGCTCTCCAGATTCTCTCGTCGAAGCGGAACTCGCCTATCTCCGAGGTCATGTTGGTAAAGTCCTCAAGGTTCAGCGCCTTCACGAGAAGTGCCGTTGAAGTGATTCCGTCCGTGTCCCAGTGGTGGACGATTAGGTTCACCTAACTCACCTTCCCTGATTTTTCAAAGAGCTTATTTAACTCTTGCCATTCCTCGAGCAGGTAAAATGCCTTGATTCCAAATTTCAGAGCGCTATCAACCTGAAATCTATCGTTCGAGATGAGAACAGCGTTTCTGGAGTGGGCGACACTTATGTAAAGCGAATCAATTGCCCTGCACCCGGTCTTCAGCGCGATTTCAAATGCTACTTCCTTTAATTTTGATGTATCAACAATCTCTAGTCTTTCAATGAGTAGTTCATACAGATTCATAGCCTTTCGAGCGTCCATTCGCCTGACCAGTTGGCCTATCAGTTCTATTTTGAAAATGTCCGGCTCTATAACTTGGGTTTTTGTGTTCTGGATATTCCTGAAAAGCTCCCGTGCAATGGTCGTTCTTTCCTTGTTGTACTCGAAAATGGCGTCTATGAAAACGGAGGTATCTACCACTATCATCTCCGCTCCTCCAGGAACTCCTTGAGGGCGTCTTTCTCAACTTTCTCGCTGAATTTCTCAATGATGTCCGCCAATCCAAGCTCGACGATTACCTTACCGTGAGTTCCCTCCTTGAGGTTCACCTTCTTCAACGGCTTGAAGACGCCGTTCTCATAAACTACCTCGACTTCCTCCATCAGTCCCACCGATAAAAGATGGATGAGAAGGGTAATAACGTTTCACCTCATTCCACAAAGGGGTTCTCGAAGCTCCTGACGACCTCGTAAACTTCCGGACGCATCATATACTCCGGAGGTTGCTCGCCGGCCATTATCATCTTCCTGAGCTTGGTTCCGCTTATGTGGACGTGGAATTCCTCGCTGTGCGGGCATATCTTGGCGTTGACCATTCCGCCACACTTCTTGCAGTAGAATGCTTCCCTGATGAACATCGGGGTTATTCCGAGGTCGGGGAAGTTGTCGAACATATCCCAGGCCTCATAGGGGCCGTAGTAGTCGCCAACGCCCGCGTGGTCGCGACCGACGATGAAGTGCGTTGCCCCCATGTTCTTCCTCATTATGGCATGGTGTATAGCTTCTCTCGGCCCAGCGTAGCGCATCTCGTAGCGGACGGTCGCGAGGGTTGCGCTGTCCTTCGGATAGTAGTGCTTGAACAGGGCCTCGTAGGCCTTTATTATGACCTCGTCCTTGTAATCACCTTTCTTCTTCCTCCCGAGGACCGGGTTGATGAACAGGCCGTCCACGAAGGTTAACGCCGCTTTCTGCACGTACTCGTGGCCGAGGTGCGGGACGTTCCTCGTCTGGAAGGCTACTATCGTCTTCCAGCCGAGCTCCTTGAAGAGAACCCTCGTTTCAACGGGCCTTAGGGTGTACTTCGCGAACGGATTCGGTAGCTCGTTGAGGAGCTCAATCTCACCGCCGACCAGGTAATCGCCCATGTTCATGACCCTTGCAACGCCGGGGTGAGCAGGGTCGTCGGTCTTGAAGACCTTCACAGAGAACTCCTTCTTGTCATAGGTGTAGATTTCCTCGACGTGCATCCTCGCTACCGGGAGGTCCTCGTAGTAGAGAAGGATTGCATCTCCCTCGTCGAAGTTCCTCTTCTTAACATCGAGGACAATCGGAATCGTCCAGGGTAAATCGTTGCTCAGGCGCATGTTGTCGAGAACGCTCTGGAAGTCGTCGCTCGTGAGGAAGCCCTTCAGGGGCGAGTAAACGCCGTGGGCGATGTTCTCGATGTCTATGGCGCGGCCGTGCTCAATCTGAACGCGGGGGTATTCACTCTGCTCGCTCAAAATCCTCTCACGTGTTCTCTCGGCGACGATACGCCTGACGAGCTTTCCGCCGTGGGGCTTTGAAACCATTTTATCACCTCAGTTGCGGGTTGAAAAATGGTGAGAATCAGTCAAGGTAGCCGAGGGCCCTGAGGCGCTCCTTGACTTTCTCTTCTTCCTCCTCGCTGAAGACTTCCTCCTCTTCCTCCTCAAGGCTTGCCAGGACCTCCCTGAGGACGTAGGTAACGTACTCGTCCACGCTGTCGAACCCGGCTTCCTCGACGCGCTCCTTTATCCTGTCGTAGAGGCTCTTCGGAATCTTGACCTCGACGAACTCCTCCATCGGCACCACCGCTATCCTTAAGGGCGTTGACTTTAAACCCTTTGCTTTTTTGGACTGAAACCTTTTTATATTCTAACCATTGATTATAAATCCAGCGATGATTATAATTGAGGTGGTGTACATGTTTGAGGACGTGAACGACTTTGAGACGGCTTTCAGGAGGCTCCTCGACGAGGTTCTCGAGTTCGACCTGAGCAACCCCTTCGATGAGGTGGATAAAATCCTCTGCATCGAGCCTCATCCAGACGACTGCGTTATAGGAATGGGCGGAACGATAAGGAAGCTGACCGAGGCTGGCAAGGAGGTGGTCTACCTCTGCCTCACAGACGGCTCGATGGGAACAACCGACGAGAACGTGAGCGCCCACGAGCTGGCGTTAATCCGGAAGCGCGAGGAGGAAGATAGCGCGGGAATGCTCGGCGTGAACAAAATCATTTGGCTCGGCTACAGGGACACGGAGCTTCCCTACACCGTCGAGGCGAGGAACCAGATAATCAAGGTCATCCGGCGGGAGAAACCGGACGCCGTTCTGGCTCCGGACCCCTGGTTGCCCTATGAAGCCCACCCCGACCACGTGACCGCTGGAAGGCTCGCCCTCGAGGCGGTATCGTTCTCCCCGTTGCCAAACGTTATTCCGAGCGACGTCCAGCTCGGCATAAAACCATATCAGGTCGAGGTCTTCGGCTTCTACTACACCGCCAAGCCCAACTACTTCGTTGACATTACCGATGTCATGGAGCTCAAACTGAAGGCCGTGAGGGCTCATAAGAGCCAGTTCACCGACGATATCTGGGAGCAGTGGGAGCCCTTCCTCAGGACGGTGGCGCTCTACTACGGGAAAAAAGCGGGAACGAAGTATGCGGAAGGCTTACGCTTCATGCCCGGCCTGTTCCTGCACATAACTCCCTTCGCAGAGCTCATTTGAGTTCTTTCTTCACTATCCTTTCGAGTTCGCCGAGGAACTTCTCGAGGGGCATCGTGTCGAGGCCGAACTGCCTCATCGGCTCGTAGCGCTTCGGGTTGTCTGTTATTAGTAGGCTGTTCGTCACTATCGCCGTCGAGGCCGTAAGCACGTCCTCAAGGTCGAGCATGACGCCCCTCTGGAGGAGCTGGCCCTCAATCTGGGCCCCCTTCGCTATTATCCTGTCATCGAGGGGGACTATGTTGTAGATGTCCTTGAGGATTTCGAGTTCCCTCTCGACGCTCCTCTTGAGGTAGGCCTTGGCCGAGAGGTAGCGGTAGACGGTGATGATTGACAGGGAGACGTTGAACTTGGCGAGGGTTATCTCAAGCTGTCTCTTCCTCTTGGCGGTATGCATCTTGAGGAGCGTTATGCTGTCGAAGGTTATGTCCGGTGGCAGTGGCATGGCTAACTCCCCTTCTTCTTTTCGAGTATGCTAATCAGCGTTTCAGCTTCTTCCTCGTCAACGACGACGTTGTCGACCTTCTTGTCGAGCTCGACGAGGTGCCACGTCTCTATGAGCTTCTGGAGGACTTCGTCGTAGGAGCGGGCCTCTAACTTGTCCTTGAGCATCTTAATCTTCTTCCAGGTGGTCTCGTCAACGGCTATCGTCTTCATTCCACTCCCTCCCTCACAACCTTACGGTAGGTTTCAACGCTGTTCCTCCTCGGTATGCGCTCCTTGGTTATCATATCGACCTCGTAAAGGCCGAAGCGAATCTTGAAGCCCATCGCCCACTCGTAGTTGTCCGTTAGAGCCCAGTGGAAGTAGCCCCTGACGTCTACACCGTTTTCGAGCAGTCTCTTCACTTCCTCCACGTGCTCGATTATGTACCTCGGGCGGAGTATGTCCTTGGAATCGGCCACGCCGTTCTCGGTTATGTAAACCGGCCTCCCGTATTCCGCTCCCTCGGCGGTGGAGTCGTATAAACCTTTCGGATAGACCTCCCAGCCGAAGTCGCTCGTCGGGTTGTTGTCCGGGGAAACGCCGTTCGGGTTTCCGGAGTAGCCGTACCCCTCGACGCCGACGAAAGTAACCATTGGAAGCTCCTCGAAGCGTGGCTCGGTCCACTTCACAACTTCCCTCGTGTAGTAGTTGTTGCCGACCCAGTCGTTCCTCTCAAGGTGGGGAATCTTCACAGGGTTCCAGTCGAGCTCCAGGTCGACCCTTCCCCTGTTCAGGGCCTCAAGGAAGAGCCTGTTGTGGAAGTAGTCGTAGTTCTCGGCTGCCTTAACGTCCCTCGCGTCGTGGGGGTTGAGCGGATAGGCGGGGATTATATTGAGGATTATTCCCACCGGGGCCTTCGTGTACTCCTTTATAGCGTCGTAGGCCCTCGCGTGGGCCACCATCTGGTTGATGATGACCTTCTTGGCCGCCTTCGGGTTAAGGATTCCCGGGGGCCAGCCGACGTAGGGCGCCAGATAACCGAGCTCAACCGTAACCATCGGCTCGTCGAAGGTGGCCCAGAAATCAACCAGCTCGCCGAACTTCCAGGCGGAGTATGCTGAGAACTTGACGAACTCGATTATGTTCCTCTCGTCAACCCAGCCTCTCGCTCTGCTCCCCTCGAAGTCGCTCCTCGTCCAGAGCGGGTCGTGAACCCATACCGGCAACGTCTGGTGGTTCAGCGTTACAAAGGTCGTGAAGCCGAGCTTCTTCAGGTTTTTAAGGACTGCCAGGTAGTGGAGAACCTCCCTCCTGTTCGCCAGCCTGTCGAGTTCCTCAAGCGCTTCCTTCGGAACCTTCACGCGCTTTATCAGCCCGTAGGAGTCCCTCTCAACCTTCACTTCTACGCCCCAAGTCGGGCAGGGAAAGATTCTGCTCCACTCGATGGTGAGCTGGTAGGCGTTCAGGCCGAGGTCTTTGGCCAGGCGGTGGTCTATCTCGTAGAGCTCGTAGTTGTTTATGCCTTCCTCTGGCAAATCCCCGCTCACGAGGTCATTCTTGATGTTGAAGGGGTCGCGAACCCAGTGCCACCAGTCGCTCCTCGCGTCAATGTTCCGCCTGAGGGGGTCACCCATCTCGAACTGAAAGGCGGACTGCACAACTCCCCAGATGAAATTGGACATGCCTGTTCACCGCTCCCCTGCTTTATAACTTTGTATTGATTTGTGGTTTTCATGGTTTTTATAGTTTTTGAGGTGCTCCCCCGCACAGACTTGTAATTTGCGCACAGTTTATACATCCGGGGACAGTAGCGTCCACCAAAAAGCTTATATAGAATCCTCGAATGTTATAAAATTGACATCCTTTATAATGAGGTGACGAACTATGAAACGGTACCTGGCCGTGGCCGTTGTGGCCATAATGCTCGGGAGTCTTTTTGGTTTTGCCTCGGTTAGCGCCGCTTCGACGTACCCGAGGAACGAAACGCTGTACACAGCGAACAGCGCTCCGCCGACCAACGCCAACCCCTTCTCGGGCGGCAACATCATTGGTCTCGACGGTCTTATATTTGAACCCCTTGCAATGCTGAACTTCATGACAGGCCAACTTAAGCCCTGGCTTGCCGAGAGCTGGAAGTGGGTCAAACCAAACGTTTTTGAGGTTAAACTCAGGCCCGGACTCAAGTGGCAGGACGGCAAGCCGTTGACAGCCGAGGACGTTAAGTTCTCCTACGAGTATTATCAGGAGATGGGTCTCAGGAACTGGACCAAGCTTGGTCTCAAGGAGATAAAGGTCGTTGACAACAGGACCGTGGACTTCATATTCTCAGGAACTCCGAACTACCAGCTCTGGCAGCTCCAGCTCTTCTACGGCTGGGGACAGGGTGCCCTCATAATTCCCGAGCACATCTTCAAGAACCTCGACCCCAAGAAGGTCGCTAAGATGACCTTCCTCGGTGACGAGATGAAGTACCTCGTCGGCTCCGGCCCGTACAAGCTCTACAAGGTCGTCCAGGGCCAGAAGGCCATTCTCATAAGGAATGACGACTGGTGGGGCAACAAGGTCTTCGGCAAGCCCGCCCCGAAGTACATCATCCAGCTTTACATAAAGGACAACGCCCAGGCCGCCAACGCCTTCATCAAGGGCGACCTTGACGTTGGAACCTACTACATTGACATCGTCCAGGCTAAGAAGCAGAACCCGTACCTCGTCAGCTGGCTTGACAAGCCGCCCTACTTCCCGCCCGTTGCCCCTGTTCTGCTCTACTTCAACACCAAGAAGCCCCCGATGAACAACCCGCAGTTCAGGCGCGCTATTGCGATGGCAATCAACCCGAAGCAGATAATCACCAACGGGCCGATAGGTGGAATGCCTTCTGAGATACCATTTGGAACGGGTCTCCTCAAGAAGTGGGCCAACAAGATAGACCTCGACAGTCTCATCAAGGAGTACGGCTGGCAGTACGGCAACATCGCCGAGGCCAACAAGATACTCGACCAGCTCGGCATGAAGAAGGACTCCAACGGCTGGAGGACCTACAACGGTAAGGAGATAGTCCTCCACCTCGTCACCTGTGCCGGCTGTTCCGACTGGATTTCAACCGCTCAGATAATCCAGAACCAGCTCAGGGCCCTTGGCATCAAGGTCGTCATCGACAAGTACAACTGGGGTACCATGATGAGCAAGTACCACAACGGTGACTTCGACCTTGGCCTCCACTGGGCTGGAACCTTCCAGCCGACCGCCTACGCGGTTTACAACGCCCTCCTCGCCAAGGATGGTGTTGCCAACTTCGGCAACTACACCAACCCGAAGGCCCAGCAGATTCTCGACGAGTTCGCCAAGACCACCGACCCGAACAAGGAGGCCCAGTACATAAAGGAGCTCAGTGAGATATGGCTCAAGGACGTTCCGGCCGTTCCGGTTTACATGGCAACGCTCTTCTACGAGGCCAACACCAAGTACTGGACCAACTGGCCCAACGAGAAGAATCCCTACGGCGTCCCAATATTCTGGGCCAAGTACGGAACCTGGGGAACGGCTCTAGCGTTGCTCGGTGTCAAGCCGACCGGAGGTAGCGCGACCGTGACCCACACCAGCAGCCAGACCAGCACCAACACTGCCACCAGCACTCAGGCTCCGACGAGCAGCACTACTACTTCGAAGAGCAGCAAGGGCATCTGCGGTCCGGCCGCAATAGTTGGCCTTGCCGTTGTCCCGCTGTTGTTGAGGCGCCGTAGAAGGTGATGCCTCCTTTCCTTTCTCTCAACTTTGTTGAAAACCAAAGCGGCGGAGGGTAGGCAATGGGGTTCAAGAAGTACCTTGCACGCAAAATCTTCGTGTATGGAATTACGTTCATATTTGCCGTGACCCTTAACTGGCTGTTGCCCAGACTCATGCCTGGCAATCCGATAGAGGCCATGATGTCGAGGAGCGGCAGTGCTGCCAGCGCTCAGCTCGTAAAGTTCTACGAGCAACTCTACGGCTTAAACCAGCCCATGTGGAAGCAGTTTCTCAACTTCTGGGTTAACCTCTTCCATGGCAACCTCGGTTACAGCATGCTTTACCACGCCCCCGTTTCGAGTATAATCAAGCACGCCCTTCCGTATGATATAGCCATCCTCCTCCCCGCGATAGTCCTCAGCTGGCTCGTTGGTAACTGGCTCGGTGCAATCGCGGGTAAAAACAAGAAGTATGATAAGTACACGATGCCGGTATTCTACTTCCTCGCGAGCATGCCCTACTTCTGGTTCGCGATGATTCTCGTCTACGTTGTGGGGGTTAAGCTTGGGTGGCTTCCATACTCGGGGGCCTACGCCGAGAACCTCGTCCCAAGCCTTTCTTGGGCTTTTATCAAGAGCTTCCTCTCACACTGGATTCTGCCTTTCCTGAGCCTGTTCATAGTCATGATTGGTAGCTGGGCGATAGGAATGCGCAACATGATAATCTACGAGCTCGAGGCAGACTACGTCCGCTACCTTGAGGCCCTCGGAGCCAGCGAGAAGCTCATGACCAAACACGCCTACAGGAACGCCATCCTGCCCCAGGTAACGGGTCTGGCCCTGCAGCTGGGAATGATGGTTGCCGGGGCCATTGCAACGGAGATAGTCTTCAACTACCCGGGGATAGGCGTTCTCATAATGAACGCGGCACTCAGCCAAGACTACTTCCTCCTCCAGGGAGCGTTCCTCATCGTCGTCGTCTCAGTTCTCGCGGCAAACTTCCTGATTGACATAATCTACGCCTTCATTGACCCGCGCGTCAGGGCGAGCTACACGGAGGGTTGAAGATGGCGAGGAGAAGCAAGTTCGAGATGGTTAGAATCGCCTTCAAGAACAGGAAGTTCCAGTTCGGCTTCGGCCTCCTCATGTTCTTTGTAATCTTTGCCCTAATCGGCCCGCTCTTCACGCCCTTCGCGTGGGACGGCCTCTACTACGAGAAAGTCGGGGGAGTTAAAATAGCCTCCTACGGAACGAAGACGCTTCCCCCGATGAGCCACGAGGTCATAACGACCTACACGGGCAAACAGGTCAAGGTCCTCCACATCCTCGGAACGAACATCAATGGTCAGGACCTCTACGCGAGGCTCGTTTACGGTCTCAGGACCAGCCTGTGGATAGCCCTCCTTGCGGCCCTGCTCGGAACGGCGCTGGGCATAACCATAGGCCTCGTTGCAGGATACAAGGGTGGCTGGGTCGATGAGATACTGATGATGTTCACGAACATAATGCTGGTGATTCCGTCCATAGTACTCCTGGTGCTCGTTGCGGCTTATCTCTCCGCCAGAACACCGGGAATCCAGGCGCTCATCATAGGTCTCACCGGCTGGCCTTGGGTCGCGAGGGCCGTGAGGAGTCAGACCCTCTCGCTCAAGAACAGGGAGTTCGTCCACCTCGCGAAGCTCGCGGGGCTGAGCGACTTCAAGATTATCTTCACCGAGGTAATGCCCAACATGATTTCCTACATCTTCATGGCAGGGATCCTGCAGTTCAGCGGTGCAATACTCGCCTCTGCAACCCTCGACTTCATCGGTCTCGGACCGACGACCATGGTTTCCCTTGGAAACATCCTCCAGAGGGCGATAGCCTACAACGCCCTCCAGTTCGGCTGGTGGTGGTGGTTCATCCCGCCAGGGCTGATTATCACCCTCATCATCACGGCGTTGTTCTTCATCAACATAGGCATGGAGGAAGTCTTCAACCCGCGCCTCAGGAGGGAGTGAGATGGCAATGCTCACCGTTGAAAACCTTAAAATCTACTACTCAACCCCACTCGGCCACGTAAAGGCCGTTGACGGGGTTTCCTTTGAGGTTAGGGAGGGCGAGGTCTTCGGTGTGGCCGGTGAGAGCGGTTGCGGGAAGTCAACGCTCGTCCACTCCTTAATCCTTAGGAAACCTCCGATGGTGCACATGGGCGGCAAAGCTCTCTTCAAGGGCAAGGACCTCATGACGATGGGGCCGGAGGAATCCAGAAAAATCCGCTACACGGAGCTCTCGATTATTCCCCAGTACGCCATGAACGCCCTCAACCCAACGAAGAAAATCAAGGACATCGTCTGGGACTTGGCTAGAGAGCACGGCTACACCGACAGGGAGGAGATAGAGAAACTCCTACGTGAGAGGCTCGAGATGGTAAAGCTCTCGCCCAAGGTTGCCGACATGTATCCCGTCGAGCTGAGCGGTGGAATGCGCCAGCGCGCGACGATGGTCGTCTCTACCCTCCTTAACCCTGACCTGCTCATCGCGGACGAGGTCACCTCTGCCCTCGACGTCACGACCCAGCGCGTCGTCATCGAACTCCTCCACCACTTCATGAAGGAGGGAATCGTCAAGTCAATCATCTTCGTCACCCACGATTTGGCCCTGCTCGACAAGATAGCCGACAGGATAATGATAATGTACGCTGGCAAGGTGGCCGAGATTGGTCCCACCGAGGAAGTCATCAACGAACCGAGCCATCCCTACACCCAGCTTCTCCTCAACTCCCTGCCGAGAATGGGAGTGCAGTACAAGAAGCAGAAGCTCAAGGGAATTCCAGGCTACCCAATTAGTTTACTCAACCCGCCGAAGGGCTGCCGCTTCTACACGCGCTGTCCGTATGCCCTCGATAAGTGCCAGCACGTTGAACCAAGGCTCGTGAAGGTCGGCGAAGAGCACTACGCGGCCTGTCATCTCCTCGGGGGTGAAAGCCAATGAGCGAACTTCTCAGGGTTGAACACCTCACAAAGATATTCACGTCCGGTCTCATCGGCGGCTTTGAGATTAGGGCGGTTGATGACGTCAGCTTCACCATGAGGACCGGTGAAATCGTGTCTTTGGTTGGGGAGAGCGGTAGCGGAAAGACGACAACAGGAAAGCTCATCCTCCGCCTCATCCAGCCAACCAGCGGAAAGATACTCTTCGAGGGTAAGGACGTAATCAAGATGAGCAAGAACGAGCTCAAGAAGAACTACTACCGCCAGGTTCAAGCCGTCTTCCAGGACCCCTTTGCGAGCTTCAACCCGCTCCACCCGATTGACAGGGCCTTCGACCTGATATTCGACTCCTACCTCCCCGACGTCAGCAAGGGCGAGCGCGATGAGATGATTGACAAGGCCCTCATCCAGGTCGGCCTCAACCCGGACCAGATTCGCGGAAAGTTCCCGCACCAGCTCAGCGGCGGCCAGCTCCAGAGAATCCTCATAGCGAGGGCCTTACTGCTGAAGCCGAAGCTTCTCATAGCGGACGAGGCGGTTTCGATGCTCGACGCCTCGACGAGGATTGACGTCCTAAACCTACTCGGCGACTTCAGGGACAAGTACGGAACCTCGGTTCTCTTCGTTACCCACGATTTGGCTCTGGGCTACTACATCAGCGACACGACCATCATCATGTACCGCGGGACGATAGTGGAGATGGGGGACACTGAGAAGGTCTTCCACAACCCGCTCCACCCCTACACCCAGATGCTCCTTGAGAGCGTCCCCGATTTGAACGTCAAGTGGGAGTTCAAGGGAATCGAGCCCGAAAAGGAGGAGGGGACCGTTTACTCCATCGAGGGCTGTCGCTACGCCCCGAGATGTCCCAAGGCCAAGGAGGAGTGCTTCAAGGTTCGCCCAGCTCTCCACGAGGTTGAGAAGAATCACTGGGTTGCCTGCCATCTTTACGGAGGTGAGTGAGATGCACTCGACGATTAGGGAGATTAGGAAGACTCCGGAGGGAATAATGAAGGCCCAAAAGGCCTTTGAAGATTTCACGACAAATCACGACTTCCGGTTACCGAGAGAGATAGTTTACACTGGCTGTGGCAGTTCACACTTCCTGTCGCAGCCGCTGGCCATGGCAACCACCCGCCTCGGGGGCAGGGGAGTGGCCCTCCCCTGCTCCGAACTTCTTTATTCGCGCGAATGGTACAGCATAGGAAACCCCGAGTTTCTGGTGGCAATCTCGCGCTCCGGGGAAACGACTGAAGCTATTAAAGCCCTAAAAGCCCTTGACGTCCCCAGGTTCGCTCTCACGGCCTACGAGAGCACCCTTTCGAGGGAAGCGGACTATGCGCTAATCGTTCCCGCCCACGAGGAGAGCGTCGTAATGACTCACTCTTTCCCGGCCTTCTACTTCGCCTACCTCCAGCTGCTCCTCCACTCGTACGGGAGGGAAACCTTGGACGCCGGGCACGTATCTTCCCTCACCGATGACGTGCTCAAGAACGAGAACCACGTGAGGGAGATTGTGGAGGGCTTCGACTTCCGGAACGTCATCTTCCTTGGCTCTGGGATACTCTATCCAATAGCCCTGGAGGCCATGCTCAAGATGAAGGAGATGGCCCTCTTCTGGAGCGAGGCTTATCCCACGTTCGAGGTAAGGCACGGCTTCAAGTCCATAGCGGACGAGGGAACGCTCGTCGTCCTCCTCGTGAACGAGCCCTTCGACTGGCACGAGAAGCTGACGGGGGAGTTCCAGAGCCAGGGGGCGAGGGTTCTCACCGTCGGAAGGCACGACACCGGGGCGGACTACTTCATTGAAATCCCAGAACTGGACGAGCTTGCAAGTCCCGTCCTCTACCTCCCGATAATTCAGTTCCTCGCCTACTACAAGGCCGTGTCGCGCGGTTTGAATCCGGACAACCCGAGGTTCCTCAGCAAGGTGGTCAAGTGGTGATGGTGATGAAAGTTGGCCACGATGGTAAGACTTACCTACTGGATGGGGAGCGCTTCCAGGTCTACGGGGGAACGCTCCAGTTCTTCAGAGTCCCAAGGGAGAGCTGGAAGGAAAGGCTGGAGAGGATGAAGAGGCACGGCCTCAACACGGTAGATACCTACGTTGCCTGGAACTGGCACGAGCCCGAGAAGGGAAAGTTCGACTTCATCGGCGAGACGCACCCCCAGAGAGACTTAATAGGCTTCCTTGAGCTGGCAGATAAAGTCGGCCTGAAGGTCATCATAAGGCCCGGCCCCTACATCTGCGGCGAGTGGAGGAACGGCGGAATACCTGAGTGGCTCATAAGGGAACACCCGGAAATCCTTGCGAAAGGCCCCAACGGACCCCTGCCGAGGGACATCTACTACCCCCCGATTACCTACCTCCACCCTACATACCTCAAGGCCGTCTCTGAGTGGTACGATGAAGTTCTCCCGATAATCAGGGACTACCTCTACACCAACGGCGGGCCGATAATAAGCGTCTCCATAGACGACGAGCCGTCTTACTGGGAGACCATCTTCCAGCCCTTCCTCACCGACTACAACGAGGTCATCACTCGTCCGGACGGCCTGTGGGAGGAGTGGCTTCGCTCCAACTACTCCCTCGACGAGCTGAGCGAGCGCTACGGAACGCCGATAAGTGATTACTCCGAGGTCTACGCGCCGGCGAGCGAGAACGAGCCGTTGCCAAAGATACTCGACTGGCACCACTTCAAGATATGGATGACCAACCGCTACGTGGAAATCCTCTACGACCACCTCAGGCGCTACATCGACGTCCCGATAAGCATCCTCGACCCCTACCTGCTCCTCGCGGCCTGGAGGCACTTCTACCGCTACGTTAAGGAGAGAAACCTTGACATCCACCTCTGGACAGAGTTCTGGTACTCCTTCTACCGCTCCTTCGACCTGAAGGAAGACAGGCTCGGCCACATCTACTACAAGACCGGGGTCTACCGCTTCTACCAGAGGAGGCTCGGAACTCCCCCGCTCAGCATAGAGACGCAGGTTTCCCTGGCCCACACCATTGAGCCCGATGAAGCGGAGCACCTCTACTCCCTCATAGCCTCGCTCGGACTTCACAACATCAACTACTACCTCTACGTCGGCGGTGAGAACCCGAGGGGCTACGAGTCCCACAACGGCGTGACCTGGGATGTCTACTCGCCGATAGGCCTCGACGGGAGCGAGAGGCCCCACATTGAGCCGATAAAGTGGCTCGGCGAGTTCCTGCTCAACAACCCTGCCTTCGCCGACGCCGAGCTGAGGCCGAAGGTGGCCTTCGGAACCTACGAGCCCTACGAGGCTATAGCCACCTTCGGCCTGAGGAAGGGCCTGACCGAGAGCGTGAACCTCAACGAATACCTCCTCGGCGAGAGGGGTCTCTTAACGCTTCTCGCCATGAGCAACGTTCCCTTCGACGTCCTCGACCTTGAGGAGGCGAGCGTTGAGGAGATGCTCTCCTACGGCCAGCTCTGGGTGTACAGCCTCGACTTCATGTCCCGGGAGGTCCAGGACAAGCTCGTGGAGTTCGTTGCGAGGGGCGGAAACCTCGTAATCCTGCCGATGCTTCCATATCTCGACGAGAACATGAAGCCCTACTCCGCCCTCGCCGAGTTCCTCGGCGTCGAGGTTGAGAGGGCCGAGGCGAGGGACAATCCGAGACTGATTCAGTTCACGAGCGTCGAGAGCGACGGGATTGACAGAATGCTCGTCAGGAACACCATCAGAGAGGTTAAAGGCGGTGAGCCGTTCGTCTTCCACTACGGCAGGCCCGTCGGAACGCTCGTCAGGAGGGAAAAGGGGAGCGCCGTCGTCCTCGGCTTCAGGCTCCAGTACTACAACAGCTACCATGACCTCCACAGGAAGTTCGTTGACAAACTGCTGGAGATGCAGAACGTGAAGAGGGACTTCGATGTCACGGACAGGGACATGATAGTGATTCCGCGCGGCAACTACCTTGTCCTGCTCAATCCGCGCGGCCACAGGGTCTTCGGAAAAGTACGGTACAGGGGAATCGAGGTTCCCCAGCTCCTCGACGGCATCGAGATGGGGAAGCGCGGTGCCCTCTTCCTGCCCTTCGGCGTTAGGGTCGGAGACGTTGAGGTGGTCTACGCGACGGCTACACTCCTTGGCGGGGACGGAAAAACACTCCGCTTCAGGAACCACTTGAGCGGTTCCAGCGAGGTCGCTTTGCGGGGCGTTGAGCGGGTCAAGGCGGTTGAGGGCAGAATCGTGGACGAGAGCTTTGAGGACGGAATCCTGAGGGTCGTCGTCGAGCACGATAATGAGTTCAAACTGGGCCTCTGACTCCACTGCCTCCTTCACTTTTTGCTTTTGAAACCTTTTTAAGGCCCTTCTCTTATTGTTCTCCGCGATGATGAGTGATGGGCGAACCGAAGGGTGAGGAAGGAAAGGTGATCGCTGAGCACTCATTTTCCTTCTTCGAGGGCATTTGGGATTTCCTCAGGGGATTTCAACAGTTCAATCCTCTCTCCTTCGTATGCCTCTTCAAAATCGCTGTCGAAGGAGATTAGATACTTAATCCCGTAGAACTTGCAGGTGGCCAGTATTATCGCATCGTTGGGAAGAATCCCGTATTTGGCCATGTATTCAACGGCGAGCGTTTCAATGCTCCTGTTTATCTCAAGCTCCCTGAAAAGCCCGAAGAACGTCAAAAATTCCCTGAGTTCGGATTCATGGCCTTTGATGAGTTCCGGATTGTGCTTGAGTGTGTACGTCCTTTCCCCGTCAGTGCCCTTAGGTAAACCATGAGGGCCTCGCTGAAAACGATGCTGTTTGTGTATAAAATGTTAAACTTTTCTCGTATTTCCAGGAGGTCTATATTGCCTGCCAGATGTTCTATAATCACGTTTGTGTCAACGAATACCCCTAAACTGTCCATTCTTCCTCTACCTCTTTGAGGAGCTTTCTCAGGTCCATGCTCTGGAACTTTCCGTGAAGCTTCTTCGTCACGTACTCAATCTCTATCTCCCTCTCCACCATTCGCCTTATTCTGTTGAGGTCAATGCTCCTCAGAACATCATCGGGGACGTTAAGCTCAACGGTTATCTTTCCCATTCTCTCACCGATGGAGTTTTGCATTGTGAATAAATAACGTTTTTGTTCCCTTTGATTAACTTTTTAAGCGCCCGTTCCAACTTTTTTCGGGATGATGAGTTCAGCCTTGTCCGAGCTGTGACGAGGGAGTGACGGACTGACCGCCACTTTTTTTAAATTAGCCTAATTGAATTCGAAAACCTAATAATCTTAGAAAGCTGAAGGGAATTAGAAAAGTTTAAATATTGTGTGCATATGCACAAAAAGGTGATACGATGGAGGAGATTTACAAGCCCATATGGGTCAGCATAATCGGCAACGTCCTCCTCGCTATCATGAAGCTCAGTGTGGGATTCATCTACTCGAGCATAGCCCTCATCTCCGACGGCGTCCACTCCCTCAGCGACGTCGTCACGAGCGTCGCCGGCTACTTCGGCATAAAGGTGGCGTCAAAACCGCCGGATAAGGACCACCCCTTCGGTCACTCCCGCTTTGAGCCCCTCGTGGCCCTACTAATTGGTGAGGCCCTGCTAGTGGTGGCTTACGAAATCGGCAGGGACTCGGTCGAGAGGCTCCTCCATGGGGAGCACATAACTGTGAACTCGATAATGCTCGGAGTTACTGTAGTGTCAATCCTCGCGAAGGAACTGATGTTCCGCTATTCCGTCTACGTGGGCAGGAAGCTCAACAGCCAAATTCTGATTGCCGACGCCTACCACCACAGGAGCGACGTTTTGAGCAGTGTTGCCGTCTTAGTAGGTCTCGGCCTCCAGAAGTTCGGCTTCCAGTACGGCGACGCTTTAGCTGGTCTCGTCGTCGCGGTCTTCCTCGTGAAGGTGTCCTTTGAGATAATCCTCGAGAACGTGGGCTACCTGACCGGAAGAGCTCCATCCTTCGAAATCTGTGAGGAAATCAAGAGGCGTGCGCTGAATGTTCCCAACGTCCTTGGAATCCACGATTTAAGGGCCCACTACGTTGGAAACAAGCTCCACGTTGAGCTCCACATAGAAGTTCCGCCGGGGCTGTCCCTGAAAGAAGCCCACGACGTCAGCGAAGAGGTGAAGAAGAGGATAGAGGAGATTCCCGAGGTCGAGAGGGTCTTTGTCCACGTTGACATAAAGGGGGTTACGAAGTAGCGCAAAGTTTATTTATGGACCCCCCAAACTGGTTTGGGGGGTATTGGTGAGGGGAGTCAAATTCTTTGACTAGAGGCCCAGAAAAGACCCCGAAAGCGCTCTTTGGCAGGGAAAACGAGTCTCGCAATTGCGAGTTCTCACATGTTTTCGAAGAACAACGGATACAACGTTGTGTTCGTCGATTTGAGAAATTCAACAACCTCTCGTCAGGCTACGGAAAGGATACTCTCTCGCCTGCCTGAATCCATTATCAACAGGGTTGCCAAGTATCTCTCGGGTGTTAGCCTGGGAGCTGGTGGTCTTTCCGGCTCGATACGACTGAGACAGCACGCTTCAGCTTCCCGCGCCCTTGAAGATGCACTCTTTGAACTTGATAGAACTATCCTGATACTCGATGGAATCCAGAACATCGTGCAGGGAGTTGTGCCGTTTATGCGTGCCCTTGCAACGGCCTTTAATGAAAACGACACCCTGCTCGTGGTTTTCACGGGTTCGTACGCTGGCGTTCTCAGGAAGCTCTTTGAAACCTCGCCCCGCGATGAACCCTATGGGCGACCTCCAATTCAGATTACTGTTTCCCCGTGGCCCGAGTTTACGGCGCTGGACTTTCTGAGAAAGGGTTTGACGGAATGCGGGGTGGGGTACACGAATAACGAGCTCGGAATGGTTCTCTGGAAACTCGGAACCCTTCCCGGCTGGCTGAACCTTTATGGACTCAGGAGGTGCTTGGGGGATTTGCATGAAGAAGCCCTCGGCTCAGTCTTCTCTATGGGGATAAAGGACGCCCGCAGGGAGCTTGAGAACTTCATTGCGGGCAGAACCCCAAAAGCTCGCACTGCCCTTAAAATGCTCTCCTACGGTGCAACTTGGGGAGAGTTGCTTAGAAAAACAGCGATGTCGAAGGAGACCCTGAGCAGACTTTTGGATGCCTTAATGAACGAGCTTTTTATTGTATCAAAGGACGAGGTTGGAGTGTACCGTATATCCGACCCTCTGTATCGGTATTCCGCTGAGAGGCTGTGAAGTGGCTTTTTCATTTACCCCTTACAACCTCCCCCAAATCCCTCAAAAACTCCTCCAGATGCTCCCGCCTCACGTGGGGCATCAGGACAATTCTGATGTAGCCCCTGTGCGCGCTGATTCCCCAGCCCCTCCTCTTCAGCTCCTCCTCGACCCACTCAAGGTTCTCAGTGCCGAAGGAGACGATGTTGAGAACCGGCTCGCGGATGAGGTAAACGCCCGGAATCTTCTTCAGCTCCCCCGCGAACCACCGGCTCAGCTCCATGGCCTTCCTCACGATTTCCTTGTAGCCCTCGAAGCCGAGGTGCTTAATCATCGCCCAGACCGCTAATGCGTTTGCCCCGGGCCTCGTTCCCGTTATAGTGGCCTGCCATATCCTTCCTCCTGCTAAGTAAGGGGCCAAAACGCTTATCGTGTCTATATACTTCTTCTCGCGGAAGATTATCCCGCCCGCTGGAATCGGCACCATGCCCATCTTGTGGGGGTCTATGGTTACGCTCTTCACGCCTTTAAGCCGGAAGTCAAAGTCCGGGATATCGTAGCCGAGGGCCTTCGCGAAGGGAATGACGAAACCGCCAAACGCCGCATCGACGTGGAGTGGAAGCCCGTAGTCGAGGGCCAAATCGCTCAAAGCGGGTATGTCGTCAACCACCCCGAGGCCCGTCGTTCCCGCTATTCCGACGATTCCAATCGTGTTGTCCGTAATCTTCTCCTCTACGTCCCTCACGTTGACGGTGTAATCATCGTTCAGCTCCGCCCAGACGAGTTTAACTCCGAGCATCTCGCCGGCCTTGATGAAGGAGAAGTGGGCGCTTTTCGGAAGAATCAGCTCCGGCTTTTCCACCTCCGCTAGGTTGCGGAAGGCCCTCACAGCCAGGATGTTGGCCTCTGTTCCGCCGGAAACTATGTGTCCGTAGCCCCTTTCGAGGCCGAGTAGGTTTGAGAGCATCTCGACGGCCTCTTCCTCGACTTTACGGCTCCCCGTGTGCAGGCCGGGGTCGCCGAGGTTCCTGTCTATGAACTCCGTGATGATTCTAACCGCGAAGGGATGTGGATACGTGCACATCGAGCCGAGAATCTTCCCGGAGTCGAAGGTCAGGTCTTCGGCAGTCTTCAGCCGTAGCTCGTCGAGCACTTCATCCTCGTCCGCTCCCCTCTCTGGAAACATGCTCTCACCTGGGGGCGGTAGGGTTCGTTGAATTTAAGCTTTTACCTTTTCGATATACTTCTTAAAGAATATTGGTGTCGTCAGCGCCGTCAGCATCGAGACCGTTACGACGCTTGCGAAGAGGGCTTGGTCGATTATGCCCGCGTTGAGGCCGAAAGTGAGTATCGCGAGCTCAAGGCTTCCCCTTCCGCCCATTCCTATGCCGACGGTGATGGAATCGTTCCAATCGAGGCCCGAGAGCTTTGCGCCGAGACCGCACCCGATAAGCTTTCCGAGAACAGCCGAGACGTAGAGGAGGCCTATGAGGGCGGGGCTGAGGGCATTTACCGGCGGGTTGAAGACGAGGCCAACGTAGATGAAGAACAGGGGTATGAAGAACTCAGTGAGGACGACCTGAAGGTCCTCAATAAGCTCGTTGAGCTTAATCCTCGTGACGACGAGCGGGTCCTTCCTCTCGCGGAGCCTGCTTATGGTGAGTCCCGCCAGGTAGGCCCCGATTATCTGGTTTAAGCCAACCCATTCCGCTATTATGGCCAGAGTGAACGTGAGGATGAGGGTGAATGTGAAAAAAACGTTGAGGTTTTTGACTATGGAGTAGAACCACTTGGACCTCTTAAAGACCAGTTCAGAAACGAGCAGGGCTGAGACTATGAAGGCGAATATCTTGACGGTTAAAACGCCGAGGAAGGGCGCGCTGAGGCTTCCCTTGGTCATTCCGGTGATTATTCCTATGAGGTAAACCGCTATTATGTCGTCAACGAAGGCCGCACCCATTAGAATCGAGGAAACTTCCCGCTTCACCCGCTCTCTGACAAGGACGCCACTTGTAACCTCTATGGCCGTGTTTCCAAGAACAGCGCCTATGAAGATTGCCGCGGCAGTTCCCTTTCCAAACGAATAGACCGTCATGAACCCGAAGAGGAACGAAAACGCAACGCCGAGGGACGCCACGAGCACGGCCTTCCCTGTGTTCTGGGCTATCGCCGAGAAGTTGCTGGTTAGACCCATGTAGAGCATCATCATTATGAGCCCGAACTCCGCTAAAACTTTGAGCTCCTCTCCCGGTTGAACGATTCCGAGGATGAACGGACCCAAGACTATGCCCGTGACGACGTGGGCTATTATGGGGTGTATTTCAATTCTCTCAAACGCCCACTCGAGGCTCTTGGCAACGACCAGGAGAAGGGCGAGGTAGCCGAGGTACACTTCATCCCCTCCTGACGAGGAGAACACCGACTATCCAGAGGAGCATGAGAACGAGCGCGATTATTGAGGCCACCGTTACCGCGTTTCTGTTCGTGCCGAAGACTATCGGGATGGGGCCAATCATTATCACTCCTCCTCCCTCAACGTCTCCCCCACTCCCAAACGCCGAGACGAGAGTTCCCACGAAGACCAACAGAAAGCCTATGAGTATCAGCACGATGCCGGCCCCTATCAATACCTCTCCCTTCATCGCCGTGAAGTTAATCCTTCTTTTTTTAAACTTTCCCACCGGAAGGGTTTAAAGCGCAAAACCCAACTTTTAACATGCTCGTGCTCGTGGACCTTGACGATACCCTTTGCAACACGTGGGAAGCTGGAAAAAGGACAATACTCCGAGCGGTTCCTTTTCTCGTTCGTCGGGGCAAGTTCAGGGCCCTCCTTTACCTCTTGGTAGCTAAGTACCGGGGTCTGGAGGACTCTGAAAGACTCCATACCCTTGACCTTCACGAGCTCGTTGAGGAGCTCTTTGGGAGGATATACCCTGAAATCACGGAGAGGGAGCTTGTTGAGCTGTCCACCTTCGTTGAAAATCATTTTTTCAGGCATCTAAGGCTCTACGATGATGCCGTTCCCTTCTTGGAGGGCATTAAGGAGCTCGGTGCGAGGGTTGTCCTTATAACCGATTCCTCAACAAACTGGCAGAGGAAGAAGCTTGAGGTCCTGGGGATAATGGATTACTTTGACGACGTAATCATAAGCGGTGAAACCGGCCACAGCAAGTTCGAGAGCCACAACTTCCGCCTCGCCCTAGAAAGGTTTCCGGACAAAGAGGTATACGTCGTTGGCGACCGCGACGAGACCGATATGGCGGGTGCACGGGCCATAGGAGCGGTGGGTATACTCGTGAGGCGGGGTTACTTCAGCGGGAAGAGGGTCAGGAACGCCGACTACATTGTGAGGAACCTTCTTGAAGCCCTGGAGGTGATTAAACGTGAGCATCAAGCGAGAGCTCAAGCGTAAGGCCCTTCACCTCACTGGACTTCTAATCCCGGCCTTCTACCTCCTCCTGGGCAGGGACTTCACTATATCCTTCATCGGCGTATCGTTCCTCACGTTCGTCGTTCTCGAACCCTTCCGAGTAATTGAGGAGTGGCGCGACTCCATAAAGCGGCGTCTCGGTGTCTATGCTCCCCCAGAGGTCATGAGCAGGATAGAGCAGATTGAAAACCACATAGACGACATCACCCGCTCCCACGAGAGGAACCGTGTCGCGGCACACATCTACTTCGCGGCGGCTTCCTTCATCGTCGTTTACTTCTTCCCCAAGAGGATAGCCATAGGTGCGATAGGGCTCGCCACCCTCGGCGACGCGCTCGCAGCGATAATCGGGAAGACCTTTGGCAAACACCGCTTCTCCAACGGCAAGAGCTTGGAGGGTAGCCTCGCCTACTTCATTACCGGAATGGTGCTACTGACTCCCCTCGTGGGTCCGGTTCCGGCCTTCGTGGGTTCTCTCGCAGGGATGATAGCGGAGTTCTACAATCTCCCACCGGACGACAACTTCTCCAACCAGCTCGCCGTTGCGCTCGCGCTCTACGTTGCCTCGTTCCTTTGACGGGGAAAGGATTATATCACTTAAAGTGATATTATGTGTGGTGGGAGCATGAAGCTGATATTCGGAATCCACAACCACCAGCCCCTCGGCAACTTCGGCTGGGTTTTCGAGAGCGCCTACGAGAGGGCCTACAAACCGTTCCTTGAGACGCTCGAAGAGTATCCAAACATGAAGGTTGCCGTCCACTACTCCGGCCCACTCCTGGAGTGGATAGCCGGCAACAGACCGGAGCACCTCGACCTTCTTAAAAGCCTCGTGAGGAGGGGTCAGGTCGAGATTATCGTTGCCGGCTTCTACGAGCCGGTTCTGGCATCAATTCCAGAGGAAGACCGGGTCGAGCAGATTAACCTCCTCAAGGAATTCGCCGGAAAGCTCGGCTACGATGCCAGGGGGCTCTGGCTGACCGAGAGGGTCTGGGAGCCCGAACTCGTGAAAACCTTGCGGAAGGCGGGGATAGAATACGTTGTCGTTGACGACTACCACTTCATGAGCGCCGGCCTGCCGAAGGAAAGCCTCTACTGGCCCTACTACACGGAGGACGGCGGTGAAACTGTGGTGGTCTTCCCGATTGACGAGAAGCTCAGGTACCTCATCCCCTTCCGCCCGGTGGAGAAGACGATTGACTACCTCCACTCCCTCGACGACGGCGACGAGAGCAAGGTAGCGGTCTTCCACGACGACGGCGAGAAGTTCGGCGTCTGGCCCGGAACCTACGAGTGGGTTCACGAGAAGGGCTGGCTCAGGGAGTTCTTTGACAGGATTTCGAGCGACGAGAGGATAGAGGTTCTCCTCTACTCCGAGTACCTGAGGCAATTCAGGCCGAGGGGCCTCGTCTACCTGCCGATAGCTTCCTACTTCGAGATGAGCGAGTGGTCCCTACCGGCGGAGCAGGCGAGGCTCTTCGTCGAGTTCGTGAACCTGCTGAAGGCCGAGGGGATTTTTGACCGCTACCGCGTCTTCGTAAGGGGCGGAATCTGGAAGAACTTCTTCTTCAAGTACCCCGAGGGCAACTACACCCACAAGAGGATGCTGATGGTCAGTAAACTCGTGAGGAACAACCCTGAGGCGAGGCGGTTCCTTCTGAAGGCCCAGTGCAACGACGCCTACTGGCACGGCGTCTTCGGCGGAATCTACCTCCCGCACCTCCGCAGGGCCATCTGGGAGAACATCATAAGGGCGAACAGCTACGTTTCCACTGGAACGTTCGTTCGCGACATTGACTTCGACGGCCTCGAGGAGGTCTTCATCGAGGGAGAGAACTTTTACTACTCCTTCAAGCCCGGCCTCGGCGGTTCTCTCGTCGAGCTGAGCTCGAAAGAACGGGCAGTTAACTACGCCGACGTCCTGGCAAGGCGCTACGAGCACTACCACTCCACCGGAAGCGCCGTCCCGGAGGAAGAGGGCGACGGTGTCGAGAGCATTCACGAGCTTTCGGGCGAGGTTCCGGAGGAGATTAGGAAAGAGGTCGCCTATGATTCAGTCAGGAGGGCGCTCCTCCAGGACCGGTTCCTGAAGCCTGAAACGACCCTCGACGACTTCAGGCTGAACCGCTACGAACCTTTAACTGACTTCGCTGGAAAGCCCTACTGGTATTCGCTCGATGGAAACGGGCTGAGGCTCTGGAGGAATGAGGGGGACTTCTCGGTCGTCAAGGTCTTCAGGCCGGATGAGAAGGGCTTCACTGTTGACTACACCGTCTCGGGAAGGGGGACCTTCGCGGTCGAGCTTAACGTTGCAGTCCACAGCGTGATGGAGGCGCCGGGGGAGCTGGAAGGCTTGAGGATTGAGGTGAACGACAGATACGCCGTCGGGAGGTTCACCGTTGAGCTCGATAGAAAAGCGAGAATATGGAAGTTCCCGGTAAAAACGCTGAGCAAGAGCGAAAGCGGGTGGGACTTCATTCAGCAGGGTGTCAGCTACACCTTCCTGTTCCCGCTCGACGGGGAGCTGAAGTTCGGACTCCGCTTTTCGGAGCTTTGAGTTTTATATTCTTATGGAAACCCCTTCCATGTCCTTCTTTATTGACTTCACAACTTTAAACTCGGTCATCTTGCCGTTTGAGGAAACCCTGATTACTGTCGTGGCTATGTCTTCCAGGAGGTTCAGCAGGAACCGCCTGCTCTCATCGAGGAGGCCCGTCTTTACGAAGTGAACAGCGAGTCTCCTGTCATCTCCAACGTACCTTGAAACGAGACTCAGAACGAGGTGAACGTTCTTTGGTAGCACCTCCGAGGCGACGAACAGCTTCTCGACTCCGAGCGCTATCGTGAGAACCGGTGCATTCTCCTCGACGAACTTCTCGTAGGCTTCTCTAAACTTCCCAGCCACTATTACGGGCTCGCTTAGGTCGCTTATCCACGCAACGACGTTTCCAACCTTGGTTTTTCCTCCTATCTTTATGACGCTGACTTTCTCGAAGGTCTCCCCGTCAAAGCCGGCCAGTTTTGCCTTGGCCTTGAGGAGGTGGAGGGAATCAACGACATCAACAACGAGTATCGAGTAGCCCTTGGAGAGTCCCCACGTTATGAGCTGATACAGCCCCCGGTACTGGTCCTTGACGTCGGAGCGTTCCAGTATGACGACCTCTCCCCTCTTGAGGGATTCCCATAGCCCGGAGATGATGTCATCCAGCATGGGCGTCACCTTTGGTTACTTTGGGTTATTTTATGTTAGTGGGGTATATAAACGATTCGAAATACCACCGAAGGGGCTAAAATAAAAAAGAAAATCCGTTTGCAAGCCCTTACATTTTTCTTTTGAAAGCCTCGCCCCTCTAGAGCGGAGAGGAGGTCAGGCCTCGGATAGGGTGGCCCTCATCATCGCTCAGGGCCCGAAAGTCTCCTCATCGGCGCGAACTTCATCAGAGCGTAGAGAGCCAGTATTGCCCAAGCGAGTGCTGAATAGTAGCGGAGTCGCTCAAGAGGGTCCTTAAAAACAGCACTTACCTCTGAAGCTCCCTTCCCAACGTTTATTAACGTCAGTCCCGTTCTGTCATCCCGGGTGACCTTAACTTCACGTCCGTTCACATAGACCCTCCAGTATGGAAAGTACGCCTCCGAAACGCGGAGGAGAGCCGGCCTTTCGGTGGTGACCTCGAAGGAGTAGCTACCCTCACCGCGGGTGAGTCTCGCTATCTTGATTTTTTCGTGGGGGATTAAGTCCCTCAGGATTTCCAGCTCGTACTTCGAGCCCGTGTAGGCTATGTGGTAGAGGAAGTTGCCGCCGAGGGCGTAGAGAGTTCCCCTACCAACCCTTTTAACGCCGATGAGCGTCCAGTTGCCCATCCTCACTATCGGTGTGACGTTCGTGAACACCGGTCCGTACCATGGGGAGTTTTCATACCTGAACTGTGCGAAGCGTGAGACGTTGTAAACTGCCGATGATAACTCTGAGGAGTTTATCGTCCTCACAGATGCGTTGACCCCAAAGAGCACACCGGTCTTATTTGGAACCCATACGAGGGTTCCACCTCCTTTCAGGAATTTGAGGAGTCTCTTCGCCGTTTCGTTGTCTGGGTTGCCGGAGTATATTATAACGTTCACCCCCGAGATGTTGAGGGGGAGTCTCTTCGTATAAGCGTAGTCGAGGGGCAGGTCGTAGAAATGACCAACCATCAAGGCTGACACCGGCTGGACGAAGCTGACGTTGGCTTCATAGACCCCATACCTCCCAATCGTGGCCACCTTCACGTAGCCCGGCTCCTTAGCGTTGATTAGGTACCTCACGTCGTAGGCCTTCAGGTAGGGGCTCGCGTTACCATTGGTTGCAATCAGGTACCAGAGCCTGTCTATCTCCCTGTCGGCTGGATTGCCCTCATGGTACCAGCCGTTGAGCGTGTCCTTTCCTGAGAGGGCCGGCAGATAGCTGTAAACCGCCCCGGGGTTGTTCACAAGAAAGCGCCAACTACTCCCAGGTTGTTCCGCGAGGTATCCCGCAAGTTGAAGCGTGTCTTGGGGAATGCTACCAATAGAAGGAATCTCCCCTGTGAACGGCACGAGCAACACGACGAGGGTGATTAGCCCCGCGGCCGTTGCTTTCCTAACTTCCAGCCCACTTAGCGCGTCGGCTACTATGAGGGGAACGAGGACGTTCGTGACATCGAGCCACCTGTACGGGGGAATCAGGGAAACAATCGGGAGTGAGTACAGCCAGGGGGTTGGGGAGTAATAGCCGAGGCTGAGGTAAACGGCGGCTGCAAGGAGGACCATCTTCCTAATGTCGCCCCTCCCTAACTTCCGAGCCATCCCCCAGAGAAGGATTGTTAGGACGAGTGGCATGGCCATTTCTGGCCTCGTGAGGTAACTTGGGCTGAGGCTGTAGTGCTTAAACAGCCACGGGCTCATGTCCATCCTCCAGAAGTCGGCCCATTTTCTGTCGTAGAAGAACGGGATGTACCAGAACGCCGTTAGAAAAATCACCGCGCCGGCGACCCTCAGGGAGTTTCCTATGACGCGGAGCTCTCCGAGACTCTCCCAGTGAAGTGCGAGCGCGAGAATCAGGAGCGGAATCACAATTGAATGGTGCGTTAGGAGGACGAGTGAAATGGAGAGTGCCGAAAGGATGAGGTACCTCTCCCTGTGCTCCGACAGGAGGAGAACTCCAAGGAGAAAGAGCGGGGAGAGGTTTATGGCGTTCGCCCTCGGGAAGTTGCCCTCGATGTACGCAACTCCGAGGTGCCAGGGGAAGAGAAGGAAAACGAGAGGTGCCATGTACGGTTCTCTCTTGAGCCTCTTGAGGTAGAAGTGGAGGGCGAGCGCCCCGAGGAACGCGCTCAGCATCAGTGTAACCGCATAGCCCCTGAGGGCGCTCCCGAGAAGTTTCCCAAAGAACGCCGCGGTCAGGTAAGATGCGGGAGGATAAAACCTGAGGAAGGGGAAGCCCGCGTACCACTCCTCTATCCAAGGTTTCCAGCCGACATCCATGAGCTCGTGGACCTTGAAGAGGTGCCCGAGGTTGTCCCCCCTCAGGGCCGGCTGGGCAGGGGCTAGGAACAGGGGTAGGAACTCAAGTACCGAGACCGTCAGTAGGAGCAGGACGTATGCTCTCCTCACGGTTCCGCCCCCAGGATTTCGATGAGCTCAGCTATTCCCTGCACCGTCGCGGAGAAGAACCAGTTTGTTCCGTCCCAGCCAATCCATAGTCCCTCTCCAGCGTGGACCACCCCTATTCTCCCGCCCGGGACCTCTATGAACGCCTCTCCCTTTATCTCTCGCCCAGGCAGAACGCCAACGGCGAGTGCCCTTCCGAGGTACCTTGTGAGCTTTAGAATCCTCCTCAGAACGTCCACGGTCGCCTCATCCTCGAACCAGACGAGGACCTCTCCCGTTGAGTAGTTGTGGACGACCCTGCACCTGTGCTTCCCTATTGTGAACTCTGCGGAGTACCTCTCCGTGCTTTCTCCCTCGACCGCTCCCTCTCCAGCAAGTTCCCTTGTGAACCTGCCCGGGTGGGATGCTCCCACGATTTTTATCCCGGCCATTTTAACCAGTGGTTATTTATATACCCCTACCTAAAACTCTTATGATGAAGCCCTCCCTCAAATTCCAATCCGTGCTTTACCTATACATCCTCCTGCTCGCGGGGTTTTCCGTGTTAGTTCCGGTTCCCTACATACTTGAGGCCGTTCTCCTGTTCCTCTTTTTGATGGTCTCGTCCGGCCTTATCTTTTACACCCTCCTGGTTCTGGCCACCCGCAGGGGTTATCCAATGAAGTCAAAACCCGTCCCCCGAGGCTTCTTTGAACCGACAGTTTACGTGCTTATTCCCGCTCACAACGAGGAGGCCGTCATAGAGAGAACGGCCCGCTCCGTGCTCAACCAGGACTACTCGAACTTCAAGGTTTTCCTGATAAACGACAACTCCACCGATGGAACGCTGGAGGTCATGAGAAAGATTGAATCCTCATGGCGTGGAAAGGTTTTCGTCATCAACGTCCCTCCCCACAGGGGCAGGAGCAAGCCGAGGGCCATTAACTACGCTCTCGAACTCATTGAGAAGGCATTTAAACGGCCAGACTACGTTTTTCTTCTCGATGCAGACTACCTCATTGGACCGAGCGCTTTGAGAACCCTCGTCGGTATCATGGAGGGAGCACCGAACTACGTCATCGGCGTTCAGGGCAACGTCAGGCCGAGGAACTGGAACAGGAACTTCATCACGCGCTTTATAACCCTCGAGAGGCTGGTGGGTTTCAACGTGGC